>JBILNT010000266.1:0-3370 GCA_044374875.1 Rubrivivax sp.
AACTACCCACAATGCGCAATGTTTACACTACACGCCGATCCGGAAAACCGCTGCTAAGTCCTTGATTCCTATGGCGGCCACCCCTCGGCGTGGACCAAAAACGGCGGCGAAGTGTCGAACTCCGGAGGCCACGGTCTGGACCCGCGAAACCGCGCAGGCCCGGAGGCTGGCCCTACGGCTGCAAGCCGGCTCGGTGGTGGTGAATGCCACCGCTTCGCCCTCTGCGTCGAACGTGACCGGCCTGGGCGCCGAGCCGGTCAAGATGTCGGGTTTCGGTCCGGAAGGCGGCGTGGGCGGACTGCTCGCCTACACGCGGCTGCGCAGCGTCGTGTTCCATCTGGAATGAGCGGCATGAGCACAGCCATTTCGAACCCGGCCCTTCTCGTCAGCTCCATGGAGCCCGTGCTCGGCTCAGGTGTCTGCGCATACCGGAGGACGAAAAAAAGCCCCGCAAATCAATGACTTGCGAGGCTTTCGTCTTGGTGGGCAGTGCAGGGTTCGAACCTGCGACCCCTGCCGTGTGAAGGCAGTGCTCTACCGCTGAGCTAACTGCCCGGAAATCCGTCTCCGGCGTCCGGGATAGCCCCGTATTATGCCATGACCTCGCGCCAGATCGCCTTGCCCCCGCAGCCCTTGTCGATGTCGGCCATCACGGCGGCGTGCGCGGCGGCCTCGGCGTCGGTCGCGCGGATGACCGGGAGATCGAAGGCACAGAGGTCGATCGCCTGGGTGCTCACGCTGGAAGTGCCCTCCTCGCGCGTGTCGATCACCAGCGAATCCTGTCCGCGGGTCAGGCGGATGTAGACCTCGGCCAGCAGGCCGGCGTCGAGCAGCGCACCGTGGAACGTGCGGTTCGAATTGTCCACCTCGAGCCGCCGGCAAAGGGCGTCGAGCGAGTTGCTCTTGCCCGGGAACATCTCGCGGGCCATCACCAGGCTGTCGGTGATGCGGCCGACCACGCGAGCGATCGGCGGGCGACCCAGTCGCCTGAGTTCCTCGTCGAGGAAGCCGACGTCGAAGGCCGCGTTGTGGATCACGACCTCGGCGTCGGCCACGTAGTCGATCAGTTCGTCGACGATCTGGGCGAACTTCGGCTTGTCGGCCAGGAACTCGTCGGTCAGCCCGTGGATGCGCACCGCATCGGGGTGGTTGGGTCGCTCGGGGTTGAGGTAGAAGTGCTTGTCGTTGCCCGACAGCCGCCGGTTGAGCAGTTCGACGCATCCGATCTCGATGATGCGGTCGCCGTTCTCGGCCGACAGGCCGGTGGTCTCGGTGTCGAGGAAGATCTGGCGCATCGCTCGATCCTACCTGCCGCCGGCGGACCGCCCGGCGGCCCACCACCACAAGGCCGCGCCGCCGAGCACCATCGGGATGCATAGCCACTGGCCCATGCTCATGCCCAGGGCCAGCAGGCCGAGGAAGCTGTCGGGCTCGCGGAAGTACTCTGCCACGAAGCGCAGCACGCCGTACCCGAAAAGGAACGCACCGGCCACCTGGCCCATGGCGCGCGGCCTGCGCGCGTAGAGCCACAGCAGCACGAACAGCAGCAGCCCCTCCAGGGCGAACTGGTAGAGCTGGGAGGGATGCCGGGGAAGCTCGGTCCCGCTCTGCGGGAACACCATGGCCCAGGGCAGCGAGGGGTCCGCCGCGCGCCCCCAGAGTTCGCCGTTGATGAAGTTGCCGATGCGTCCGCAGGCCAGCCCTGTGGGCACGCACGGCGCGATCAGGTCCATGAGCTCGAGGAAGGGACGACCCCTGCGCCGCGCATGGATGGCCATGGCGACGACGACCCCGAGCAACCCGCCGTGGAAGGACATGCCGCCCTTCCAGACCATCGGGATCTCGAGCGGATGGGCCAGGTAGTAGCCTGGCTTGTAGAAGAGCGCATAGCCGATGCGCCCACCGACGACCACGCCCATCACGCCCCAGAACAGCAGGTCCTCCGCGTCGCTGCGCATCCAGCCTCGCCTCGAGAACTGGGGCTGACGCACCCGCAGCGTCGCGAGCCACAGGAACAGGCCGAAGGCGGCCAGGTAGGTCAGGCCGTACCAGTGGATCTGGAGCGGGCCGATGGCGATGGCCACCGGGTCGAACTGGGGGTGCACGAGCATCGCGCGGACTCCTTGCGAGACGACGGATTGTCACCGCCCGCCGGGGTGGACCCGGATGTGTGCGACAAGTCGCTCGACAAACGGTGGCGCCCAGGGCGGGACGATGCCGGCCGGCACCGCTCTGACGGCGGCCTGCATCTGCATGGCCTCCCAGGCGACGCGGGGCGTGGAGTGGCGTGGCGCCGCACAGGCGGTACGATCACGGGTTGTCAATCGATTGGAGGCGCCCATTCGCGCGTCACGCCAATCGCTGCCTTGCCGGTGCTGCCCCGCCGGCCATACGTGCTCCCCCCGAAGGAACCGACATGTCCTACAACCGCCGCTCGAAGAACATCACCGAAGGCGTGGCCCGCGCCCCCAACCGTTCGATGTACTACGGCATGGGCTACACCGAGAAGGACTTCGGCAAGCCGATGATCGGCGTGGCCAACGGCCACTCGACGATCACGCCCTGCAACTCGGGCCTGCAGCGCCTGGCCGATGCCGCGGTCGACGGCCTGAAGGCCGCCGGCGCCAACCCGCAGGTGTTCGGCGTGCCCACCATCAGCGACGGCATGTCGATGGGCACCGAGGGCATGAAGTACAGCCTGGTGTCGCGCGAGGTCATCGCCGACTGCGTCGAGACCTGCGTCGGCGGGCAGTGGATGGACGGCGTGCTCGTCATCGGCGGCTGCGACAAGAACATGCCCGGCGGCATGATGGGCATGCTGCGCGCCAACGTCCCGGCGATCTACGTCTACGGCGGCACCATCCTGCCGGGCAAGTACAAGGGCCAGGACCTGAACATCGTCAGCGTGTTCGAAGCCGTCGGCCAGTTCAGCGCCGGCAAGATGAGCGAGGAAGACTTCTGCGAGATCGAGCGTCGGGCCATCCCTGGCAGCGGCTCGTGCGGCGGCATGTACACCGCCAACACCATGTCGTCGTCGTTCGAGGCGCTGGGCATGAGCCTGCCCTTCTCCTCGACGATGGCCAACGTCGAGGACCCCATCGTCGCCTACACCGCCGAAGCGGCGCGCGTGCTGGTGGAAGCCGTCAAGGCCGACCTCAAGCCGCGCGACATCGTCACCCGCAAGTCGATCGAGAACGCGGTGGCGGTGATCATGGCCACCGGCGGCTCGACCAATGCGGTGCTGCACTTCCTGGCCATGGCCCACGCCGCCGGCGTGGAGTGGACGATCGACGACTTCGAGCGCGTGCGTCGCAAGGTACCGGTCATCTGTGACCTCAAGCCCAGCGGGCGCTACATGGCCATCGACCTG
>JBILNT010000120.1:0-11451 GCA_044374875.1 Rubrivivax sp.
CGACCGGCGCCTCGCCTTGGTGCTGGGGTTCGCTCATGGTCAAAGATTAGCCAGTTGCATGCCAATTACCAAGATGGCGAGAAAAACTCTCAGGCTCTCAGGCGGCAGGCGGCCATCGACGAGGTGCGCCGCGTGTGCGACGTGGTCGCGGGGTGGCAGCCCCACTTCCGGCGCGCAGGCGTGGGCGAGCGCGACGTGGCCGAGCTCGCCCGGCATGTCGACCGGCCGGCGTTGAAGGCCCAGCGGGAAGCGTTCAGGGGCTCGTCGTTGAAGAGACGATGAAGAGTCGGTGAAGGGGCGGGCGGGACCCCCTTGCCCAGGTGCCCTTTACCCTGCTCCGCCAACCTCGCTGGCGGGCCGGCGATGCGCGTGACGCTGCACTGGACGCCCCAAGGGCTGCCGCTGGGCGTGCAGTTCGTCGGCCGCGCTCCGGCCCCCACCCCCCGTAGCGCACCAGGAGGTGGCGATTGCCCGGCGGTTGCATGGCAGCGTCCGCCGCTATGCTTGCACCCTTGCCATCCTGCCCCCCGACATGCCGCTCAGTCCGCTGCTTGCGCACCTGTCTTCCCTGGATGCGTCCGCGCAGGCTGCCCCGAATCGGCAGGGCGGCGCGGCGCCGGTCTTCGCGGCACAGGGCCGCTTGCCTGGCGAGGTGCTGCGGGTGGAGGTCGACGGCGTGGGGGCCTTGACCGCGCCCCTGACGCCTGCGCTGGCCGAGGCGCTGCACCGCGCCAGCACGCCGGCGCGCTTCGGGCGGCGCGAGCAGACGCTGCTCGACGCCGCGGTGCGACACACTGGCGAGATTGCCGCCGACGACGTGACGTTGCTTTGGAGCGAGGGTGCCTTCGCGGCGCTCGAACGCGAGGTTGCCAGCGCGCTGGGGCTCGAGCAGCTGCAGGCCAGCCTGCACAACCTGCTGGTCTACGGCCAGGGCCAGTTCTTCAAGCCGCACCAGGACACCGAGAAGCGGCCCGGCATGGTGGCCACGCTCGTGGTGGTGTGGGCTTCGGCGCATCTCGGCGGGGCGCTGTGCGTGCGCCATGGTGGCAGCGAGGAGCGTTTCGAATCGCAGCAGCTGGGCCAGGCCGCCACGCTGCGCTGGTTCGCGTTCTACGCAGACTGCCGCCACGAGGTGCTGCCGGTGGAGGAGGGTTGGCGCGTGGCGTTGACCTTCGATCTCGTGCTGCCCCGCGATGCCGCGCCGACGGCCATGCCGGCTGACCCCGGTCTGGTGCGGCTGCTGTCCGCCGCGTTCGAGACCGGGCAGGGGCCCTGCACCGCGACGCGTGTGCTGCTGCTGGACCATGAATACACCGAACACGGGTTGCGCTGGCACCTACTGAAGGCCGGCGACCGCCCTCGTGCGCTGGCCTTGCGGGCGGCTGCACGGGTGCTGGGCCTGGAGGTGAGCCTGGCGCTGGCCGAGGTGCACCAGACCTGGACGGCCACCTTCCCCGACAGCGGGTACCGCCGACGTGGCGGTCGAGCGGCCGACCCCGTGCCGGACGAGCTGATCGAGGACCAGCTGACCCTCGACTTCTGGGTCGACGCGCAGGGGCAGCCGCAGGCGCGGCGAGCGCTGCACGTGGATCCGGCCTTGGCATGGAGCCTCACCGACACCGGCCCCGAGCACCTCGTCGACGAGGAGTACGAGGGCTACATGGGCAACTACGGCGAGACGCTCGACTACTGGTACCGCCGTGCCGCGGTGGTGCTGCAGTCGCCGCTGGGGGCCTGGCGTTCCCGGTTCGCATCGGACTTCGATGCGGCCCTTCAGGAACTCGTCATGCGGGCGCGTGCCGATGCCGATGGACCTTCACCCCCCGCGTTGACGAGCCTCGTGGCGGCCGTTGCCGACCTGCTGGAGGCGCGAAGCCGCGGCCGTGACGGCCCCGACAGCCGGTTTGACGACTACGCCGTGATTGCTGCCAGGCTGCCCGCTGCGGATCTGGCGATGCGAGTCATGCGGGGCTTTGGCGCGGCCGCGCTGGTCGTCGACCACGTGGCGTCTATCGCGGCGCTGCAGGTCGCTCGGGGGCGGCCGTGGCTTCGTGGACTGATCGCTGCCTGGGTTGGTGACATGCCCGTTCACGGTCACCTCGGGACTGGCGGCGGCCGCGGCACGGCTTTCGACGCGGCTGCGCTGGTCGCGCGCTGGCTGGAGGCGGGGCTCGACGACGCCGCTCTGGACGAGGTGCTCACGGCGCTGTTGGCGCGCACCGAACGCATGGCCACCGCGCTCGAGGCAGCGTCCCTGGCGAGAAGGCAGGCCGACGCGCCGCTGCTGCTCGAGCTCACCTGCGACCTGGCGCGCGCACTGGCGCTGGCTCCTCGCTCGCGGGTGAGTCTCGCCCGCCTGATCGAAGCGGTGCTGCGTCGTCCCGCGTCGTACCCGCTGCTGAGCCTGGTGCCGTTGATCGAGGCCGTCGGAAGGGATGTTGCGGCGCGCACCCCGGCGGCTGCATCGCTGCTCGACCGCGTGGCGGCCGCGCACGAAGCCTTTCTCTCGATGCCCGCGCGAGCGCCGGGCGATCACGCGCTGCGAGGCCTCGCCTGGAGCTGCCGTTGTGCCGACTGCTCGACGGCGCGCCAGTGGGCCGAGTCAGCCAGTGCACTGCCGCTTGTCCTGGCCGTGGCCGAGAGCCGCCGCCTTCACGTGCAGGGTGTACTGGAAAGCGCCGCTGCGCCCGTTGCCGCGCAGACCATCCGCCAGGGCTCGCCATACAAGCTGCAGCTGAACAAACCGGCCGATCTTCATGCCCGTGAGCAGGCGCGGCGTGACGCCGTGGCGGCGACAGCGGCTTGGCTGAGACGGCCGCATCGCTGAGCCCGAAAGCGCAGTACCGTGACGGCCTGATCAGCCCGCCGCCACCCGCAACGCCAGCCCCACGTACTCCTGCACCCCCACCTCCTCGGCCCGCCGCTGCAGGTCGAAGCCGGGCGCCGCACCGCGTTCCTCGAGCCAGCGGCCCAGGGTGTGGCGCAGCAGCTTGCGGCGCTGCGAGAAGGCCACGGCGACGATTTCGGAGAGCAAAGCCTCGTCCACGGCCGGTGCATCGGGCAGCGGCACCATGCGCACGACCGCCGAATCCACCTGCGGCGGCGGGTCGAAGGCCTCGGGCGGGACGTCGAGCACGTGCTCGATGTCGTAGCGCCACTGCAGCATCACCGACAGCCGCCCGTAGGCCTTGCTGCCCGGCGCGGCCGCCATGCGGTCGCACACTTCCTTCTGCAGCATCACGTGCTGGTCTTCCACTTGCGCGGCCGCCTCCAGCAGGTGGAAGAGGATGGGCGTGGAGATGTTGTAGGGCAGGTTGCCCACGATGCGCAGCCTGCGGCTGGCGGCGGCGGCCAGGGCGGCGAAGTCGACCGTCAGCACGTCGGCCTCGACGACGGTGATGCCGGCGCGGCCGCGCAGCCGCGCCGCGAGGTCGCGGTCGAGCTCGATGACCGTGAGCTTGCCCGCACGTTCGAGCAGCGGCTGGGTGATGGCGCCCAGGCCAGGGCCGATCTCGACGAGCGCCTGCCCGGGCCGCGGATCGACCGCGCGGACGATGTCGTCGATGACCGCCGTGTCGGTCAGGAAGTGCTGCCCGAAGCGCTTGCGGGCGACGTGCTTCACGGCCGCGGGCGTGGCTGGCCTGGGCGGCGGGGCCTCGTCATTGCGGCGGCTCGCGCATCTCGACGTAGGCCAGCGTGCGCAGCTCCTTCGCCCACTCGGTGTAGGCGTCGCCGAACTTCTGCTCGCGCAGCACGTTGCGGGCCTGTTCGCGCAGCTGCCGCGGTTCGATGGCCACCTCGCGGCGCTCGATCACCTGGATCAGGTGCACGCCGAATCGCGAGATCACCGGCGGCGAGACGCCGCCCACGGGCAGGCGGTTCATGGCCTCCTCGAACTCGGGCACCATCGTGCCGGCCGACGCCCAGCCGAGGTCGCCACCGGCGGCCGACGAGGCGTCCTCGGAGAACTCGCGCGCCAGCGCCTCGAAGGTGCGCTGCCCGGAGACGATCTGCTGGCGGAATTCGTCGAGCCGCCGCGAGACGGCGTCGGCGCCGGCCTGGGGCGACGCCCGCAGCAGGATGTGGCGGGCACGCGTCTGCGTCACGCGCGCGGCGCTGCCGTCGCGCCGCTCGAGCACCTTGAGCACGTGGAAGCCCGCGCCAGAGCGCAGCAGCGTGGGCGCCAGTTCGCCGGTGCCGATGCCGCGAACCGCCTCGACGAACACGTCGGGCAGGCGGTCGGCAGGGCGCAGGCCGATCTCGCCGCCGCGCTGGCGGTTGCCGTCCTCCGAGACCTCGCGCGCCACCGCGTCGAAGGCCTCGCCGGCACGCACCCGCGCCAGCGCCCGCTCGGCCAGCGCGCGGCGCTGCGCCACGGTGGCATCGTCGGCGCCCTCGGGCACGGTCACGAGGATCTGCGCGATGTTCAGCTCGGCGTTGCCCTTCTGCTGCGCCAGGAAGCGCTCGACCTCCTCGTCGCTCACGCGGATGCGGCCGTAGACCTCTCGCTCGCGCACGCGCTCGATGAGGATCTGGTCGCGCAGGTTGGCACGGAAGCGCGCGTAGTCCAGGCCCTGCTCGCGCAGCCGCAGGCGCAGCTGCTCGACGCTGAGCTGGTTCTGCGCCGCGATGTTCTGCACCGCGCGGTCGATGTCGCCGTCGTCCACGCGCACGCCGCTCGAGCGCGCGTGGGTGACGATCACGCGCTCCTCGATCAGTGAATCCAGCGCGAGCTTGCGCAGTTCGTCGTCGGCTGGAGGGCGCTGGTTGGCACGCGCTGCGGCCATCCGCGCCTGCTGCATCCGCGCGTCGACCTCGCCCGCCGTCACCAGTTCCTGGTTGACCACCACGGTGATGTAGTCGCCGTTGCGGGCCGGCGTGCGCCCGAGCGAGAGCGACTGCGCGGCGGCCGCACAGGCGGCACCGGCCAGCAGGACGGCGACGACGATGCGGCGCCAGGGCAGGAGATGTGCGGTCATGGGGAGGAGGCGGATGGCGCGTCTCGGGGATCGTCGCGCAGCAGTCGGTAGCCGGGAATATTCTCCCTCAAGACCCGCAGCGGATTGGAGCCCAGTCGCGACAGGCCGACGAGTTCGAGCTGCAGCAGCAGCCGGGTGGTGGCTTCGCTGCGGCCGGTGGACTGCCGTTCGGCGACGATGCGGCCGATCCAGCACCCGGAGTCGACCTCGAAGCCGACCAGCGAATCGGTCAGGCGGCTGTCGCGCAGACTGTAGTTGACGTGGCCCACCGAGTACCAGCGCCGCTGGCAGCTGCCGGTGCCCGGGCCGGCGGCCGGGGCGTCGGCCGCCGTGCCGGCGATCGGCCATTGCCAGCCCAGCTCCACCTGTTCGCTCAGCCCGCGCGCGAGGCGGTAGGTGGTGCCTATCGTGCGGTACGGCCCGGGCGAATAGCGCGCCGAGGCGATCGAGCGCACCAGCCGCGATTCGCTGGCGCCGAACTGCAGCGCGCCCTCCAGCGTCCAGCCCGGCACGAGGTTGGTGGCGCCGCGCAGCAGCAGGTCCGACAAGCGCTGGTCGATCGGCGGGCCGTCCACGCCGCCGTCGGCGCGCGGCGTCACGCGCTGGTCGTCGAACAGGAAGCGCTGCACCGCGGCCAGCCGCAGCACCTCGACGCCGCTGGCGGCATCGACCACGCGCGTGGCCACGCCGGCGGTGAGCTGGTGGGCGTCGGAGACGCGGTCGACACCCGAGAACGCGTTGTCGGTGAAGATCGAGATGTCGTTGAAGTCCTTGCCGGCCGAGTCGAAGTTCGGCAGCCCGGCCTGGGCGCGGTAGGGCGTGTTCACGTAGAGCAATCGCGGCTCCAGCGTCTGGCGCAGGCGGCGGCCGAAGCCGGAGGTCTCGCGCTCGAACTCGAGCCCGGCGTCGAGGCTGAAGGTCGGTATCACACGGGACGCGCTGGTGCGGCCGTCGGGCAACGGACGGTCGAGGCGGTAGTCCGCGGCGTTCAAGGCCAGGCGCGGCACCACGAAGCCGCCGGGCACGCGCCACGGCCGCGCCAGCGAGCCGAGCAGGTGCACCCGGTCGCCCGTGGGCCGCGCCACGTCGAACTCGCCGGGCGGCAGCGTGAAGCGGTTGAACTCGCCCTGGATCGTGGCCTCGAACCCGGCCGCGGCGCCGCCGAGTCGAGCGCCCAGCTGCGGGCTTCGCTGGTAAGGCGCGAGCAGCGGCGAGTCGGCGTCCTGCAGCACCTGCCAGCGCTGCAGCCGGGCGTAGGCCAGGCCCTCGGCCGCGCCGAGTTCGAAGGCCCGTTCCAGGAACGCGCGCTGCGCCAGCAGGCGGGGCGTGAGGCTGCGCGACGCGTCGGGGAAATCCTTCCACCAGGCGTCGTCGGAGACGCCCAGCGCGTCGACGCCGTAGCGCCAGCGCGCGCCCGCCAGGCCGTCGTGGCGCCACTGCAGTGCGCTGCGCGTGCGGTCTGCCAGGCGATCGGCCGGCAGCACGTCGCCCGTCAGCACGCCGTCGAAGCGCGGCTCGAGGTAGCGGAACTCCGCCTCGGCGCCGACGCCGCGGCGCGTCACCACCCGCGGCACGATGGTCATGTCGCGGTGGGGCGCCAGGTTCCAGTACCACGGCACGGCCACCACCAGGCCGCTGCGGCTGTCGAGGTTGATGTTCGGCGGCAGCCAGCCCGACTTGCGGGCGTCCGACAGCGGGAACGACAACTTCGGCAGGGCGAGGATCGGCGTGCCGAGGAAGCGCAGCACCGCCCCTTCGGCCACGCCTTCGTTGCGCTCGACGTCCAGGCTCACGCGGTCGGCCTGCAGCACCCAGTCGGGGTCGCCCGAGCCGTCGCGCGGGCAGCTGGTGTAGCGGGCGTCGATGGCCACCGACCGCGCGCTGTCGATGAAGTCCACCCGCGCCGCGCTGCCGCCCGCACCCTGGCGCTCGAGCTCGAAGCGCGGCTGCTCGAAGAAACCCTGGAAGCGCTGCACCTGCAGCTCCAGCGCCGGGCCCCAGAAGCTCTGGCCCGGGCGGCGGACGCGCACGTTGCCGCTGGCGCGGGCGCGGTCTTCCACCTGGTCGTAGGTCAGGCGGTCGGCCTGCAGCACCAGGCCCTCGCGCTCGAGCTCCACCTCGCCTTCGGCTGCCGCGTCGAGCTCGGGGCGGCCGTTCAGCGAGCGTGCCTTGAGCACGATCGAGGGCCGGCGTGCAGGGCTGGCGGCCGCATCCGCTGGCGCGGGGATTGCCGCGGGCGCTGGCATCACGGCCGCCGCGCCCTGCGTCCAGGCCGGCCCGGCGCCGAGCAGGAGAGCCGCTGCCGCGGCCAGCGGAGTCTTTCGCATGCGTGGGGCGGGTGGGCGCCGGTGCGGGGCCGGTACGGGACCGGTCGATAGAATCGATTATCCATGACCGACCCATCTGCCTTGCCGCCGATCACCTGGGCCGACGAGGCCCGCCGCGAGCGCTTCGAACGCTGGCTTGCCGATGTGTCCGGCCGCCACGGAATCGACCCCGCCAGCCTCGCCGCGGCATCGGCCGACGCCAGCTTCCGCCGCTATTTCCGCGTGCGTGCCGGCGCCACCCACTTGATCGTGATGGACGCGCCGCCGCCGCAGGAGGACGTCCGCCCCTTCGTCCACGTGGCCGGGCTGATCCAGTCGGCCGGGCTGCACGGCCCGCGCGTGCTGGAGTGCGATGCAGCGCAGGGCTTCCTGCTGCTCGACGACCTCGGCCGGCGCCTGTACCTCGACGCGCTGCGCGAGGCCACGCCTTCGCAGGCCGACATGCTGATGCGCGACGCCGTGCGCGCACTGGTGCACTGGCAGGCCCACGTGCCTGCCGAGACCCTGCCGCCCTACGACGAGGCGCTGCTGGCACGCGAGCTGGCGCTGTTCCCCGAGTGGTGCGTGCAACGCGAGTTCGGCGTGCAGTGGAACGACGACCAGCGCAACGCCTGGATCGGCGTGTGCCGCCTGCTGGTGGCCAGCGCGCTGGCGCAGCCGGTGGTGGCGGTGCACCGCGACTGGATGCCGCGCAACCTGATGGTGGCCGACCCCAACCCCGGCATCCTCGACTTCCAGGACGCGGTGCGCGGCCCCGTCACCTACGACGTGGCCTCGCTGCTGCGCGACGCCTTCATCTCCTGGGACGAGGAACGCGAGATCGACTGGGCCGCCCGCTACTGGGAGCAGGCGCGGCGTGCCGGCGTGCCGCTGGGCGAGCCCCTGGCCCACGACTTCGGCGAGTTCTGGCGCGCGCTGGAGTGGATGGGCCTGCAGCGCCACCTGAAGGTGCTGGGCATCTTCTGCCGCCTCAAGCACCGTGACGGCAAGCCGCGCTATGCCGAGGACCTGCCGCGCTTCTTCGCGTACGCGACCAAGGTCGCGATGCGCTACCGGCCGCTCGCGCCGCTGCTGCCGCTGCTGGAGCCGCTGTCGGGCAACCGGGTCGAGTCGGGTTTCACCTTCTGAACCACTGATTCATCGACCAACCTCGGGAAAGCCCTGGGTATGTGCGACCGCAGCCCAAGGGGTTCTGCACGTCACGTCGAGCGCGCCGTGCCGACGCTGCATAAGATCGCGGTCTGGTAATCCAGATGCGGACCTCACCGCACCCCACAGGAGACCCCCGATGACGCACGACACCCGAGACACGGCTGCAGTCCAGGCCGACACCTCCCGCCGCACCGCCCTGAAGGCCGTCGCCGCCGGAGCCGCTGCCCTGGCGGCGCCTGGCCTCGCGCTGGCCCAGACCGGGCCGGTCCGCATCGGCTACGCCATGGCCCGCACGGGCCCGTGGACCGGCGGCGCGCAGACCAGCCAGGAGCCCAACTACCTGATGTGGGCCGAGCAGCAGAACGCCGCCGGCGGCCTGAACGTCAAGGGCACCAGGCGTCCGATCGAGCTGGTCAGCTTCGACGACCGCAGCGACGTCGAGACCTGCGTGCGCACCTACGAGAAGCTGATGGGCAGCGACAAGGTCGACCTGGTGCTCCCGCCCTGGGGCAGCAACGCGAACTTCGCCGTCGCGCCGCTGGCCAACCGCTTCCAGTACCCCTTCCTCGCGCCCACCGCCCTGTCGCGCCGGCTGGTCGAGATGAAGCTGCCGTACTTCTTCCTGCTGCTGCAGCAGCCCAAGCCGATGTGCGACGCCATCGTCGACATGCTCAAGGCCAACGGCGCGAAGACGGTGGCCTGCATCTACGTCGACGACCTGTTCGGCCTGGAGAACTACGCCGCGTTCAAGGTGGCGCTGCAGGGCTCCGGCATCTCGATGGTCGAGGACAAGAGCTATCCCGGCGGCGTCAAGGACCTGAGCCCCGTGCTGCGCTCGATCAAGGACAAGAACCCCGACGCCTTCATCGGCTTCACCTACCCGCCCGACACCATCCTGGCCAGCCGGCAGAGCAAGGAGATCGGTTTCAACCCGAAGTTCTTCTATGCCAGCGTGGGCACCGCGTTCCCGCTCTACAAGAACGTGATGACGCCGGCCGGCGCCGAGGGCGTGCTGGGCATGGGCTCGTGGAATTCGAAGACCAGCGCGGCCGCCAAGGCCTACTTCGACGCCCACGTGAAGAGCCAGAAGAAGGAGCCGGACCGCTGGGCCAGCGGCGCCTGCTGGGCGGGCCTGGAGATCCTGACGGCGGCCGTCGGCCGTGTCGGCCTCGACCGCAAGGCGATCCGCGACTACGTCGCCGGCACCGAGCACAACACCATCCTCGGCAAGATCCGCTTCCAGGGCAGCGAGAACGTCGGCACCCCGGGCACCGTCGGCCAGTGGCAGAACGGCGAGTTCGAGGTGGTGTGGCCGAGGAGCGTGGCCACGGCGCAGCTCAACCCGGCCAAGCCGGCCTGGCGCTGACCTCGGCACCGGCGGCGCCCGTGCGCGCCGCGCCGGGCTTCGCCGATGCCCCGACGCCCCCGCGCGCCATGCGTGCGCGGGGCTCCCTCCTCGCTGGCCTGCGCACCCCATGTCCTTTGGCGGATGGCTCGAACTGATCGCCTCCGGTGTCATCACCGGCAGCGTCTACGCGCTCGTCGCGCTGGGCCTGAACCTGCAGTACGGGCTGATGCGCATCCTGAACATCGCCCACGGCGAGTTCCTGATGCTCGGCGCCTTCACCACCTGGGTGGTGGCCACCACCACCGGGCTGTCGCCGCTGGTGATGATCCCGGTGAGCTTCGCGATGACGATGCTGCTGGGGCTGGCGATCCACGCCCTGTGGTTCCGCCGCCTCTCGGACACCAGCCCGAACGTCGACGTCTTCGAGGCCCGTGCGCTGATGGTCAGCTTCGGCCTGATGTTCCTGGTGCAGAACTTCGCCAGCTGGGTGTGGGGCGGCGAGCTGCGCGGCTACGACTACCTGACCGAGCCGCTGAGCTTCGGCGGCGCGCAGTTCGCGGCCAACAAGCTGCTGGTGCTGGCGCTGTCGCTGCTGTTCGCCGGCGTGATGATCGTGCTGCTGCGCACCACGCTCTACGGCAAGGCGGTGCGCGCGCTGATGCAGTCACCGACCGGCGCGCAGCTCGTGGGCATCGACACGAAGAAGCTGCACCCGCTGATGTTCGGCATCGGCCTGGGCCTGTCCGGCGTGGCCGGCTGCCTGCTGTCCATGACCTACACCATCGCCCCGGCGATGGGTGAGCCCTACACCGTCACGGCGCTGATCGTCATCACGCTCGGCGGCTTCGGCAGCATGGGCGGCGCGCTGGCGGGCGGGCTGCTGCTCGGGGTGGTCGAGGCGGTGGGCATGCACTTCACGAACCCGTCGCTGAAGTCGCTGCTGTCGTACGGCATCTTCATCGCCGTGCTGCTGCTCAGGCCCAACGGCCTGTTCGCCCGGAAGTGAAGGCGCAGGTGCAGGCATGACCGACCGCCAGATCCTCACGCGCGACCTGCTGGTGCTCTTCGGCCTCACGGGCTGGGCGCTGGCCATCCCGTACTTCGGCAGCGAGTTCGTCGTCTCGATGGCGCTGACCTGCCTGATGTACGTGGCGCTGGCCAGCAGCTGGTCGCTGTTCTGCGGCACGACGCGCTACCTTTCGCTGGCCACCTCGGCGTTCTTCGGCATCGGCGCCTACACCAGCGCGCTCGTCCTCGAGACGACGAGCTGGCTGCAGGCCGTGGCGCTGGGCGCCGGCATCGCCACCGCGGTGGCGGTGGTGATGGGCGCGCTGGTGCTGCACCTGCGCGGCACCTACTTCGCCGTGCTGACCTTCGGCATGACCGAGCTGATCCGCCACGGCATCACCTACTGGGAAAAGCAGGTCACAGGCACGGTCGGGCGGGTGCTGATGGTGGTGCCCGAGCGCGACACCGTCTACCTGACGGTGCTCTCGCTGGCGGTGCTGTCGGTGGCGGTGTCGATCGCCGTGCGGCGCAGCCGTTTCGGCCTGGCGCTGCGCGGCATCGGCTCCGACGAGCAGCGCGCGATGACGCTGGGCGTGGACACCCGCATGGTGAAGATCCTCGGCTTCGCGATCACGGC
>JBILNT010000121.1:0-11448 GCA_044374875.1 Rubrivivax sp.
ACCTGAGGCACCACCGCGATGCGTGGCAAGTCGTGCCGCTGGACCCACGCGCCCCCGAGTCCCTGGCAGCGGCGCTGGCCGCGGTGACGCGCACCCAGCGCGTGGACGTCGCGACCGCCCGTGCCCTGGGATTCTGGAACCCCGGGCAGCCCGAGGACAACCCGTTGCCCGATGCCGCCGGCCTGCTCGAGGTGCCGGCCTGGCGACACGCGCTGATCAACTACCCGCATCCGCTGCTGCGTCGCGGGCTCGTGGTGGTGGACACGCCCGGCCTGAACGCGATCGGCGCGGAGCCCGAACTCACGGTGGGCCTGCTGCCGTCGGCGCACGCCGTTGTCTTCGTCCTGGCCGCCGACACGGGTGTCACGCGCTCCGACCTCGCGATGTGGCGCGACCACCTCTCGGCGTGCCGGCTCGAGCCTTTCGTCGTGCTCAACAAGATCGACGTGCTGGACGACCCGCTGCTGCCGCCAGGGGAGGTCGAGGTGCAGATCGAGCGCCAGCGCAGCGACACGGCGCGCATCCTCGAGGTGCCTGCGCAGCGGGTCTTCCCGTTGTCGGCACGCAGCGCGCTGGCGGCGCGCATCTCGGGCGACGCCGAGCAGATGGCCCGCAGCCGCCTGCCGGCACTGGAGCATGCGGTGGCCGCCGAGCTGATGCCGCGCCAGCGCGAGCTGCTGGCGAACGCCACGGTCGACGCCGTCGAGCGCCTGCGTGCCGTGGCCGCGCGCCGCGTCGCCGACCAACGACGCCAGAACGCCGAGCAGATGCTGGAGCTGCGCGGGCTGCGCGGCAAGAGCGCCGCCAAGGTGCGTCTCATGCTGCAGCGGATCGAGGCCGACGCGACCGACTTCGAGCTCAGCGCCGCGCGCATCGCGGCGCTTCGCTCGGTGCAGGCACGGCTGCTGCGCATCGCGCTGGACCCGCTGTCCACCGATGCCCTGCGCCTCGAGGTCGATGCCATGGCCGAGGCCACGCGCGGCCGGCCCTTCCACCTCGGCATCCACAAGGCGTTCGCCGTGCTGTGCGAGCGGCTGCTATCCACGCTCGGCCGTGCCGCTTCGACCGTGGACGAGCTGCGGCAGATGATGGAAGCGAGCTTCGTGCGCCTGAACGCGGAGTTCGGCTTCGCGTTCGTGCTGGCGCCCGTGCCGCAGTTCGGGGCCGTGCGCGACGACCTCGCCGGTGTCGAGCGCGACTTCGGCCGATACCTGTCGATCTCGCAGATCTGGCGCCTGGCTTCGCCGGGGTTCGCGGAGCAGTTCCGGCGCCTGCTGCTGGCGCGCCTGCGGGTGATCTTCGAAGGAATCTCGGCCGGACTCGATCTCTGGGCCCGCGCGGCGACGGCGCAGATCGACCTGCAGTTGTACGAGCGGCGGCGTGGCTTCCAGCGCCGCCGCGAGGCGCTGGAGCGCATCCAGGCGGCTGCCGGCGACCTCGAGCGCCGCATCGGCGAGGTCGAGGCCGGCGATGCGCGGCTCGGCGAGCTGCTCTCGCGGGTCGATGCCGCGGCCGCGGCGCTCGTCGAGCGCTCGCGCGCCACTCCAGCCGAAGGGCCTGCCGCGGGCGGCCTGCGCCGGGACGCTGCCTGATGGCATGCGCGCCCACGGTGGCGGACCGCGTCGTCCGCTGGCAGCGCGAGCATGGCCGCCATGACCTGCCCTGGCAAGGAAGCCGCGATCCCTATCGGGTGTGGCTTTCCGAGGTGATGCTGCAGCAGACCCAGGTGGCGACGGTGATCGACTACTACCGCCGCTTCCTCGAGCGCTTCCCCGACGTTCATGCACTGGCAGCAGCACCGCTGGACGACGTGCTGGCGCAGTGGAGCGGGCTGGGCTACTACAGCCGCGCGCGCAACCTCCACCGCTGCGCGCAGGTGGTGGTGGCCGACCACGATGGGCGCTTCCCGGCCAGCAGCGCGGCGCTGGCCGGACTGCCCGGCATCGGGCGCTCGACGGCCGCGGCGATCGCCGCCTTCTGCTTCGGCGAACGCGCGGCCATCCTCGACGGCAACGTCAAGCGCGTGCTCACGCGGGCGCTCGGATTCGCCGGCGACCTCGCCGAGGCCGCGCAGGAACGTGCGCTTTGGCGACAGGCCGAGGCGCTGCTGCCCGGACGGGAGGTCGACGTCTACACCCAGGGCCTGATGGACCTGGGGGCGACGGTGTGCCTGTCGCGCCGTCCGCACTGCCTGCTGTGCCCGCTCTCGTCCGATTGCGTCGCGCGGCGCGAAGGCCGGCCCGAGCGCTATCCGGTGAAGACGCGGCGCCTGCGCCGCGGACGCCGCAGCCACGCGCTGCTGTGGCTGAGCCACGGCCCCCGGCTGTGGCTGACGCAACGGCCGGCCACCGGCGTCTGGGCGGGCCTGTGGAGCCTGCCGGAGTACGTCGACGCTGCCGCCGCCGACGCCCTGACCGCCGGCTGGCCCGGCCAAGGCGAGTGGCTGCCGGCCTTCGAGCATGTCCTCACGCACTTCGACTGGACCTTGCAGCCCCTGCGCTGGACCTTGCCGGGGCGGCTGTCGGCCGCCCGCCTGGCCACGCTGGAATCGGCGCTGCCGCAGGGCCGGTGGATGCACCGCGAGGAGGCGCTCGCCATGGGGCTTCCGGCGCCGGTGCGCAAGCTGCTCGAGGCGCCGCGCTGAGGCAGGCCGCACCCGGGGGGGCGATCGGCAGATCGGCAGATCGGCGGATCGGCGGATCGGCGGATCAGCCGATCATGATCTTCTTGTCGCGCAGGAAGGCGTCGACCAGCGACAGCCGGATCGTCGGGTCGTCGAGCTCCATCAGCTTCTGCCGGGCCGACAGCGGCACCGGCAGCAGCTCGCACCATCGGTTGGCGACCCATCCGGCGTCGTCGAAGCGCAGCGGCTCGAGGAAGGGGTGGATGTCCTGGGCCTGTAGCGAGGAGACGGCCTGCCGCAGCGCCGAGACGGCCGGCTGCATGGCCGCACCCGGCTGACGCGGCGGATCCAGGGGCAGCAGCTCCACCTTCGACAGCCAGAGGCCGTCGGGCCTCTGGTCGAGATCGCCGACGCGCCGGAAGCGTTGCCCGGCGCGGCAGCGCACGCGCAGGATCCCCGGCTGCTCCGAGTCGACGTCCTCCAGCCACGCCAGCGTGCCCACCGTCTCGAGTTCGACGGGGCGAGCGTTCGGGCCGGCCTCGGCGCCTTCGCGCAGGCATGGCACGCCGAAGGGCTCGCCGGTGCGAAGGCAGCGCGAGACGAGGTCGACGTAGCGCGGCTCGAAGACCTTCAGCCCGAGCAGGGCGCCCGGGAACAGCACCATCCGCAGCGGGAACAGCGGCAGCGGGTCGGGCAGCGGCGGCGGCATGTCAGTCAAGGGCGTCGAGCTCGCGGTGGCGCACCAGGGTCGCGTAGCGGCCGGCGAAGCGGCGCGCCAGCCGCTCGACCGAGTACACGGAACGGTGCTGCCCGCCGGTGCAGCCCACGGCCACGGTGACGTAGCTGCGCTGGTCTTCGGCGAACGCCGGCAGCCAGTGCGCGAGGAAGGCCTCGATCTGGCGCAGCATCTCGGCGGCCTCCGGTTGCCGGCCCAGGTACTCGGCCACCGGTTCGTCGCGCCCGTTCAGGGGTCTGAGTTCGCGGATGTAGAACGGGTTGGGCAGCACGCGGACGTCGAAGACGTAGTCGGCGTCCAGCGGCACCCCTTTCTTGTAGGCGAAGGACTCGAAGACCAGCGTCAGGGGCGCGCCGGGCGCGCCCACCAGCGAGCGCACCCAGCTGCGCAGCTGCGCCGGGCGCAGCTGGCTGGTGTCGATGACGGTGGACAGGTCGCGCAGCTCGCCGAGCAGCTCGCGCTCGAGCTCGATGGCCTCGACCAGCGCGCGGTGCGGGTCCGTGTCGTCGGGGGTGGCGGTCAGCGGGTGCGGGCGTCGCGTCTCGGAGAAGCGGCGGACGAGCGCGTCGGTGCTGGCGTCGAGGAAGAGCGACCTCACGTGCACCGCTTCCTCGCGCAGGCGGCCGATCAGGCGCACCAGGTGAGGCAGCGAGTTGACGGTGCGCACGTCCACGGCCACCGCCACGCGGTAGGTGCCGCGCTCGTACTCGAGGCGCAGGAACTCGCGCAGCAGCTCGGGCGGCAGGTTGTCGACGCAGAAGTAGCCCGCGTCCTCGAGTGCGTGCAGCGCCACCGACTTGCCCGACCCGGAGATCCCGGTGACGAGGATGACCTCGTAGCTGCGCTCGGGGTCGAGCGACGCGAACTGGCTGCGTTCGCGCATCGATCAGGCTCCCTCGATCCCGGTCGCGCCCGCGCCGCCGACGCCCAGCATCGCCTCGGCGTGGGCCCGGCTGGTACTCGAGAGCCGCCCGCCGCCGAGCATGCGCGCGATCTCGGCGACGCGGGCCTCGCCGGCCACCGGCGTCACCCGGCTCTCGGTGACACTGCCGCGCGCCGACTTGGCGACGACGAAGTGGCGGTCTGCACAGGCGGCCACCTGGGCCAGGTGCGTCACCGCGAGGACCTGCGCGCTGGCGCCGAGCTGCTTCATCAGCCGGCCCACGCTGTCGGCCACGTTGCCGCCGACCCCGGCGTCGATCTCGTCGAAGATGAGCGTCGGCACGCCGCCGCCGGCCTGTGCGGTGGTCACGGCAATGGCCAGCGCGAGCCGCGACAGTTCACCGCCCGATGCCACCTTGGCCAGCGGGCGTGGCGTGCTGCCGGTGTGTCCGGCCACGCGCAGCTCGATGGCCTCCAGGCCGTGGGCCTGCGGCTCGTCCAGCGGCAGCAGGGCCACCTCGAAGCGCCCGCCGGCCATGCCCAGCTGTTGCATCGCCTGGGTGACCGCGATGGCAAGGCCGGGGGCGGCCTTGCGCCGTGCCCGGCCCGCCTGCTCGGCAAGCCGCTTCCAGGCGCTGGCGGCCTCGGCCTCGGCGCGCTCCAGCGCGTCGAGATCGACGGCCGCATCGAGCGCCTCGAGTTCGGCCTTCCAGCCCGCCAGCAGCGCCGGCAGCTCGGCCGGCGCGCGCCGGTAGCGCCGCGCCAGCGAGACCCAGGCCGACAGCCGGGCGTCGAGCTCGGCGAGCCGCCCGGGGTCGGGTTCGCGGCGCCCGAGGTAGGCCGCCAGCGTGTGCGCCGCGTCGTCGACCTGGGCCTGCGCGCTGCGCAGCACCTCGATGACGTCGGCGAGCTCGGCGTCGTAGCGCAGCACCTCGTCGAGGGCATCCATCGCGCGGCCGATCAGGGCCGTCGCGGAAGGTTCGGCCTCGTCCAGCGCATCGAGCGCGCCGCGTGCACCCTCGAGCAGAGACTGCCCGTGCGCCAGGCGCTGGTGCTCGGCCTCGAGCTCGGCCCACTCGCCCTCGGCCGGTCCGAGCTTGTCCACCTCGCCGACCTGCCAGGCCAGGCGCTCGCGCTCGCGCTCGAGCGTGTCGCGCTGTGAGCGGGCGTGTTCCAGCGCCTGGCGCGCGGTGCGCCACCGCTGCCAGGCGGCGGCCAGCGGCGCGGGGTCGACGCCGGCCTGGGCGTCGAGCAGGGTGCGCACGGCAGCCGGGCGGGTCAGGCTCTGCCAGGCGTGCTGGCCGTGGATGTCGACCAGGTAGTCGGCGACCTCGCGCAGTTGCGCGACGGTGGCCGGGCTGCCGTTGATCCACGCCCGGCTGCGCCCCTGGGCGTCGACCGTGCGGCGCAGCAGCAGGGTCGCGTCGGTCACGTAGCCGGCCTCGTCGAGCCAGGGGGCGAGTGCCGCCGGGCTGTCGAACTCGGCGCAGACCTCGGCGCGCGCCGCGCCTTCACGCACCAGTGACGACTCGGCGCGGTTGCCCAGCGCCAGCTGCAGCGCGTCGATCAGGATCGACTTGCCGGCACCGGTCTCGCCGGTCAGCACCGAGAAGCCCGCGGCGAACTCCACCTCGAGCTCGGTGACGATGACGACGTCGCGCAGGATCAGGCGCCTGAGCATGGCGATGCCCTAGACCACGCCCTCGTACCAGCGCAGCTTGCGACGCAAGGTGGCGTAGTAGCTCCAGCCCCGGGGGTGCAGGAAGCGCACCTTCGAGGCCGAGCGGCGCACGCGCACCTGGTCGCCGTGCATCAGGCTGGCGAGGTTGTGCATGTCGAAGTTCGCCGAGACGTCCTTGCCGGCGACGATGCCGATGCGGATCTCGCCGCTGTCCGGCAGCACGATCGGGCGGTTGGACAGCGTGTGCGAGGCGATGGGCACCAGCACCCAGCCGCCGATCGACGGGTGCAGGATCGGCCCGCCGGCCGACAGTGCGTAGGCCGTGGAACCGGTGGGCGTGCCGACGATCAGGCCGTCGGCGCGCATGTTGGCGACGAAGTCGCCGTCGACGTCGACCCGCAGCTCGACCATGCCGGCGGTGGCGCCGCGCGTGACGACGACGTCGTTCAGCGAGAGGCCGGCGAAGATGCGCTCGCCGTCGCGCCAGACGTCGCCCTCGAGCATCGAGCGGTGCTCTTCCTCGTAGTCGCCGGCGATCATCGGGGCCAGCGCCTCCTTGAAGTGGGCGAACGGGATGTCGGTGATGAAGCCCAGCCGGCCCTGGTTGATGCCCACCAGCGGCATGTGGTGGCGCGCCAGCTCGCGCGCGATGCCCAGCATGGTGCCGTCGCCGCCCACCACCACCGCGAGGTCGCAGCGCCGGCCGAGTTCGTTGGCGTCGAACGCGTCGAAGTCGGTGACGCCGGTGGCCTGTGCGGTCTCGCGCTCGAACGACACTTCCAGGCCCTGCGCGACCAGGAAATGCGCCACGTCCTCCAGCACGGCCCGGATGCCGCGTGCCTGGTACTTCCCGACGATGGCGGCATGGCGGAAGCGGCTGGGCATGCGGCGGATTACACCATAGGCCACCCCTGTGGCAGGCTCCCCGACGAGTGAATCCGTACAATGAAAAGCCATGCTGGACGACCGTGCCAGAACCCTGCTGAAGACCCTGGTCGAGCGCTACATCGCCGAAGGCCAGCCGGTCGGTTCGCGCACGCTCTCCAGGGCCTCGGGCCTCGACCTGTCGCCGGCCACGATCCGCAACGTGATGGCCGACCTCGAGGAGCTCGGCCTGATTGCCAGCCCGCACACCAGCGCCGGCCGCATCCCGACGGCGCGGGGCTACCGCCTCTTCGTCGACACCATGCTGACGGCGCGGCTGCTCGACCTCGACCACCCTACGCCCGACGTCGCGGCCGTGCGCGAACAGCTGCACCCCGACCAGCCGCAGCGCGTGATCGCCCAGGCCGCGCACCTGCTGTCGAACCTGTCGAGCTTCGTCGGCGTCATCACCGCGCCGCGCCGGCCCGGTGTCTTCCGCCACATCGAGTTCCTGCGCCTGGGCGAGCGCCGCGTGCTGGTGATCATCGTCTCGCCCGATGGCGACGTGCAGAACCGGTTGATCCTGACCGCGCGCGACTACAGCCAGGGCGAGCTGGTGGAGGCCACCAACTACGTCAACCAGCACTACGGCGGGCTGACGATCGACGAGGTGCGCGACCGCCTGCAGCACGAGGTCGAGGCGTTGCGCGGCGAGATCGCCACGCTGATGCAGGCGGCAGTGCAGGCCAGCAGCGACGCGATGGCCGAGAGCAGCGACAACGTCGTCGTCTCCGGCGAGCGCAACCTTCTGGGCGTGCAGGACTTCGGCAACGACATGCGCAGCCTGCGGCGCCTGTTCGACGTCTTCGAGCAGAAGACCGAGCTGATGCGCCTGCTCGACGTCTCCAGCCGCGCCGAGGGCGTGCGCATCTACATCGGCGGCGAGAGCCAGGTCGTGCCCTTCGAGGAACTCTCGGTCGTGACCGCGCCCTACGAGGTCGACGGCCGCATCGTCGGCACGCTGGGCGTGATCGGCCCGACTCGCATGGCCTACGACCGCATGATCCAGATCGTCGACATCACGGCCCGGCTGGTGGGCAACGCGCTGTCGGTGAAGTGAAGCCCGGCGCTGCGCCGGTAGACTGGCGTCCTGGGGGCCGTTAGCTCAGCTGGTCAGAGCAGAGGACTCATAATCCTTTGGTCGTTGGTTCAAGTCCAACACGGCCTACCACCTCAGCCGCGGCACGGCGCGGGTTTCACGCCCGCAGCGGCAGCGCGGCCCCGATCGCCACGAAGACGCCGCCGCAGGCCTGGTTGAAGCGCCTGCCGACGCGGGCGAGCCAGGGGCGCAGCCGCTGCGCGGTGCTGGCGATGATCAGCTCGGTGGCGATCTCGATGGCAGCGAAGGTGCCGGCCATGATCAGGAACTGCACGACCAGGCTGCGGGCCGGGTCGATGAACTGCGGCAGGAAGGCGGCGAAGAACAGGATGCCCTTGGGGTTGGTCACCGCCGACAGCAGCCCCTGGCGGAACATCGACCAGCCGGCGCGAGGCTCGGCGTGGCTGGGCAGGTCGACGCCGATCGGAGGCGCGCGCCAGACCTGGATTCCCAGCCAGACCAGGTAGGCCCCGCCGACCCACTTCATCACCGTGAGCCAGCCGACCGAGGCCTTCAGCAGCGCGCCGATGCCGAACATCGACAGCGCGATCACGGCGACGAATCCGATCGCCCCGCCGAGGATGGTCCACAGCGTCTTGCGCCCGCCGTGCATGGCGCCGTGCGTGAGCGCGAGCAGGCCGTTCGGTCCAGGCGAGAGCGACAGGCCGGTGGCGGCCAGCAGGTACAGCAGGTAGGTGTCGAGTGCCATCAGGGTCCGGATGCTGGCGGTGGCGGGTTGGCTGGTCAAGCGCGACCCACGGCGGCGGCAAACCGCACGCCGCGGCGCGGCCCGCAATCCCGCGGAACGGCAGCGCCGCCGCCGACCGGCCTATGATGCGCGGCAGCCCGTTCCAGTTCGTCGCGCGCAGTCACGGGTCGGCCCCGGCGCGCGGCGACATCCTCCAACACCGATGAGCAAGCCGCAGGGAAAGCCGCCAGCAGAGCGCCGCTCGGGCCGGGATCGCCGCCAGGCCGACAAGGGGCCGCCCACCGGCCGCGAGCGGCGGCTGGGCATGGAGCCGCGCAAGCCGGAGGTCGTCGAGATCGAGATGACCAGCTCCGAGTGGGCGGCGCTGTCCGAAATCCCGGTCGAGCCCGCGCCGCCCCCGGCGAAGAAGCCGCGCTGACCGGCGCGCCGACCCCGGTCAGACCACGCTGGCGGCACCGAGCAGCGCGCCGGCGGCGAGCAGCCACAGCAAGTGCACGCGCGTGCGCCAGACGATCAGCGCCGAGACAGCCGTCAGCAGCCATAGTGGCCAGTGGCGCACCGGTTCGGGGTGGGCCGAGGTCAGCACCCAGGCGGTGGCCAGCAGCAGCGCGATGACGACCGGCGCCATGCCCTGCTTGAACGCGCGCACGCCGCGGTCCTCGCGGTGACGGTGCGCCCAGCGGGTGATGGCCAGCGTCAGCACCGAGCTCGGCAGCAGGATGCCGGCCAGCGCGATGCTCATGCCGAGCAGCCCGTGCCAGAGGCCGCCGGCCTGCAACCCCACGTTCAGCCCCAGCACCGGGATGAACAGCACGTTCGGCCCCGGTGCCGCCTGTGCCAGCGCGACCGAGGCGGAGAACTGTCCGTCGTCGATCCAGCCGCGTTCGTCGACCAGGAAGCGGTGCATGTCCGGCGCCACCGCGATGGCCCCGCCGACGGCCAGCAGCGACAGCGACAGGAAGTGCGCGAACAGCGCCAGCCAGTCGACGACCGTCACGGCGTGGCCCCCCGGCCGGCGCTGCCGAGCCGGTGCCAGGCCCACAGGCACGCCGGAAGGCCGACGCCGAGCAGCGACCACGCCAGCGGCAGGCGCAGCAGGGCGACGGCACCGAAGACCGCCGCGGCCGCCAGCACGCAGGCCCCGCGGCCCATCACGTTGCGCGCGAGGGCCGGCGTGAGGCGCAGCGCCGCGCCAGCCACCAGGCCGGCGGCCACCGCGCCCATGCCGCGCAGCGCCCCCTGCGCCAGCGGGTGGTCGGCCACGCCGGCATAGCCCAGCGCCAGCACGGTCACGACGAGCAGCGGCAGCGCGAGCATCCCGGCCACCGCCGCCAGCGCGCCGCGCAGGCCGAAGTGGCGGTCACCGATCACCAGCGAGAGGTTGACGACGTTCGGGCCGGGCAGGATCTGCGCCACCGCCCAGTCCTCGACGAACTCCTCCGGCGTCAGCCAGCGCTTGCGCTCGACGAGCTCGCGCTGTACCACCGCCAGCACCCCGCCGAAGCCCTGCAGGGCCAGCCACGAGAAGGACCAGAACAGGTCCGCGGGCGAGCGCGGCCGCTCGCGCCCGCCTGGCGGGGTGTCGCCGGTGCTCGCGCTCAATCAGTCCGCCGTGATCTTCCGCTCGGCGATCACCCGGCCCCAGGTCTTCGACTCGCGCTCGATGTAGCGCGCGAGCTCCTCGCGCGTGCCCGGTGCGGGCAGCAGGCCGCTGCGGTTGAGCTCCTCGGCCACCTCGGGGGCCTTGAGTGCCTTGACCAGCTCCTGGTTCCAGCGCTCCAGCACCGGCGCGGGCGTCTTGCCGGGGGCCACGAAGGCGTACCAGTTGGTGGCCGTGAAGCCGGCGAGGCCGGCCTCGGCGACGGTCGGCAGGTCGGGCAGGAAGGGCGCACGCGCCTGGCCGGTGGTGGCCAGCGCGATCAGCTTGCCGCTGGCGATGTGCGGGCCGGCGGTGGACATGGTCGCGAAGTAGGCAGAGATGCGCCCGGCCAGCAGTTCCGTCATCGCCGGTGCGCCGCCCTTGAACGGGATGTGCGCGATGTCGACGCCGGCCATCGTGTTGAAGAGCTCGCCGGCCAGGTGCGACGCCGAGCCCACGCCGGTCGAGCCGTAGTTCAGCTTGCCAGGGTTCTTCCTGGCCAGCACGATGAACTCGGCGAAGGTCTTGACCCCCAGGCTCGGCGGCACGACCAGGACGTTGGGGAAGTTCATGCCCATCGTCAGCGGCGCCAGGTCCTTCTGCGGGTCGTAGCCCAGCTTCGTCAGGTGCGGCGCGATGGCCAGCGGGCCGACCGAGCCGAGCAGGATCACCGAGCCGTCGGGCGTGGCGTTGGCCACGGTCTGGTGGGCGATGTTGCCGCCCGCGCCCGCCTTGTTGTCGATCACGACCGTGATGCCGAGGTTCTCGGCGAGCCGCTTCGCGACCACGCGTGCGGCGTGGTCTGCGGCGCCACCCGCCGCGAAGCCGACGACGAGCGTGATCGGCTTCCTGGGGATGTCCTGGGCCCATGCCGTGCCGGCCAGCGCGGTGGCGAGGGCACCGGTCACGAGCGTGATGATCGCGTGGCGGCGGATGGGCATGTCGGGTCTCCTGTCCTGGGACGGCCGAGGATCACGGCCGCGAGCTTTGTCCCTACTGTAGGCGCGGCCCGGCGCGAGCGCCAGCGAGAGTCTTGTCCAACGAGGTGTGAGCCTGGAGCTGGGGCCGTGTTTCAGGCGGAATGTGAGCCTGGAGGCGGGCGGCAGGGTCGGCGGTTGGCGGGCTGATGGGCAGCCCGCATGCCGCGCGCGTCGA
>JBILNT010000001.1:0-77063 GCA_044374875.1 Rubrivivax sp.
GCCCCGGGGGGCCGAAGAGCAGCACGTGGTCCAGTGCCTCGGCGCGCTGGCGGGCCGCGCCGATGAAGATCTCGAGCTGCTCGCGCGCCTTGGCCTGGCCCACGTAGTCGGCCAGCAGCTTGGGGCGCAGCGCCCGCTCCAGCGCTTCCTCGCCGGGCGAGGCGGGTGCGGCGCTGACCACGCGGCGCGCGGGCGCGGTGCCGAAGTCGTCGGTCTGGATGGCCATGCGCCCATTATCGCGAGGCCGGATAATCCGCCTCATGGAGATCCTGCGCCGCCGCCTGCGTGCTGCCGCCTGGCTGGCGCTGGCCGCCATGGGGGCGCTGGCCCTGCTGCCCGCGCTATCGCACGCCCGCGCCTTCGGTGCCGGCAGCGGCATCCACTGGGTCGAGGTCTGCACCCCGCAGGGCGTGCGCTGGGTGGCGGCCACTGCCGAAACCGGCACCGGCACCAGCACCAGCACCAGCACTCCCGCCGCCTCCCCCACCGCCCCGGTCAGCGCCGCCGGCCACCTCGAGCACTGCCCCTGGTGCCAGCAGCCCGCCCACGCCGATCACGCCCTGCCGCCCGCCCGCGGCCACCTGCCGGCCCCCGCGCCCGAGGCCGGCGGCGCATCCCGCGCCGCATGCGCCGGCCCCCTGCCTGGCGAGCCGCCCTGGCAACCGGCCCAGCCCCGCGCGCCGCCGCAGCACGGCTGATCCCACCCCCTTCGACGGGGTCAGGTCTCGTTTCTTGCACGTCCCCCCCGGCCGTGCCGGAAGCGTTGCCGGCCCGCCGCCTTGCATCCCTTCCGGAATCCATCGTCATGCATCAGCTTCGTTCCCGCGGCTTCGCCCGCATCCTGGCCACGGCCACGCTGGCCTTCGCTGCCGTCGTCCCCGCCGCCCTGGCCCAGACCACCGTCCAGGAGCCCTGGGTGCGTGCCACCGTGCCGCAGCAGAAGGCCACCGGCATGTTCGCCCGCATCACGTCGCCCACGGCCGGCCGCATCGTGGGGGCATCGTCGCCGGCCGCCGGCGTGGTCGAGATCCACGAGATGGCCATGGACGGCAACGTCATGAGGATGCGCGCCGTCCCGGCGCTCGAACTGCCCGCGGGCAAGGCCGTCGAGCTCAAGCCCGGCGGCTACCACGTCATGCTGATGGACCTGAAGCAGCAGCTCAAGGCGGGTGAGACGGTCAACGTGAGCCTGGTCGTCGAGCGCGCCGGTGGCCAGCGCGAGACGGTGGAAGTCAAGGCGCCGGTGCGAGGTGTGGCCGCCGCCCAGGCAGAGCACAAGCACAAGCACTGACGAGATCGACGAGGACGCGCCGGGTGCGCCCGGCGGGTGCCGCGTGCGCTACCTCGTCAGCGCCCGCAGCGCCAGCTTGATGCCTTCGCTCACGCCCACGTCCTTCGGCAGCGCCTTGAGCGCGCTCTGCGCCTCGCGCTCGTTGTAGCCCAGCGCCAGGAGCGCCTGCACGATGTCGGCCTGGGTGTCGTCGGCTGGTGCCGCAGCCGGCAGCGCGAGGTCGGGGCCCAGCCTGCCCTTGAGTTCGAGCAGCAGCCGCTCGGCCGTCTTCTTGCCGATGCCCGGCACCTTCACCAGCCGGGCACCGTCCTGCCGCGTCACGGCGTCGGCCAGCTCACCCACGCCCAGGCCCGACAGCACCGCCAGCGCGGTGCGCGGACCCACGCCGCTGATCTTCACCAGCTCGCGGAACGCCGCGCGCTCGGCGGCGGTCAGGAAGCCGAACAGCTGCTGGGCGTCCTCGCGCACCACGAAGTGGGTCAGCAACGTCACGCTGCCACCCAGCGCGGGCAGGTTGTAGAAGGTGCTCATCGGCACGTCGACCTCGTAGCCGACCCCACCGACGTCCAGCAGCACCAGCGGTGGCGTCTTCTCCACCAGGGTTCCGGTCAGGCGTCCGATCATGACCGTAATCTACAGTCTCGATGGCGTTGCAGAGCACCCGGCATCTTCGGGCTGTCTTCAGCGGGATCGTCAGCCGAACAGGCCCAGCCTCTGGGCCTCCAGCGCCGCCTCGGCGCGTGAGCTCACGTTGAGTTTGCGGTAGATCTGCTTGACGTAGTCGGCGATGGTGTGGCGCGACAGGCCCAGCTGCACGCCGATCTCGGGCAGGGTGTAGCCCTTGGCCACGCGCAGCAGCACCTCGCTTTCGCGGTCGGTGAGCGAGACGTGCGGCATCATCGCCTTCTGCGGCCGCGCCTGGGCGGCGAAATGCGCCATCACGCGGCGGGCGATCGACGGCGACAGCGGCGGCTCGCCCTGCGAGATGCGCTGCAGCTGCTCGGTGATCATCTCCCGCGGCTGCTCCTTCAGGATGTAGCCGAAGGCGCCGGCCTGCAGCGCAGGGAACAGGTGGTCGTCGTCGTCGTGGATCGTCACCACCACCGACTGCGCGTCCGGCTGCACGTCGCGCAGCTTGACCACCACGTCCACGCCGCTGCCGTCGGGCAGCCCCAGGTCGACCAGCGCGAGGTCGAACTTCACCGCCGTGACCAGTGCCACCGCGTCGTGCACGCGCGCGCTCTCGGACAGGTGTGCCCCGGGGAACACCTGCAGCACGAGCTTGCGCAGCCAGGCCCGGATTTCCGGCAGGTCTTCGAGCAGCAGGATGTTCTTCATGTTCGCGCTTGTATCAAGTGTGCCCCTGTCGCTGTGGGGCGAACGTCACGCTTTGTTGCAGCTTCATTGCGGCTCGGTCGCGTGATCGAGCGGAATCGTGAGCCGGATCACGGTTCCGTGCCCCGGGCGGGACTCCACCAGGCACTGCCCCTGAAGCTGCCGGGCGCGCTGCTTCATGCTGGCCAGGCCGTGGCCGCGGTCCAGGCGGCCGTCCATTTCCATCGGGATCCCTTCGCCGTCGTCGCGGATCACGATGCGCAGGTCGCCGTCGGCGATCACGCACTCGACATCGCAATGCGACGCCCCGCTGTGCTTGATGGCGTTGCTGGTGGCCTCGCGCAGGATGCGGGTGATCTGCACGAAGGCGCGCGCCGAGAGCAACTGCGGCAGGTCGTCCGGCGCCTGCCACCCGGCGTGGATGCCCGCCTGCGCCAGCCGCGACACCACCTCGGCCCGCCAGTCGCCCAGCGCGTCGGCCAGCCGCACGGGCTTGCCGGTCAGGCCGCGCACCGACAGCCGCATCTCGTCCAGCGCCTCGCGCGCCAGCGTCGAGATGCGATCCGACTCGCTGGTGTGCACGATGGTCAGCAGCTTGGCGCCGACGTCGTCGTGCAGGTCGGCGGCGATGCGCTTGCGCTCGCGCTCGGTGACCTGCTCCACGCGCAGCTCGGCCAGGTGGCGGAACTTGCGCTCGAGCTCGGCCGTGGCCTCGCGCACGCGCTGGTCGATCAGCGCCTTGCCGGCCAGCGCCTCCTGCGGCACCTGCCCGTGTTGCTGCAGCAGCCACAGGCCGAAGACCACCAGCATCGCACCGAGCAGCGCGTGCAGCGCCGCCGCGGCGCTCGCCTGCGTCCCCGTTGCCTGCACGACGGCCTGCGCCACGGCGGTCAGCGCGGCCGCGCCCAGCAGCAGTCGCACCGGCCACACCGCTGCGCCCGCAGGCGGCCGGTGTCGTCGCCAGTGCAACGCGCCTGCGGCGGCCACCTGCACGGCCAGCACCGCGTACCACGCCGCGGCCACCGGATACAGCCGTTCGGGCCCTGCCAACACCAGCGTCGACGGCACCAGCGCACACTGCAGTGCCAGCCACCGGTGGGCGCCCGCATGGCGCGTATCCGCGTGCCGCAGCAGGAACTGCACCGCGGCCAGCGTCAAGAACGCGGCCAGGCTGGACAGCAGGAACTCGGCCACGGCGTCGTCGAAGGGCAGAGTCGGCACCCAGTCCTGTCCGAGGAAGATGGCTGCTGCCGCGCACAGGGCACCGAAGTGGGCCAGTGGGCTCTGGTGGCGCTGCGCGAAGCCGCGCATGAAGGCGAACCCGCCAAGCAGCACCAGCGCCATCGACAGCGCCTGCGGCACGGCCACGAACAGCACCTGCTGCCAGGCGTATGCGGCGTGCAGTGCGTCGCGCGGGCCGATCCGCAGCGCCGACAGCGCCCCCGCGCGCTGCCGCCAGCCGACCGCGGCCAGCCCGTGGCCCGCCACCCGCAGCTCGAGCCGGTTCGCCCCCGGTCGCAGCGCGGAGGGCGGCAGCGTCACCAGCTGCGGCCGCCCGCATTGCCGCGTCAGCGGCGCGCTCATGCGGCCGTCGCGGTGGACCAGGCTGCCGTTGAGCCAGACCTCGAAGTTCGTGCATGCCTGCGCCAGGTGCAGGGCCAGGAGCTGCTGGCGGTCGAATGCGGGCGGCAGCTCGAAGGCGGCCCGGTACCAGCGCACCCGACCTGCCGGCGCGGAGTGCGTCCAGTCGTCGGGCAGGGCAACGGGCCTGCCGGGCGCCGCCGCGGGCGGTACGCCGGTGCCGGCGTCGTCGATCGCCAGCGCGGTGTCCAGCCTCAGCACCTCGGCGTGGGCGGCGGCCGGCGCGGCTGTCGGTGCCAGCACCAGCACCAGCACCAGCACCAGCGCATGCAACCGCAGGGCGCGCCACACGAACGAGGTGAACGACATGAAGGGCATGTGCAGCGAGGAGACGCCGGCCGCCGCCGGACGGGAACGCACGGTCGAAGCCACTCTACCGGAGCGTGCGCTGCGACAATGCGCACTTCTGCCGCTTCAAGCGCCCTGCGTGGCCCGCCGCGGCCTCAGCTCCTCACCCGTGATCCGACGCCTCGCCTTCCAGCCCGCCGACAACCGGCGCCTCTCGCACCTGTGCGGGCCCGTCGACGGCCACCTGCGCGCGATCGAGGCGGCCCTTGGTGTCACCATCTCCCGCCGCGCCGAGGCCTTCGGCATCGACGGCCCGAAGCCTGCCGTGCAGCGCGCCGTCGACCTGCTCGAGCAGCTCTACCTGCAAGCCGAGGCTCCCATCGGCGACCGCGCGCTGCAGCTCGCCATCGTGCGCGCCACCTCGGCCGAGCCGGCGGGCGCCACCGGCACCACGCCGGCGGAGGACGCCCCCGTCGTGCTGCACACCCGCCACGCCGACCTGTCGGGCCGCACGCCCAACCAGGTGCGCTACCTGCGGCAGATGCTGGCCCACGACATCACCTTCGCCGTCGGCCCCGCCGGCACCGGCAAGACCTTCCTGGCCGTGGCCTGTGCCGTCGACGCGCTGGAGCGCCATGCGGTCCAGCGCATCGTGCTCACCCGCCCGGCTGTCGAGGCCGGCGAGCGCCTGGGCTTCCTGCCCGGTGACCTGGCGCAGAAGGTGGACCCGTACCTGCGCCCGCTGTATGACGCGCTGTACGACCTGATGGGCTTCGACCGCGTGACCAAGGCCTTCGAGCGCGGCCAGATCGAGATCGCGCCGCTGGCCTTCATGCGCGGGCGCACGCTCAACCACGCCTTCGTCATCCTCGACGAGGCGCAGAACACCACGCGCGAGCAGATGAAGATGTTCCTCACCCGCATCGGCTTCGGCAGCAAGTGCGTGGTGACCGGCGACGTCAGCCAGATCGACCTGCCCAAGGGCACGCCCAGCGGCCTGGTCGACGCCGCGCAGGTGCTTCGCAAGGTCGAGGGCATCGCCTTCACGCACTTCACCGCCGCCGACGTCGTGCGCCACCCGCTGGTGGCACGCATCGTCGAGGCCTACGACCGCGCCCGCGGTGCAGCCCAGGGCGGCGAAGGCTCGCCGGGCTCCGCACCGTGAGCCGGGTCGCCCGGCCCGGGCTCCAGCTCTCGCTGCAGTTCGCCGACCCCCGCCACCGCGAGGCCCTGCCGCGCCACAAGGTCGCGCGCTGGGTGCGCGCCGCGCTCGAGGCGCCCGGGCAGGTCACCGTGCGCATCGTCGGCGAGGAAGAGGGCCGCACGCTCAACCGCGAGTGGCGCGGCAAGGACTACGCCACCAACGTGCTCACCTTCGACTACGAGCACGCCCCCGTCGTCGTGGCAGACCTCGTGCTGTGCGCCGCGGTCGTCGAGCGCGAGGCGCGCCGCGCCCGCAAGGAGCTGTCCGCGCACTACGCCCACCTGCTGGTGCACGGCACCCTGCACGCCCAGGGTTGGGACCACGAGACCGGCGAGGAAGACGCGCAGGCGATGGAGGCGCGCGAGTCGGCGCTCATGCTCGGGCTGGGTCTTGCCGACCCCTACCGGCGCACGCGTCGCCCGCCCGCCGCGAAGCGGTAGGACTTCGCGCCCGAGCGTGTTCCCCGTGAGGCACCGCCCCGGGCCACGCCCCCTGCGTGTGAGAATTCCCGGCGCTGCCCGCGACCCGCATCGGGGTGCGGCCCAACCATTCGCACCCACCCTCCCAGCATGAAGATCCTGCTCACCGGCGCAGCCGGCTTCATCGGCATGACCAGCGCGCTGCGGCTGCTGGCGCGCGGCGACGAGGTCGTGGGCCTGGACAACCTGAACGACTACTACAGCGTCCAGCTCAAGCGCGACCGCCTGGCACGCCTGACCCCGCACGAGCGCTTCCGCTTCGTGAAGCTGGACGTCGCCGACCGCGCCGGGATGGAGAAGCTCTTCGCCGAGGAGCGCTTCGACCGCGTGATCCATCTCGCGGCGCAGGCCGGGGTGCGCTATTCGCTGCAGAACCCGCATGCCTACGTCGACAGCAACCTCGTCGGCTTCATGAACATCCTCGAGGGCTGCCGCCACGCCAGGGTGCAGCACCTGGTCTACGCGTCGAGCTCCAGCGTCTACGGCGGCAACACGAAGATGCCGTTCTCCGAGCACGACAGCGTCGACCACCCCGTCAGCATGTACGCGGCCACCAAGAAGGCCAACGAGCTGATGGCCCACACCTACAGCCACCTGTTCGGGCTGCCCACCACGGGGCTGCGCTTCTTCACCGTCTACGGTCCCTGGGGCCGGCCGGACATGGCGCTGTTCCTGTTCACCCGCGCCATCCTCGAGGGCCGGCCGATCGACGTGTTCAACCACGGGAAGATGCAGCGCGACTTCACCTACGTCGACGACATCGTCGAAGGTGTCGTCCGCGTGCTCGACAAGCCGGCCACTCCGGCCGAGGGCTTCGACCCCCTGAACCCCGACCCCGGCACCAGCAACGCGCCGTTCCGCGTCTTCAACATCGGCAACCATGACCCGGTGCCGTTGCTGGACTTCATCGCCGCCATCGAGGAAGCGCTGGGCCGCAGCGCGCGGAAGAACTTGCTGCCGCTGCAGGATGGCGACGTGCCGGCCACCTACGCGGACGTCTCGGCCCTGGACGCGTGGGTCGGCTTCGCGCCGGGCACTGGCATCCGCACGGGGATCGGGCGCTTCGTGGAGTGGTACCGGGGCTACTACAAGGCCTGAATGGGCGTTGCCTGCCCGCGCTAGGGGGGCTGCCGGTCGAACAGGGGCTGCACGCGCGCTTGCCAGGCCTTGCGCAGCAGGTGGGCGACCAGCAGGTGCGCGGGCATGCGCAGCCAGTGGCTGCGGACGTACATCGCGAACTCGGCCGCCGGGGTGAGGGGGGTGCGCCACGAAGGGTGAGTGCTGCCCAGTGCGGCATCGAGCACCGCATCGATGGCCGGGCGCACCCGCTGGCCGGTGCGGTCCGGGCACGCCGCCGGCACGTCGGCGGGCACCGGGGTGCCCAGCAGCCGCGAGCAATTCCGCAGCGCATGGTCCAGCGGGCGGCCTGCGCCGAGCTCGGCTGCACGCGCCAGCAGGCGCTCCCAGAAGCCAGGGCCTGCGGCGAACTGGCGCAACAGGGCGTCGAGATCGGTCAGGTCGCGCAGCCCGTGTCCCCATTCGCCCTCGTGCATCAGGTGCACCGCGCTGTGCAGCACCAGGTCCTCCGGACAGGGCACGGACAGGCGCGGCTGCCCCGGCAGCGGCATGGCCCGCTCGAAGACGAGCTCGGAGCGCACGCGCAGACGGGCCGTGCGTGGCAGCAGGCCGTGGTGCAGGTCCAGCGACGTCCGTCGGCGCAAGTGGCTCATGGGCGGGAGCTCGTGCATCCACTGCCGGTAGTAGCGCTGGTCGTAGGCGCTCATCGGCGCGACAGCCCAGCCGCCCAGCATGAGTCCGAGCTCTGCCTGGCCGAGCTGCGATCCGGGCACCATCAGGTCGATGTCGGCGAACACCCGGCCGCGGGCGGGTGCCAGGTCGCCCGCCGCGTAGGCCGCGCCCTTGAGCAGCAGGATCGGCCCGGGCAGGTCGGCGAGGTCGTGCGCCAGTTGCTGCATCTCCCACGCCACGGTGCGCCGCTGCGCGTCCGACACGGTCAGCCAGGCGGTCATCGCGCGGTGCACCGGGCCGGGCAGCGCCGCGTCCACGCCGGCGTCGCGGGCCAGCGCGCCGAGCCGGCCCAGCACGCCGGCGGCGCGCGCCTGGCGCAGCACCAGGTCCCACTGGGCCTCGCTCAGCCGGGCCATGGTGCCGGGCTCGGCCAGCGCCCGCAGCAACGGCCCGCGCACGTCGCCGTTCACCGCGTCCACCGCTCGAACGTGGCCACGGCCTGGTCGAGCCGCGAGTAGGTGAAGCTCCAGCATTCGCACAGGTCCACCAGATCGGCAGCGAGTTCGAAACCCACGCGTCCGAGCAGTCCGTAGTTGAACGACTGGTTGCCCAGCGCCACCATCGCGCCGGCCTTCGACGTCTTGTCCAGCAGCGTCGGCGAGCCGGCCTGGTAGCGCGGGAAGACGATGTGCCCGGGTTTGCCGCGCTCGTCCATGCGCGCCACGCTGTCGGGCGTGGGCTGCAGGTGCGACACGCTGCCCTTGTGGGTGTCGCGCGCGACGCGGCCCAGCACGGCCTCGGGTGCGAAGCCCCGGATGACGTCGATCGATGCGTTCTTCAGGCTGACCGGTCGCGCCAGGGCGCGCACGTGGCCGTCGTCGCGGTCGATCACGGTGATCTCGTCCGACAGCAGGCGCCACCCCGAGAGCATCAGCGCCGCGGCCAGCGTGCTCTTGCCCGCGCCCGGCTCGCCGCTGAGGATCACGCACGTTCCATGGCGCTCCAGCACCGCGGCATGCAGCAGCAGGTAGTGGTGGGCCTGCGAGGCGATGCACCAGTTCATGCCCCATTCGAGCAGCGCGAAGGCGTGGTCGGCGGGCAGCGGCTTGAATGGCTCGTGCCCGTCCACACGGAACGTGACCTGCGGGCGCAGCCATCGCCTGGGCCCGCCCACGCGGTCGATGCTGACGTGGAAGTCGTGAAGGCCGCTCCCGTCGTCGACGGGGAAGCGCGCGTACAGCGTCTGCAGGCCCTCCGTCACCACGGGCACGCTGCTGCGGATGCGGAAGCGGAACGGCCCGGTGGCCAACCCGATGCCGCGGGCCAGGCGCTCGCTCAGCCCGCGCATTCGGTCACCAGCGATAGAGCCTCCAATGCCCGCAGGATCGACTCCATTTCGTCGACGTCCTCGCCGCAGTCTTCAGCCAGCGCGGCGGCACTCGCCTGCCCGCGCGACGCCAGCGCCTGCAGCGCGTGCCCAGCCACCGCCAGCAGCCGATGGGTGTCGTTGGACAGCCCGTGGTGCACGACGCACTCGTCGCCCCACGGACGCACGACGGGGTCGGCGCCAGCGGCCACGCGCCAGGAGGAAACCGGTTGCAAGGGAGTGCCGAAGGGTGCCTGGTGGACGACGGTCAACCTTACCGCAGCTGTTCGCCGTGCCGCTGAGCAACCTGTCACGACGGGCGCCGCGTCGAGGCGCGCCCATGCTCCCGGGAGGCTGCCGGGCCGGGGCGCCGAACTGCAGCCGGCGACTCCCCCGTCCGGCAGCCTCCTAGAAGTCGAAGCTCACCGCCGAGTCGTAGAGCGACTGGAAGTAGGCCCTGACCTGGTCACGGTTCATCGACACCGTCGGGCTCACGGTGTAGGTGCCGCCCAGCCGAACGGCATTGAACATGTCGACGACCTGCTTGGGCCGCAGCGGGAAGTTCGGCGCGAACCTGTAGGCGTTGCACAGCGTTGCCACGGTGGCACGGCCCAGCGCCTTGAGCGCGGTGTCGTTCAGCCCGCCACCGGTGTTTATCACCTGCAGCATGGACGCGGCCGTGGATCTGCCGGGGAAGCCCTGCTGCTCGTCGTAGATCACGCCGCCCTTGCAGACGAACGAGCGCGCCAGCGTCGATCCTTCCGCCGTGTACCCGTTGAAGCGCGTGCCACCTGCGGTGCGGGACACGAGGTCGGTGTTGAAGCACTGCGCCCGGCCCTTGGAGTCGGTCGGCAGGATGCCATTGACCAGGGGCGACGGCCAGGCCTGGGTCTTCCAGTAGTCGGGCGATTTCCCGAGTTCGTTGCAGGGCGTGGCGTCGCGCGGCACCGACGTGTTGCCCGACAGCTTGCCGGAGATGGTGCAGTGGTACGGGAGCGTGTCGCCGGCGAGCACCGGGGTGCTGGCGACCGAGCCCAGCAGCACGGGCGCGACCCCGCGCGCGAAGCGCCTGCGGCCCATGGAGACCGGCGCGTCAGGCGCCCGCCCAGGATGCCCTGACTCGCGCGTCACGTCGATCTCGCTGTTCATGGGGTCCCTGCCTGCCTGAATGGATTGCAGGAAATTCTAGTCGCCGGGTCTGCGCCCGGCGCGGCGACGGTACCCCTTGAACCGGGGACCGTCATCGCGTCGTGCCCAGGAGTTCACGCACCCACCGCGCCGGAATGGCATAGCTGATCCCCGTGGGCTGGCTCAGCGCCGACTCGCGCGTGCCCCGCACCAGCACCATGTTCACCACGCCGATCACCGCGCCGGTGGCGGTGTCGAACACCGGCCCGCCGCTGTTGCCCGGGTAGGCCGTGGCGTCGAGCTGGTAGACCTCGAAGGCGCCCTCCCGCAGCCGGGCGATGGCGCGGGCGTCCAGCCGCTGGGCGGTCGGCGCCGGCAGCGCGATGCGTGTCACCGACGACACGATGCCACGGTGCGTCACCGGCGAGAAGCCCAGCACCCCGCCGACCGGGAAACCGATCAGCGCCACCGCCGTGCCCTCGGGCGACAGGGTGTCGGAGGCCAGCGTCAACGGCCTCAGCGGCTCGCCATCGATGCGCAGCAGCGCCAGGTCGTGCACCCGGTCGGTGCCGACCACGCGCGCCGCGCGCGGATCGTGTTCGCCGCCGCCGCGCGGCACCAGCGCCATCATCGTCGGTCCGCCAGGCGCATCGACCGACTCGGGCAGCACATGGAAGTTCGTCACCACGTGCAGGCCGTCGCCCACCGCGAAGCCGGTGCCCCGGAACGCGAATCGGGGGTTGTCGGTGGCGCTGTAGAGGCCCACCGGCACGATCGAGCCGCGCGCCGCCGCCACCAGCTCCGGCAGGCCACCGGCCACCGAGGCGCGAGCCCACCCCGGGGCCAGCGGCAGGCAGGCCAGCGTGCCCACCGCCCCCAGCAGGGTCCGGCGCCGCAGCGCGGGGCCTGCATGTGCCTCGTCGTGGCTCATCACGATGCCTTCGGCACTTCGGCCGCCAGCGCCTTGCCCAGCAGCTTCAGCGCCGCGGGCAGGGCCGCCGCGGCGGTGGCGGCCGATGCGCTGCGCAGGGTGCGCGCCGTGCCCGTGGCGTGACGGCTCATCGTGATCAGCCGGTGGTCTGCAGGAGGCGCTCGACCTCTGCCTGCCCGCCGTAGCGCTTGCCGAGTGCCTTGACCGCCTCCAGTTCCTTGCGCGCCTGCACCTTGTCACCGGCCAGCAGGTAGATGCGGGCGAGCGACACGCGCAACGAATGCATCTCGGGTGCCAGCCGCATCGCCTCACGCTGTGTCTCCAGCGCCTTGGCAAACTGCTTCTCCGATGCCAGCGCCAGCGACAACGTGTCCATCATCGAGGCGGTCTTCGGGCTCAGCGACACCGCCTTCTCCGCCAGTGGCAGCGCCCCGGGCTTGCCCTGCTCGAGCAGCACGTAGGCCAGGTTGTTCAACGCCAGCGGGTTGTCGGGCTGCCCGGCGAGGATGGTGCGGAAGTGGCCCTCCGCCACCGGCATCGCCTTCTGGCGGATGGCCAGGTAGCCCAGGTACTCCAGGAACACCATGTCCTGCGGCCGTTCCTTGAGCCACGCCTGTTCGAAGCGCGCGGCCTCCGCAGGCTGCCCGCTCTCGATGAGCGCGCCGTGCACCTTGGTCGCCACCTTGGCATGGCGGTCACGCGCCAGCGCGGCGCGGTAGGCCGTCAGCGCGGCGGGCCAGTCGCGGCGCGCCATGTGCGCATCGCCCTCGACGAGCAGGCCCACCGAACTGCCGGGCCACTCCTTCTGGATGTCGCGGGCCGTCTTCACCGCCTCTTCGGGGCGACGGGCCCTGACCTGCAGCTCGGCCAGCTGGATGCGCACCGGCAGCGACTTCGGCGCCCGTTGCGACGCGCGCGTCATCGCCTCGATCGCGCCGGCCGTGTCGTTGGCCGCCGCGAAGGCCGCCGCCATGCGCAGCTGGGGTTCGACAGCCTGCGGCTGCAGCGCAGCCACCTTGCGGAACGAATTCAGGGCCTGCTCGTTCTCGCCGGACTGGAGCTGGGCGTCGCCCAGCGCCAGCTGCACCTGTGGATGGTCCGGCAGGGCGACCGCCGCCTCGCGTGCGGCAGCGAGGGCCTGCTTGGGGTCGTTGCGGCGCAGGAGATGACGAACCAGGAGCAGATGCGAACCGGCGTCCAGCGGGTTGGCCTGCACGGCACGGCGCAGCAGCTCGGTCACCTCGGCGGCGGGTGCGCCGGCAGCCGCGCGCAGCTCGGCCAGGCCCACCAGGGCCTGGACATTGCGCGGGTCGCGCTCGAGCAGGCGATCGAGGTGCTTTCGCGCCTCGTCCGGCTTCTTCTCGCCCAGGTCCATGCCCGCCAGCGCGGCCGCCGCCGGGTAGTAGGTCGGGTCGATCTCCAGCGCGCGCGCGAAGCTCTTGCGCGCTCCAGGCAGGTCGCGCTTGTTCAGCAGCACCCGTGCGCGCAAGTTGGCCGCCGTCGGCTGGTCGGGCTGCTTCTTCTCGAGCTGCCCGATCGCCCGCAGGGCGCCATCGGTGTCACCGCGCCGCAGCCGGGCGCTGATCAGCGTCATGTCGGCCACCGTGCCCGACTTGTCCTCGGCCGCGATCTGCTGCAGCTCCGCCAGTGCGCTGTCGACGTCGCCGCGGGTCATCCGGCTGAGCACCAGGGCCGTGCGCACGGTGGCATCGGAGGGCCTGAGCCGGGCAGCCGCCGTGAAGAACGCCTCGGCCTGGCGCGCGTCGCCCTTGAGCAGCATGGCCTCGGCCGCGAGCGTCAGCGACTCGAAGTCGCGCCCTCGCGCCACCATGGGCGCCACCGCCGCGAGGGCCTTGTCGGCCTGCCCGCTGCGCAGGAAGGTGGCGGCCAGCAGGCGCCGCGCCACCGTGAGCTCTGGCGCCAGCGAGATCGCCTTTTGCAGGTGCGTCTCGGCCTGCAGCAGGTTGCGCTCGTGGAACTCCACCGTGCCCGCCAGCTGCAGCACGCGCACGTTCCCGGGCGCGATCTTCAGCAGCTGCTGCGCCAGCTCGCGCGCACGCTTGAAGTCACGCTCGCCCAGCGCGAGCTGCGCCTCGAAGAACCTCGTCTGAGGGTGCGCGGGGAGCGCGCTGCGCATCTCCTCGATGAGTGCCTTGTAGCGGGCAAGGTCGTGCTGCGCGAGCGCCAGCCCCACCCGCCCGGTGTGGCCCGCCACCGACTTGGGGTCGAGTTCGATCACCTTGTCGTAGGCCGCGTGCCCGGCCTGCGGGTCGCGCTTCCCGTACGCCATCAGGGCCGCCTTCTGCACCCACGCTTCCTTGTCCTTCGCATCCCGCGCCAGCACCTGCTCGATCAGGGCCAGCGATCCGTCGAGGTCGCCGTCGGCTGCCTTCAGCCGGGCCTGCAGCAGCAACGCCGGGCCGTCCTGTGGTGCCGCGTTCAGCGCGTCGGCCAGCATGGCCAGGGCGCGTTCGCGGTCGCCCTGCTGCAGCAGCGCCGTGCTGAGCGCCGTCTTGAGCGCCGCGATCGACGCCGGGTTCTGCAGCGTCGTGCGCCCGTACAGCTCCACCAGCTGCCGGCCCTGCCCGGCCTGGAGCATCGCCCGCGCCAGCGCCGGCAGCACGTCGTTCTCGTCGTGGCGCAGGTCGTGTGCCTTGCCGAGTTCGACCATGGCCGCCGCAGGGTCGCCGCCTTCCAGCAGGGCCTTGCCCAGCAGGAAGCGCGTCTCGCCCGATTCGGGGTTCTTCTGCAGCGTCGCCTTCAGCTGCACGATCGCCGCGGCGCGGTCGTCCTTCTGCAGGTAGCCCTTGGCCGAGGCCAGCAGGTCCTGCTCGGAATCGCTGCCGCAGCCGCCCAGCGCCGCCGCGGCCAGTGCCACGGCCATCGCGGCCTTCAGCCGCCTCATCTGCTTGCCCATCGAATCTTCTCCCCTGCGGACGGTGCTACTTGATCGCCAGCCTGTGCATCAGGTCGTAGAGCGTCGGGCGGCTCACGCCGAGGATCTCCGACGCCTTCACGATGTTGCTGTTCGCACGCGCCAGCGCCGCGACGATGGCCCGACGTTCGGCGGCCTCGCGCACCTTGCGCAGGTCCAGGTCCGACACGGCCTCGCCTTCCTCGCCGCTTGCCTGCGGCACCTTCAGGCCCAGGTCCCCGGCGGTCACGCGCTGGCCGTCGGCCATGATGGTCGCGCGCCTGATCACGTTGATCAGCTCGCGCACGTTGCCCGGCCACTCGTGGTCCTCGATCGCGCGCACGGCGTCCTCCGTGAAGGAAAGCGCGCTGCGACGCTGCTCCTGGCAGAAGCGCCGGAGCATCGCGTGCGCCAGCAGCGCCGCGTCGCCCCGTCGGCTGCGCAGCGGCGGGATCTGCACCACGATCTCGGCCAGGCGGTAGAAGAGGTCCTCGCGGAATCTGCCCTCGCGGATCAGGCCCTCCAGGTCCTGGTGCGTGGCGCACACCACGCGCACGTCCACGGCGATGTCCTGTCGCGCGCCAAGCCGCTCGATGCGCCGCTCCTGCAGGAAGCGCAGCAGCTTGGCCTGCAGGCTGCCCGGCAGGTCGCCGATCTCGTCGAGCATCAGCGTGCCGCCGTTGGCGGTCTCGATCTTCCCGAGGGTCGTCTTGGTCGCGCCGGTGAAGGCGCCCTTCTCGTAGCCGAAGAGTTCGCTCTCGAGCAGGTTCTCGGGGATCGCCGCGCAGTTGATGGCCACGAAACGCCCGCTGCGCCTGCTGGCCCGGTGCAGGCCCTGCGCCAGCACCTCCTTGCCGGTGCCGCTCTCGCCGAGCAGCAGCACGGTCGCGTCGCTGGCGGCCACGCGCTCGATCGTGCGCGCGATGCGCAGCATGTCGGGGTCGCGAGTGACCAGGCCCGACAGCGCGTCGGGCTCGTGCAGCGCCTGCAGGCGGCGGTTCTCCGCCTGCAGCTCGGCCAGCCGGAACGCGCGCTCGACCGTCAGGTTCAGCACCTCCGGGTCGAATGGCTTGGCGAGGAAATCGTAGGCCCCCAGCGCGACGGCGCGCAGCGCGTGGGCCTGGTCGTTCTGGCCGGTCAGCACGATGGCCTTGACGTTCGGGTCGGCGTCGAGCAGCTGTTCCAGCAGCTTGAAGCCCTCCGAGACCGAGTCCGGGTCGGGCGGCAGGCCGAGGTCCATCGTCACCACCGGCGGCCGGTGGCGGCGGAACTGCACGAGCGCGCTCTCGCGGTCGCTGGCCGTCACCGACTCGAAGCGGTCGAGCGACCACTTGAGCTGCTTCTGCAGCGCGAGGTCGTCCTCGACGATCAGCACGGGGCCGGACATGCTGGCGCTCACTGGACTGCCCTCCGTGCTGCGCACTGCGGGATTCGCGCCTGGGGGCGGCTCGTCGCGGTCATCGGGTCACCCTGCGCGCTCATGCCTGAAGCGCGCGGCGCGCGTCACTGGAGGCCGTGGTGTCGAACAGCGGCAGCAGCATCGTCACCACCGTGCCGCGCCCCGGCGCGCTGACGACGTCGATCGAGCCGCCGAGCTCGCGGATGTACTGCAGGCTCTCGAACGAACCGATCCCCATGCCGCTGGCCTTGGTGCTGCTGAAAGGCCGGAACAGCCTGGTCTTCACGAATTCCTCGGTCATGCCCACCCCGGTGTCGCCGATCTCCACCTTCACCTGCCCGCTGGCACGGCTGGCCCGTGCCCACACGCGGCCTTCCGGCGGCGTGGCGTCGAGTGCGTTGTGCACCATGTGGCCCAGCACGCGCTCGAGCCGCTCGTCGTGCCCGCGCGTGGCCAGCCCTTCGGGTGCGTCCACCGCGAGGCGCCGCCCGCGGGCCTCGGCCATGGCCGCCAGCCGCCGCAGGATGGGTGCCAGCTCCACGCCCAGGGTCCCCCCCGAGGGTGCGGCGCCTTCGCGCAGCTGCAGCATCAGCCGACGCATCTTCTCCAGCGAGCTTTCCACGGTCGACAGCATGTCCTGCTGGAACTCGGGGTTGCCGTGAAGTCTTTGCGCGTTCTTCAGCATCAGGGACAGCTGCGTCACGATGTTCTTCAGGTCGTGCACGACGAACGCCGACATGCGGTTGAACGCGTCGAACTTGCGCGCCTCCAGCAGCGCCTCGGTCGCGTCCATCTGGGCCAGGAACACCGCGGCCTGCCGGCTCGCGGTCTTCAGCAGGTCGCGCACCTCCCAGTCCGGCTCCATCGGGGTGCGCGGGCGCGCCAGCGTCACGAAGCCCGAAAGCGTCTCGCCCACCATCAGCGGCACCACGAGCCATGTGCCCGGGCTCGTGACCAGCCAGCCCGGCAGCGCGATCTGCCCGTAGCGCCGCGGCGCGCTGCGGTACTCGTCGAGGTCCACCACCCAGCCCTGGCGCGCCAGGAACCGGCACAGGTCCGACGACTCGGCCTCGGCCTCGGTGACCGCGGGCACGTTCCAGCGCGCGCGCTGGCGCAACGCGGCCTCCGCGCCCGAGCGCATCCACAGGCCGCCTCCCGGCGACTCGACCATGCTCGCCAGGCCGCGGATCACCTGCTCGGCCACCGCCGCGGGCGTGTCCCCGCGCGACAGCATCGTGGTGAATCGCAGCCACTCCTTGCGGTAGTCGTAGCGGTAGCTGAAGAAGTGCTTGCCGACGAAGACCCTCACGCGCGCGCGCCAGCTGCCCGAGAACAGCAGCACGGCCAGCATCGCGATGGCAGCCACCAGCAGGCCGATCTGCAGCGCGCGGCCCCAGTCGCCGCCGAAGTAGCGCACGTAGTAGCCCACCCCGGCCATGAACAGGAGGTAGGCCCCCACCAGCAGCAGCGTCGTCGAATAGAAGGCGGCGGAGCGCGAGAACTGCAGCCGGCCCATCCAGTCGGCGCGGCGCAGCGACGCCACGAACAGCAGCGGCACGGCCAGCAGGTGCGCCGCGCCGCGCATCGCGAGCACGTCCGCGTCCAGCCGCCCGAAGAGCAGGGCCTCCGAGAACAGGTACAGGTCGTACACCCACGCCACGGCCAGGCCCAGGCACAGCGGCTTGGCGTTCCAGCGCGAGTCCTCGGGCAGGTTGCGGAACAGCTGCTCGACGAGCAGCAGCCCGAACACCGCCGTGGCCAGCGACGTGGCCACGTGCGCGCCGGCCGCCGTCGTCTCGTGGCGGCCTGTGATCAGGCGCGCCGCCCAGGCCGCCAGTGCCGCCGCCACGATCAGCGCCGCCGCGATGCCGAGCCTGCGCACCACCGGGTTCGTCGAAGCCCTGAGTGCCGGGCGCAAGGCCAGCAGCACGAACGCGAACCAGGCCGCATGACGTGCGATGTCGGCGAAAGCCAGCGCGTGGGCGGGGGCCACGGCGCGCGTGAGGATCTCCAGCACGCCCAGCGCGGCCCAGGCGGCGCCCAGCCCCACCGCCAGCATGAAGGCACGGGCGGCCTGGCGCGCCGAACCCTGCCCGGCGGCGCCGTCGTCCGTCGGCGCGGTCGCGTCTCGCGCCGTCCTTGCGTAACCCGTGCGCCACAGGTGAACCAGCAGCGCCACGTGTGCCGCTGCCGCGAGCCCGTAGCCCAGGACAGTGAGTTCAGCCGCCGCGCCACCCATGGCTCACGCAATCGCTTCCACGCTGTCTGCCGGCCAGTGCCGCTGCATGCCAGGCAACCGGCCACGGGCACCGCCGGTCCGCAGCCCGGTGCGCTGCCGCAGGGCGCGGCTCAGCGCGCCCCCTTGCCGGTCAGCACGACGCCCACGGTCTCGAACAGCACGACCAGGTCCAGGAACAGCGAGTGGTTCTTGACGTAGTAGAGGTCGTACTGCAGCTTCTCGGCCGCGTCCTCCACGGTGGCGCCGTACTGGTAGCGCACCTGCGCCCAGCCGGTCACGCCGGGCTTGACGCTGTGGCGCACCTGGAAGTAGGGGATCTGCCGCGTCAGCTGCTCCACGAAGTACGGCCGTTCGGGGCGCGGGCCCACCAGGCTCATCTCGCCCTTGAGCACGTTGAAGAGCTGGGGCAGCTCGTCGATGCGCAGCCGACGGATCACGTGGCCCACGCGCGTCACCCGGTCGTCCTGGGCCGTGGCCCAGCGCGGCTTGCCGTCCTTCTCGGCGTCGGTGCGCATGCTGCGGAACTTCGTCACCATGAAGGTCGTGCCGTTGCGGCCCATGCGCTCCTGCCGATAGAAGACGGGGCCACGGCTGTCCAGCTTGATCAGCACGGCGGTGGCCAGCATGACCGGCGCCGCCAGCGCGATCAGCAGCGTGCTGAAGACGATGTCCGAGAGCCGCTTGATGGTCGTGCGCAGCGCGCCCTGGTTGAAGCCGTCCCCGAAGATCATCCAGCCCGCGTTCACGTAGTCCAGGCGCAACTGCCCGAGCCGCTTCTCGAAGTGCGTCGGCAGGTCGTAGACCTTCACCCCGAAGATCTTGCAGTCGAGAAGCTGGCGCAGCGGCATGCTGCCCGCGCGGCGTTCCGTGAGCGCCACGACGATCTCGTCGACCCCCAGCGACAGCGCCGTCTCCGACAGGTTGCCGCTGGGCTGCAGCACCTGCGCGGCCGGCACCACGATCGCCTTCTCGTTGGGGCCTGGGAGATAGCCGACGATCTCGACGTTCGGGTCGGCATGCAGCAGCGTGTCTCCGACGATCTGCGCCGGCGCCCCGGCACCGAAGACCAGCACCCGGGTGCGCGAGCGGGGCTTCACGCCCCAGTGCGTGAGCCAGGCGCGTCGCAGCACGATGGTCGTCACGCCGATGAGCGCCCCGGCCTGGATGGCGTCGCGGTTGGGCACGCCGGCCGGCAGCAGGGAGAAGATGAACCACGTCACCGGCAGCGCCAGGCACAGTGCCAGGGCGGCACGCGCCAGGGCCTGGGTCGTCGTCAGGCGACTCGACTCCTGGTACATCCCCGACGCCGTGCCGATCACGAACATGCTTGCTGCCAGCGAGAGCACGTGGGCTCCGGCGTGCGGCATCCAGCGATCGAAGGCGCCGGCCTGCCAGACGAACATCGCCACGATCGCCAGCACCAGCAAGGCGATGTCGAAGGACGCCTGCAGGAGCGTGTCGCGATGGACGTGGTGGTTGAACAGGCGAATCATGGTTGGTCACGGGCTGAGGACGCCTGGCGGCTGCACGGCCCGGACGCGGTGTGCCGTCACGGCCCGGCACCCCCCGTGGGTGCGGCTGAGGGTGTCGAAGAACCTTCCACCGTCTGAAGGCGAATGTAAGGAGCGCCGACGGCCACTCACAATCCCTGGACTGAGGGGGCCGGGGGTTCGAGCAAGGTGGCGGAGCCAAGCCTGCTCGAGACCGCATCGCGTGACCCGCGGCGTACGACTGGTTTCTCTCCCGGGAAGATGACACGGTGCGCCGGCCACCCCCCGCAGTACCATTGCCCCTGCGGTTGTTCACGGCCGGATCCGGGTGGGACTGTTCTGTCGCACCCCCGGCCGTTGACATGGAAGGTCCTCTCCCCTGGCCGCAGCGGAGCGGCAACAACGAGGTGAGTCGAGTGCAGGGAGTGAGGTTCTCTTACGCGGACGCGTTCTCGCGCAATCTCGGCTGGGTGACCGAGGCCGAGCAGGAGCGCCTGCGCTGTGCGCGCGTGGCGGTGGCCGGCATGGGTGGCGTGGGCGGCGTGCACCTGCTCACGCTGGCGCGCCTGGGCATCGGCCGTTTCGCCATCGCCGACTTCGACCGCTTCGACATCGCGAACTTCAACCGCCAGGTCGGTGCCAGCCTGCAGACCCTCGGCCGGCCCAAGGCCGAGGTGCTGCGCGAGATGGTGCTGGACATCAACCCCGAGGCCGATGTCACGGTGTTCGCCGACGGCCTGGGCCCGGCCAACCTCGACGCGTTCCTGGCCGGGGCCGACGTCTACCTCGACGGCCTGGACTTCTTCGCCTTCGACGTGCGGCAGGCCGTCTTTCGCCGCTGCGCGCAGCGCGGGATCCCGGCCGTCACGGTGGCGCCGCTCGGCATGGGCGCCGCGCTCGTGAACTTCGTGCCCGGGGGCATGGGCTTCGACGACTACTTCGGCTGGCGCGACGGCATGGGCGAACTCGACAAGGCGCTGCACTTCGTCGTCGGCCTGTCCCCCTGGGCGCCGCACATCGGCTACCTGGTGGACCGCTCGCGCGTGAACCTCGCCGAGCGCCGCGGACCTTCCACCATGATCGCCTGCCAGATCTGCGCCGGCGTGGCCGGCGCCGAGGTGCTCAAGCTCGTGCTCGGGCGCGGCGACGTGATCGCCGCGCCGCGCAGCGTGCAGTTCGACGCCTACCGCAACAAGCTCGTCACGGCCTGGCGGCCCGGCGGGCATCGACACCCGCTGCAGCGCCTGGCGCTGGCCATCTCGCGGCGCAAGCTGGCCGCGCTGCAGGGCGGGGCGCCATGATGGAGCCGATGGCCGGCATCGACGCGATGCGCGCCATCCTCGACCAGGCGCGCTGGGCGCCCAGCGGCGACAACACGCAGCCGTGGCGGTTCGAGATCGTCTCGCCCTCGCACGTCGTCGTGCACGGCCACGACACGCGCGACCACTGCGTCTACGACCTCGACGGCCGCCCGAGCCAGATGTCGCTGGGTGCGCTGCTGGAGACCCTTCGCGTGGCGGCCAGCATGCACGCACTTCGCGCCGACGTCCGGCGCCGCGAAGACCTGCCCGACACCACGCCGACGTTCGACGTGCGGCTGGTGCCTGACCCCGAAGTGACCGCCAGCCCGCTGGCCGCCGTGATCGAGAAGCGATCGGTGCAGCGCAGGCCGCTGTCCACCCGACCGCTTTGCGCCGCCGAGAAGGCCGCGCTCGAGCAGGCCGTGGGCCCCGCCTACGAGATCGTCTGGATCGAAGGGTTCGCGGGCCGGTTCGCGGCGGCGCGGCTCATGTTCCGCAACGCGAAGATCCGCCTGACCCTGCGCGAGGCCTGGGAGGTGCATCGCAGCATCATCGACTGGGGCCGGCGCTTCAGCGAGGACAAGGTGCCGGACCAGGCGCTCGGTGCCGACGCGGTGACGCTCCAGCTCATGCGCTTCGTGCTGGGCAGCTGGGAGCGCGTGCGCTTCTTCAACCGCTTCCTTGCCGGCACCTGGGGGCCGCGACTGCAGATGGACCTGCTGCCGGGCATCGCCTGCGCGGCCCACTTCGCGCTGCGCGCCCGCCGCGTCCCTGTCACGGTCGACGACTGGGTCGATGCCGGCCGGGCGGTGCAGCGCTTCTGGCTGACCTGCACGTGGCTGGGCCTGCAGAAGCAGCCCGAGCTCACGCCGCTGGTCTTCGCGCGCTACGTGGCCGACGGCGTGCGCTTCACGGCGCAGCCCGAGGGCATCGAGCTGGCGCGCGGCCTGGTCGACCGGCTGGTGCGGCTGGTCGGGCACCCGCCGGGCGAGCTGGTCTGGATGGGCCGGGTGGGGCACGGGCCGATGGCGCTGTCGCGTTCGCTGCGGCTGCCCCTCGAGCGCCTGGGCGTGCCCGGGCCGCCTGTCGACGGCCGCTGACGCCACGCCCCCCATGGCCCGGGATCTTCCTTCGCACTGGGACGTCGTCGTCGTGGGCACCGGCATGGCCGGCGCCACGCTGGGCCTGGCGCTGGCGCGGGCCGGGCGCCGCGTGCTGTTCCTGGAGCAGGGCAGCACCGGCATCGGCGACGCCGGTCTTCGCGGGCGCTATCCCGAACTCGAGCCGCCGCGGCGCGGCGGCGTGCTCGGCGAGGCCGACCGCGATCTGCTCCATGCCGCCGGGCGCGAGGCGGGCATGGTGCTCGACCGCAGCGCCGGCCGCGAGCGGCGCTTCGTGCCCTACGTGGGCGCCGGTGCCGGCGGCTCGAGTGCCCTGTACGGCATGGCGCTGGAGCGCTTCCTGCCCGCCGACTTCACGCCCCGGCTGCACCTGCGCGACGCGCCCGAGGCCGCTGTCGTCGACGCGTGGCCCGTGTCCTTCGACGAGATGCTGCCTTGGTACCGCGCCGCCGAGGCCCTGTACGGCGTGCGCGGCACGACCGACCCGCTCGCAGCGCGCTTCGGCGCGCACGACCCCGCGCGCTCGCTGCCTGCGCCGCCGCCGCTCACCCCCGCCATGGCCGAGCTGGCCGTGCATCTGCAGCGCGGCGGCTGCCACCCCTACCGGCTCCCGATGGCCTGCGAGTTCGTCGCGGGCTGCCAGGGCTGCCAGGGCGTGCTGTGCCCGCTGCCGTGCAAGAACGACGCGGCGCGCGTGGCGCTGGCGCCTGCCGTGCGCGACCACGGTGCCGCCCTGCAGAGCGGCGCGCGCGTGGTCGCGCTCGACGCCGACCGCCGCCGCGTGCGCAGCGTCGTGGCCGAGGTTCAGGGCCGGCAGCGGGCTTTCACCGCCGACGTGGTGGTGCTGGCCGCCGGTGCGCTGCAGACCCCGGCGCTGCTGCTGCGCTCGCGAGGCGAGCACTGGCCACGGGGGCTGGCCAATGGCTCGGGCCTGGTGGGCCGCCACCTGATGCGCCACCTGATCGACATCCACCTCGTGCGCGTCGACCCGGCGTTGCGCCCGGGCCTGGACAACCGCCGCAAGGAGATCGCCTTCAGCGACTTCTGCGTTGCCGACGGCGAGCGCCTGGGCTCGGTGCAGTCGTTCGGCCGGCTGCCGCCGGTGCCCATGATCACCGGCGCCCTCGCCGACGACCTGCGCGCCGCAGGGGTTCCCGCCGCCGGGTTGTTCACCGCACTGGCCTCGCCCCTGCTGCGGCCGGTGCTGCGCGGGCTCGTCGACGACACGCTGGGCCTGGCCGCCATCACCGAGGACCTTCCCTATGCCGACAACCGCGTCGAGCCCGGTCCGCAGGGCAGCGTGGTGCTGCACTACCGGCTGCGTGCCGAGGGGCATCGGCGGGTGGGCCTGATGCGTCGGCGGCTGTCCGAGGTGCTGCGCGGGCGCCTGCGCCAGGTGCTCGAGCAGCATGCCAACAACCAGCGCATCGCCCACGTGTGCGGCACCTGCCGCTTCGGCGACGACCCGCGCACCAGCGTGCTCGACCGTCACAACCGTGCCCACGAGCTCGACAACCTCCACGTCGTCGACGCGTCGTTCTTCCCGTCCAGCGGCGGCACCAACCCGAGCCTGACCATCGCGGCCAATGCGCTGCGGGTGGGGGCGCACCTGGCCTGAGAGCCTGAGAGGACCTGCATGGCACACCCTCCTGAGAGCCCCGAAGGCGTCGGCGGCGCCTACGTCGTCGAGCCGCGCAACAAGTTCTTCGAGGCCATCCGCGCGGTCGCCGACTTCGAGGTCCGGCCCGGTCCCACGGTGACGTTCATCGCCGAGATCGACCTCACCGAGATCGATGCCGTGCGCCGCGGCGCCCCGGGCGTCAAGCCTTCCTACACCGCCTTCGTCGCGAAGGCGGTGGCGCTGGCGTTGCGCGACTTCCCCTACGCCAACCGGCGCGTCTGGCGGCCGCCTTCCACGCTGTGGCTCGGGGCGCGGCTCGTCACCTTCCAGCGCTGCGACGTGGCCATCGCGTCCGAGCGCAACGTGCCCGGCGCCGAGTCGGTCGCGTTCTTCGACGTCTTTCGCGACGTCGACCGCGCGTCGCTCGAGTCGCTCACCGAAGGCCTGCAGGCGCTGGCGGCCAGCGACATCGCCAACAACGCGCAGTGGCGCTCGTTCAGCGGCCTGATCACGAAGACGCCCCAGTGGCTGTCGACCTTGCTCATCCGGCTGCCCTACTACTTCCCGAAGGCCTGGATCCGCTACCGCGGTGCGTCGGTGCTGATCAGCTCGCCTGCCAAGTACGGCGTCGATGCGGTCGTCGCGGCGCAGTCGTTCCCGCTGTCGCTGGCCTTCGGCCTGGTCAAGCCGCGGCCCATCGTGCGCGACGGCCAGGTCGTGCCCGCGCGCACCTGCACGCTCACGCTGAACTTCGACCGCCGCATCATGGCCGGTGCGCAGGCAGCGCGGTTCTTCAAGCGCATCGTCGACCGGCTCGAGCACGCCCGGGACGAGCTGCCCTGCGGCCAGGCGGCTGCCGCGGGCCGGGAGGGCGCATGAAGTCCATCGTCACCGAAGTGCAGATCGCCGCGCCGGCGGCCCGGGTGTGGCAGATCCTGACCGATCTCGACCGCTACGCCGAGTGGAACCCGCTGATCCGCCATGCCGGCGGGGCGGTCGTGCAAGGCGCTTTCGTCGACCTCGACATCCAGCCCGAGGGGCTGTCCCGTCGCCGCGCGGCCGTCGAGCTGCTGAGGGTCGACCCTTGCCGTGAACTGCGCTGGCGGGGCCGGCTGCTCGTGGGCGGCCTGCTCGACGGTGACCACAGCTTCCTCCTGCGCCCCGTCTCGGAGCGGTCGGTGGCCGTGGTGCAGAAGGAGGACTTCTCGGGGCTGCTGGTGCCCTTCGTGGCGCCGGTGCTGGTGCCGCGGATGAGGGCAGCGTTCGAGCGGATGAACCAGGCCCTGAAGGTGCGCGCCGAGTCGGCTTGAGCGTGCGGGCCGGCCATGTCACGCGATGTCATGTCCGGTGCGGCCCCGCCCCGTCGGGGCCGCACCGCCGGCATGGCCCCATGCTGCGGGGCCGTGCCGGGCCGCCAGGAACTCAGGCGCGGCGGCGACGGGTCGCGGCGCCCATCCCGGCCAGGGCCAGGCCCACGAGGGCCAGCGATGCCGGCTCGGGCACGCCGGTCACCGGCGAGTTGAAGTCGGTCTGTGCCACGAAGTCCGGGTTGGCCGGGTCGAGGCCGTTCACGTCCCCGACCACGGGCGTGTAGCCCGTCGGGTTGGTCTGGCCCGCATAGGTCGCCAACTGGTGGTTCGTGTCGCACTCGCTGGCCTGGGTCGTGCCCACGTCGCCGTTGGTCCGTGCCGTGACGTTGAAGCAATCCGACGGATCGACGGACAGGTAGGGCAGGCCGATCGAGATGTTCTCGTAGTTGATCGTGAACCCCGCCAGCGTCGTGAGGAAGAACGTGCCGTCCAGCACCTTCGACGTCAGGCCGGCCTGGATGTTGCCCTGGCTGCCGGAGCCCTGCACCGTCAGCTGGCCCGGGTAATCGTCGTTGGGCACGTCGCCGACGGTGCCGTCGAGCGCGACCAGCGGCTTCGTGCCGTCGACCCCGAAGCTGCCGAGCGAAGCGCCCAGCCCTTCCAGGCGCCCGATCATGCGGCCGTCGTTGAAGTTGGCGCCCGTCAGGTTGTCCGAGTTGGCGGTGCTTGTGAAGTAGAACTCGACCCAGCCTGCGCCCGTGGTGCGGAACTGCGCGAAGGGATCGGTGCCGCCGATGAAGTTGGTCACGCGCTCGGTGATCCTGGCGACCATGGTGATCTCGCCGAGCGAGTTGTCGATGCCGATGGACGTCCCGTTCGCGTCGATGTAGCCGATCAGCTTGGCGTGCGTGTACACGTCGAACTGGCACCCGGCGTTGTCCGCGCCGCAGTTCCCGCTGGCGAAGTTGCCGATCGCCAGGTTGCCGTCCTTGGCCAGGAAGCTGGTCGGCGCCCAGTCGAGCGCCGTCGCGTTGATGACGCCACCAGGCGCCGCGCCGTTGAGGTCCAGCGTGAGCGCGGCATGCGCAGTCCCGCCGAACGCGAACGCGCTGGCGACCAGGGCTCCCAGAATTGTCTTGCGCATCTCGAATCCTTTCAGTCGTGGTTGACGCAGTGGGCGGTACGACCGACCCACCTGCCACGAGATTCAGCAAGCGCTGTGCCACACCAGGAAAGTCCTTTCATCACAAGCACTTGACGAATCGAACCCGGTGCGCTCGAGGATGGCTGTAAAGCCTTCCGACACCTTCAGCCGGCGGCTGACGGCGGCGGCGCGGGCCAGCCGGGCGGCCGGCCACCCGGCCAGCCCGTCGCGCTGCCCGTGGCGCCCACCCGAGCCCGCCCCTTCGCGATGAGCCGCCCCGCCGTCTCTGCCACAGCCCGAGCCCCGCACCGGTCGGCCCGCAGGCACACGCCCAGCCCTGCCGCCTCCAGCGCGCCCATGTTCAGGAACTGGTCCATGTTCGACGCGATGCCCAGCACCGGCACGCCGGCGGCCAGGGCCTGCTGGGTGGTCATGCTGCCGCCGTTGCACACCACCAGGCAGGCCCGGCGGGCGGCCTCCAGGCCGGGCAGGTAGTCGGCCACGAACACGTTGGGCGCGGGCGCGGGCCGCGCGGCTGCGCCGGCCATCGCGACGATGACGGTCACGTCCAGCGCGGCCAGCGCGTCCACCACGCGAGCGGCCAGGGCCGGGTCGCCGGAACTGCCCAGCGTCACGTAGACCACCGGGTGGTCGGCGGGCAGGGTGTTCCACCACGCGGGCAGCGGGACCGGGGGCGACCACAGCAGCGGCCCCAGGTAGTGGTGCGTCGCCGGGCGACCCCGCGTGGGAAACAGCGCCTCGTCGTCGGCGTACAGCGTCAGGTCAGCGTCGGTGTAGACGCGGCGCAGGTCGTGCCCCAGCGACGGCAGCCCGTGCTCGCGCCGCAGCTGGTTCACCGGCCGGCAGTGCATCGCGAACGCGACCGGCTGCGCCAGCCGGAAGAGCTGCCGGGCCAGCATGATCGGCATGAAGCGCGTCATCGGCAGCACCGGCAGCGGGAAGCCCGGCCGCGCGTAGTGGGGGCTCCAGTAGGCGTTGGTGACCGTCGCGTAGGGCACGCCGGCAAGCCGGGCGCTGACCGAGAGCGACAGCCGGAAATCGCCCACCACCACGTCGGGCCGGTGCCGCTCGATCAGCGCCAGGTCTTCCTGCACGTAGCGGCGCAGCGTCGGCGTGTCGTACACCGGGCTGCCCTGGGCCAGCGCACGCACGAACTGCTCGCCGGGGATGCTGTCCAGGTGGGTGTGGGTCCAGCGTTCGCTGTGCACGAAACGCTCGTAGCGCGAGTGGCATGCCACCACGCACTCGTGTTCCTGTGGCGGCAGTCCGGCGGCCAGCACCAGCGGGCGCGCCACGTGCGCCAGCGTCACCGCTTCGGCGAAGAACAGCACGCGCTGCCTGCGGGAGGGCTCCGTCGCGGTGGTGCCGGCCATGCCTTGTCCTTCCGTGAGGTGAGAAATCCCTGCGAATCCCGGGGCGCCCGCGGCGCGGGCCCGTGCCCGAACGTGAAGGTTCTCACGCCGAGCGCCTCCAGGTCCCCTCCCCGGCGCGCGAAGCCCTTCAGACACGGGAGTGTCCGGCCGCCCGTGCGCGAATAGACTCGTTTGCACTTCCGGTGGCGCGAGCTGCCGGTCGGGCAGCGCGTGCACCCTGTCGTGAAGTTTGCTTCATCCGGTCCCGGCCCTGGCACGGCCCGCACCGTCTGCACCGTTTGAAACGTTTGCACAGCCTGCATCGAACCATTCGCGAGGTCCCATGTTGAAGCGCCTGCCCTTCGTCATCCAGCGTGCCCGCGTCGTCGTGGCGTCCGTCGTCGCGCTGTCCCTGCTTGGCGGCTGTGCGGCTGTGAACACCGACCATCCCCCGGCGCCGGCCGCGCTCGGCAGCGGCTTCGACTACACCTACCTGATCGGCCCGGGCGACAGCGTCAACATCATCGTGTGGCGCAATCCCGAGCTGTCGCTCGCCGTGCCGGTGCGGCCCGACGGCAAGATCGCCGCCCCGCTGGTCGATGAGCTGCCCGCCGCGGGCAAGACCTCGGTGGAACTCGCCCGCGAGATCGAGAAGGTGCTCGGCAAGTACGTCCGCGACCCGATCGTCACGGTCATGGTCAACGGCTTCGTCGGCCAGTACAGCGAGCAGATCCGGGTCGTCGGCGAAGCGGCGCGGCCGCTGGCGCTGCCCTACAAGAACAAGATGACCGTGCTCGACGTGATGATCGCCGTCGGCGGCCTCACGGACTTCGCCGCCGGCAACCGCGCGACCATCCTGCGCACCGGCGAAGGCAACAGGCAGTACTCGGTGCGGCTCAACGACCTGCTCAAGCGCGGCGACGTCTCGGCCAACGTCGAGATGCGGCCGGGTGACATCCTGATCATCCCGCAGAGCTTCTTCTGACCCGGCCCGAAGCGCCGCCGCGCGCTCGCCGGCACTCCCCACGCACCAGCGCCACACCCCCATGCAAGAGATCGTCCGCCAGCTCGTAGCCATCCTACGCGGCATGTGGCGCTACCGCTGGCCCGCCCTCGTCGTGAGCTGGGTCGTCGCGCTCGTCGGCGTGGTGGTGGTGTTCCGCATCCCCGACCAGTACCAGGCGCAGGCACGCATCTACGTCGACACCCAGTCGATCCTCAAGCCGCTGATGGCGGGCCTGACGGTCCAGCCCAACGTGCAGCAGCAGGTCGCGATGCTCAGCCGCACGCTGATCAGCCGGCCCAACCTCGAGAAGCTCGTGCGCATGGCCGACCTCGACCTGAAGAGCGACAGCAAGGCCGAGCAGGACGCGCTGATCGAGAAGCTGGCCAAGGAGATCCGCATCCAGAACACCGGCCGCGACAACCTCTACTCGCTGGTCTACGAGGACAGCGACCAGGAGAAGGCCAAGCGCGTGATCCAGTCGATGGTGTCGATCTTCGTCGAGTCGAGCCTGGGCGCCACCCGCAAGGACACCGACGCCGCGAAGATCTTCCTCAACGAGCAGATCCGCCAGCACGAGCTCAAGCTCGAGGAGGCCGAGACGCGCCTGAAGGAGTTCAGGATGCGCAACATCGACCGGCAGTTCGTCGAAGGCCAGGATGCGACGAGCCAGGTCTCTGCCATCGCCAACCAGCTGCGCCAGGCGCAGCTCGAGCTGCGCGAGGCCGAGAACGCGCGCAACGCGGCCAAGGCGCAGCTCGACGCCGAACTCAAGGGCGCCGGCGCGGCGCCCGGCTCGCCGGCCATCGACCCCGCCACCATCCCCGTGGCCACCCCCGAGATCGATGCCCGCATGGAGGCCCAGAGGCGCAACCTCGACGTGCTGCTGCAGCGCTACACCGACCAGCACCCCGACGTCGTCATCACGCGCAAGCTGCTGAAGGACCTCGAGGAGCAGAAGGTGCGCGAGGTGGCCGAGTTGCGCAAGGCCGCTGCCGCGCGCGCCGCTGCGGCTGCCGCCGCGGGCGGCGCCGCCGCCGCCGCGGGCTCCGGCAACGTCATCATCCAGGAACTCAACCGCATGGTGGCCACTGCAGAGGTGCAGGTCGGTTCCCTCAAGGCCCGCGTGGGTGAATTCCAGGCGCGCCTGGCCGCCGCCCGCGAGGCGCTCAAGACCGCGCCGCAGATCGAGGCCGAGGCCGCCCAGCTCAACCGCGACTACGGCGTCATCAGGCAGAACTACGAGGCGCTGGTCGAGCGCCGGCAGTCGGTCGTGATGTCGGGCGAGCTGGAAGTGGCCTCCGGGGTCGCGGACTTCCGCCTCATCGATCCGCCGCGCGTCTCGCCGCGCCCGGTGGCCCCGAACCGCCTGCTGCTGCTGCCGGCCGCGCTGGCCGTCGCGCTGCTGGCCGGGCTGGCGGTCGCCTTCGCGATGAGCCAGCTGCGGCCGGCCTTCATCGATGCCGACGAACTCCGCACCAAGACCGGCCTGCCGCTGCTGGGCGTGGTGTCGCTCGTGATGAGCGACGTGGATCGCCGCCGCGAACGCCTCGGCCTGTTGCGCTTTGCCGGCGCGTCCGGCGGGCTCGCCGGGCTCTTCGTGCTGGGCATCGTGGCCCTGGCGCTGCTCGCGCAGCGCGGCTGACCGAGGTGAACATGAGCAGCTTGATCGAACAGGCCGCGCAGCGCCTGGAGCAACTCCGCCAGGCCGGCGTCACCGTCCCCGAGACGGAACCCGTCGCGCCCGCCGCCTCGGTACCCGCCGCGGTCGTGCCCGAGGCGGTCGTGCCGGCCGCGGAGCCGACCCGCGCGTCGCGTCGCGTCGAACTCGACTTCGCCGCCATCGCGCAGCGAGGCATCGTCACGCCCGACGCCCCGCGAACGGCCGTTGCCGACCAGTTCCGCGTCATCAAGCGCCCGCTCATCGCCAATGCCGCAGGCCGCGGGGCGGCCACGCTCACGCACGGCAACCTGATCATGGTGACCAGCGCCATGTCGGGCGAGGGCAAGAGCTTCACGTCGGTGAACCTCGCGATGAGCATCGCCGCCGAACTCGACCACACCGTGATGCTGGTCGACGCCGACGTCGCATGCCCGGCGCTCGTCCGCGTGCTGGGCCTGCCCGAAGGGCCGGGCCTGCTCGACGTGCTCGAGCGCAAGGCCGACCTGGCGGACGCGATGATGCGCACCAACGTGCCCAAGCTCACCATCCTGCCCAGCGGCACGCCGCACCCGAAGGCCACCGAGCTGCTGGCCAGCGAGGTCATGAGCAGCCTGCTCGACGAGATGGCCACGCGCTACCCCGATCGCATCATCATCTTCGACTCGCCGCCGCTGCTGCTGACCACCGAGTCGCGCGTGCTGGCCACGCACATGGGGCAGATCGTGATGGTCGTGGCCGCCGGCCGCACGCTGCAAAGCCAGGTGCAGCACGCGCTCGACACCATCGAGAGCTGCCCCGTGAAGATGCTGGTGCTGAACAAGGCCCGCACGGACAGGCAGTCCTATGGCTACGGCTATGGCTACGGCTACGGCTATGGCCATGGCTACGGGCATGGTCCGGCGGCCGAGGGCGGCGCGCCGGCGCAGCCGCAGCCCCAGGCCTGAGCGATGCGGTCTCGCCTGAAGACAGGGCCAGGTCCGGCGGGCGTGCGGTCGGCGCGAGCGGTGCGAGCGGTGCGAGCGGTGCTCTTGCTCGCCCCGCTCGCGGTGGCCGCGGGCGCCGCGCACGCGCAGGCCACCACGCCGCGCGTGACCGTCCAGCCCACGCTCACGGTCGAGCAGACGCTCACCGACAACGTCGAGCTGAGCGACACCGATCGACGATCCGAGGCGATCACCCGCGTCAGCCCGGGCATCGACATCACCAGCCGGGCCGGGCGCGTCGTCGGCTCGCTGCAGTACAGCGCCGACGCGCTGATCCACGCCCGCGAGACCGGCAAGAACACGGTTCGCAACTCGCTGTCGGCCATCGGCAGCGCCGAGGTTGTCGAGAACCACCTCGACGTCGACGCCCGCGCCAGCATCACCCAGCAGTCGATCTCGGCCTTCGGCACGCAGGCCGGCGGCACCGGCCTGGTCAGCGACAACACCACCGAGGTCGCGATCTTCTCGATCTCGCCGTCGCTGCGCTTCAACCTCGGGCCCGAGGCCAGCGGCAGCGCCAGCGTCGAGTGGACCCGCAGCCGCGCGTCGTCCACCGATGCCGGCGACTCCGACAGCCATTCGGCCGACATCGGCGCCGGCGGCCGCCACGGCATCTTCGGCTGGAACCTGAGCGCCTCGCGCGTGGTCGACGACTTCACGGCCGGGCGCGACACCACCCAGGACGAAGCCGTCGCCACGCTGAGCCTCGCGCCCTGGAAGGAAGTGTCGTTCTTCGTTCGTGCCGGCTGGGAAGCCAACGACGTCCTCAGCGAGCAGCGCGTCTCCGACAGCTTCCGGGGCGCCGGCATCACCGTGCAGCCACACGACACGCTGCGCGCCACGTTCTACCGCGACCGCCGCTACTTCGGCCATGCCGACGCGCTGAGCGTCGACTGGTTTCCCACCGAGCGCACCAACGTCTCGCTGTCGACCGAAGACCGCTTCTACGGCCGCTCGCACGGCGTGCGGGTGTCGCACCGCTTCGCCCGTGCGTTGGTCAGCTACACCGACACGCGGGGCCTGAGCGGCGGCGACCGGCTCGACCCGCGCGTGCGCCTGCAGTTCGAGACCTACCAGCAGACGCTGGCCCAGTGCTCGGCGCTGCCCCGCCCGGAGGACCAGGCCACCTGCATCGTCCGCGCGCTCCAGCAGGCCTACGGGGAGTTCGGCAACGGCATCGCGGGCGTGCTGGGCACCTCGCTGTCGAACCAGCGTGCGCAGAACCTGAGCTTCTTCCACCCCTGGATCCGCACGACGCTGTCGCTCACGGTCAGCCGCACCGAGAGCAACAGCCTGACCGGCATCACCAGCGTGCTGGGCGACCTGAACCTGACCGACCGGGTGGTGCGGTACGGCTGGTCGGCGGGGCTGACGCACCGGCTCACGCGCGAGACCTCGCTCGCGCTCGGTGCCAGCCGGCAGGTCACCGCCGACGCCCGGCGCACCACCGGCAGCGGTGGCGGCGTCCTGGCCGGCAACGAGCAGCGCCAGTTCACCGCCTCGCTGTCGACCACGCTGGGCCCCCGCACCACGGGCAGCGTCAGCCTGCGCCACGTCGTCTCCGACGGCGGCGCGTCCCCGTATCACGAGTCGGCGCTGATCGCGCGGCTCGACTTGCGCTTCTGAGGGCACCATGTACGAGGCCTTCTACGGGCTGACCAGCAAGCCCTTCCAGCTCAACCCCGACCCGGGCTTCTTCTTCGGCAGCAAGCAGCACCGCCGCGCGAAGGCCTATCTCGAGTACGGCGTCTCGCGCAACGAGGGCTTCATCGTCATCACCGGCGAGATCGGCGCCGGCAAGACCACCGTGCTGCGCTCGCTGATCGACGGCCTGCACGGCACCAACGTGGTCACGGGCCACCTCGTCACCACGCAGCTCGGCGCCGAGGACACGCTGCGCATGGTGGGCGCAGCCTTCGGCTTCCGCGTCAAGGACGTGCCCAAGAGCGAGCTGCTCATCACGCTCGAGGCCTTCCTCATCAGCCAGACCAGCAAGGGCAAGCGCTGCCTGCTGATCGTCGACGAGGCGCAGAACCTCACGCCGAAGGCGGTGGAGGAACTGCGCATGCTGTCGAACTTCCAGTTCGGCAACCAGGCGCTGCTGCAGAGCTTCCTGGTCGGCCAGCCCGAGTTCCGCGAGATCCTCCAGCGGCCCGAGATGGAGCAGTTCCGCCAGCGCGTGGCGGCCACCTGCCACATCGGTCCGCTCGACCAGGAAGAGACCCGGCGCTACATCGAGCACCGCCTCAAGTGCGCCGGCTCCACCGGCAAGCCCGTCTTCGAGCCGGCCGCGTTCGAGGGCATCTACCGCTTCACCGGCGGCATCCCGCGCAGGATCAACACCGTCTGCGACCGGCTGCTGCTGCTGGGCTTCCTGGGCGGCCGCACGACCCTGACCGCCACCGACGTCGACGAGGTCGTCAAGGAGTTCGCCGCCGAGAGCGCCGTCCCCTCGCGCCCCGCCGTGCCGGCGATGCCGACCTCCGCGGCGGCGCCCGGCGACGTCACCGGTGTCGTGAGCGCCGCCACGGGCGATCTCGACATCGACCTGTCGCGCCTCAAGCTCGAGCCCGCCGAGGCCGAGGCCATCAACCGCCAGCTCGCCCAGCTCACCGCCGACCAGCGCACCGACCAGCTGCAGCGCCTCGAGCGCAGCCTGCTGCGTCTGGAACGCATCAACGTGCAGGTGCTCACGCTGCTGCAGAAGCTGGTGGCCACGGCGCAGCGCCGCGCGACGCCGGCCGAGGAGGCGTCGCCTGCCGAGGTGCCTGCCCAGCCGGCCGCGCCGCCCAGCGCGCAGCCGCTGCCCTGAACCCGAACCGCCGCACGCCGCACGGCGTGCCTGCAGCAACCGCCGTACCCGCCGCCCGACGACCGCCATGCTCGCCCCCGCCATCACGAACGCGCTGACGATCGACGTCGAGGACTACTTCCAGGTCTCGGCCTTCGCCCCCTACATCCGCCGCGACGAATGGGACCGCCGCGAGTGCCGAGTCGAGCGCAACGTCGACCGCATCCTCGCGATGCTCGACGAGCACCGCACCCGGGCCACCTTCTTCACCCTGGGCTGGATCGCCGAGCGCCACCCGCACCTGGTGCGGCAGATCGTCGCGTGCGGCCACGAACTGGCCAGCCACGGCCACGGCCACGAGCGCGCCAGCGACCTCACCCGCGAGGCCTTCCGCCACGACGTGAGCCGCGCCAAGCAGGTGCTCGAGCAGATCGGCGGCGTGGCGGTGCAGGGCTACCGCGCCCCGAGCTTCTCCATCGGCGTGCGCAACCTCTGGGCCTTCGACGTGCTGGCCGAGGCCGGCTACCGATACAGCAGCAGCATCTACCCCATCCGGCACGACCACTACGGCATGCCCGACGCCCCGCGCTTCGCGCACCGCGTGCCGGCCGGCCTGCTGGAGATCCCGGTCACCACCGTGCGCATGGGCCAGCGCAACCTGCCCTCCAGCGGCGGCGGCTACTTCCGGCTGCTGCCCTACGGCCTGTCGCGCTGGCTGATCCGCCGCGTCAACCAGCAGGATCGCGAAGCCGCCGTCTTCTACTTCCACCCCTGGGAGATCGACCCTGGCCAGCCGCGCGTGCAGGGCATCGACGCGAGGACGCGCTTTCGCCACTACGTGAACATCCCGCGCATGGAACGCCGGCTGCGCACGCTGCTCGGCGACTTCCGCTGGGGGCGGATGGACGACATCTTCATCGCCGGCTCGCCGGCCTCCTTCGCGGGCTGATCGGCGTCGTGCCCGAACTCGAGCGACTCGCCCCCGAGGACGCCCGCGAGAATGCCTCGTGGGACGCCTTCGTGATGGCCCACCCGAAGGCCACCTTCTTCCACCGCGCCGGCTGGCAGCGCGTGCTGCGCGGCGCCTTCGGCCACGAGTCGCATTTCCTCTACGCCCATCGGGCCGGCCGCATCACCGGCGTGCTGCCGCTGGCCCACGTGAAGAGCTGGCTCTTCGGCAGTTCGCTGGCCAGCCTGCCCTTCGCGGTGTACGGCGGCGTCGTGGCCGAGGACGACGACAGCCGTGCGTTGCTGGAGGCCGAGGCCGACCGGCTGGCGCGCCGCCTGGGCGTGGCGCACCTCGAGTACCGCAACCTCGAGCGCAGCCACGCCGACTGGCCCGTGCAGGACCTCTACGTCACCTTCCGCAAGCCGATCCTGCCCGGCGAGGAGGCCAACATGCTGGCCATCCCGCGCAAGCAGCGCGCGATGGTTCGCAAGGGCATCGGGAACGGCCTGACCAGCCAGGTCGACGACGGCGTCGACCGCTTCTTCGCGCTCTATGCCGACAACGTGCACCGCCACGGCACGCCGGCCATGCCCAGGCGCTGGTTCCAGCAGTTGCGGCGCGAGTTCGGGCGCGACTGCGAGGTGCTCACCGTCGGCAGCGCCGACGGCACGCCGGTCAGCAGCGTGCTGAGCTTCTACTTCCGCGACGAGGTGCTGCCCTACTACGCGGGCGACGCCGAGGCCGCGCGCGGCCTGGCCGCCAACGACTTCAAGTACTGGGAGCTGATGCGCCGCGCCTGCAGCCGCGGGCTGAAGACCTTCGACTACGGCCGCAGCAAGCAGGGCACCGGATCGTTCGCGTTCAAGAAGAACTGGGGCTTCGAGCCGCAGCCGCTGCACTACGAGTACCGCCTCTACAAGCGTGACTCGGTGCCGCAGAACAACCCCGGCAACGCGAAGTACAAGTTGCTGATCGAGACCTGGCGGCGCATGCCGCTGGCCGTGGCGAACTGGCTCGGCCCGTTCGTCGTGCGCAGCCTCGGCTGAAGCGCAGGCGCGGCGCCTCATGGCCAACGTCCTCTACCTCGTGCACCGCATGCCGTACCCGCCCGACAAGGGGGACAAGGTGCGCTCGTACCACGTGCTCAGGCACCTGGCGGCGCGGCACCGCGTGTTCCTGGGCACCTTCGTCGACGATCCGGCCGACTGGCAGCACGTGCCCGCCGTGCGCGAGCTGTGTGCCGGCGTGCATGCCGCCGGCCTGAACCCGCGCGCTGCCAGGCTGCGCAGCCTGGCCGCGCTGGCCACCGGCGAGCCGCTGACGCTGCGCTACTACCGCGACGCCGGTCTGGCGCGCTGGGTGAAGGACGCCGCGGCGCGCGAACGCATCGACGCGGCGGTGGTGTTCTCGTCGTCGATGGCGCCCTATGCGAAGGGCCTGGGCGTGCCGGTGCTGGTGGATTTCGTCGACGTGGATTCCGCCAAGTGGGCCGAGTACGCGCCGCGCCACGCCTGGCCGCTGAGCTGGCTCTACCGCCGCGAGGGCGAGAAACTCCTGGCCTGCGAGCGCGAGGTGGCCGGCTGGGCCGGGCGCTCGTTCTTCGTGACCGAGAAGGAGGCGCAGCTGTTCCGTGGCCTGGCACCCGAGAGCGCCGGCCGCGTCGAGGCCATGTCCAATGGCGTCGACTGCGACCACTTCGCGCCCGACCTGGCGCGGCCTTCGCCCTTCACGGCCGGCGAACTGCCCGTCGTCTTCACCGGCGCGATGGACTACTGGCCCAACATCGACGCCGTGACCTGGTTCGCCGCCGAGATGCTGCCGGCGCTCAGGGCGAAGCACCCGCAGCTGCGTTTTCACATCGTCGGCCGCAATCCCGCGCCTGCCGTGCAGGCGCTGGCCGGCACGGCCGTGAACGTGACCGGCACCGTGCCCGACGTGCGCCCGTACCTGCAGCACGCCGCCGTGGTGGTGGCGCCGCTGCGCCTGGCGCGCGGCATCCAGAACAAGATCCTCGAGGCCATGGCCATGGAGCGACCCGTGGTGGCTGCCGGCACCTGCGCCGAGGCCATGGCGCCCGGCACGCGCGCCGAACTCGTCGCGGCCGCCTTGCCCGACGACTACGTGCGCGAGGTCGATGCCCTGCTTCGCGCCCCGGCGCGTGCCACGGCCGTCGGCATCGCGTGCCGGCAGCGCGTGCTGGCCGATTACGCCTGGGACGCCCACCTCGCCGCGTTCGACCGCCACCTGGAGGCGGCTTCGGCCGCGGCGGCGGCCGGGCTGCCACCGCCGTCGCGCAATCCACGGCCCTGGCAGCCCGCTGCGGGCCGAGGTGGCTGAGCGCCATGAGTGCCATGCCCGAGCCGACCCCGCACGCCAGCGCCTGGCGCACCGTGCTGCCGCTGTTTGCCGGCCTCGTGCTGGCGCTGCTGCTGCTGTACCGCGACACCGTCATGGCGATGGTGGACGTGTGGTCGCGCTCCGACACCTTCGCGCACGGCTGGCTGGTGACCCCCATCAGCCTGTGGCTGATCTGGCGGCAGCGCGCGCGGCTGGCGTTGCTCGCCCCGCGGCCGGTGCCCTGGGTGCTGGCAGCCATGCTGCCGGTCGTGGTGGCGTGGCTGGCCTCCGACCTCGTCGTCGTCAACGCGCCGACGCAGTTCGCCTTCGTCTTCCTGCTCATCCTCGCCGTGCCCGCCGTGCTGGGCCTGGAGGTGACGCGGACCATCCTGTTCCCGCTGCTGTTCCTGCTGTTCGCCGTGCCCTTCGGCGAATTCATGGTCGAGCCGATGATGGAGTGGACAGCCGACTTCGTCGTCGTGGCGCTGCAGTTCATCGGCGTGCCGGTGTTCCGCGAGGGCCTCAGCTTCGTGATCCCCACCGGACGCTGGTCCGTCATCGACGAGTGCAGCGGCGTGCGCTACCTGATGGCCTCGTTCATGGTGGGCTCGCTGTTCGCGTACCTGCACTACCGCTCGTACGCGCGCCGGGCCGTGTTCATGCTGGTGTCCATCGCGATGCCCGTCGTCGCCAACTGGCTGCGCGCGCTGATGATCGTCATGCTCGGGCACCTCTCGGGCAACCGGATCGCCGTCGGCGTCGACCACATCCTCTACGGCTGGGTGTTCTTCGGTCTCGTGATCTTCCTGATGTTCGTGGTCGGCATGCGCTGGGCCGAGGCCGACGAACCCGTGCCCGCCGCACCGGCCGAAGGCGGCGTGGCCGCGTCGCAGGGCGCCGCTGCCGCGTCGCGGCGCGTGGCCGGCGCCGCGCTGGCGGTGCTGGTCGTGGCGGCGCTGCCGCACGCCTTCAACTGGGGCCTGGTGCGTTCCGAAGCTTCGGCCCCGACGCCCCGCCTGGAACTGCCCCCCGGGCTGGCCCCGGGCTGGACCGGGATGCCCGGCAAGCCCGCGCTCGACTGGCAGCCGGCCTGGGGCAACCCGTCGGTGCTGGCGCACGCCGCGTACGCGGGCTCGGCCCCGGGCGCCCAAGGGCCGGTGGGGCTGTACATCGCCTACTACCGCGGCCAGGGCCCCGAGCGCAAGCTCGTCAGCTCGCTGAACCTGGTCGTCCCGCTCAACGAGCGCAACTGGACCACCCAGCGCAAGGGGCAGGCCTCGGCTCGTGCCGGCGGGCAGGATGTCAGCCTGCGCAGCCACGACATCACCGGCCCCGGCAGTGCCGCCGCACGGCCCCACGTCACGGCCTGGCAGGTGTACTGGGTCGACGGGCGCTTCGTCACCGGCGAGCGCCAGGCCAAGCTGGCCACTGCGCGCGCGCGGCTGCAGGGGCGCGGCGACGACGGCGCCTCGGTCGTCATCTACGCCGAGCGCGCCACCCACGCTGAATCTGCCGCGGCGGTGCAGGCTTTCACCAGGGACAATCTCGGTCTCGTCGCCGGGCTGCTGCAACGCACCCGCGATGCCCGCTGAGCCGCTCACTCCTGCGTCACGACAAGAAAGCGAACCCTCCATGACCACCGTCGCCGTCATCGGCCTGGGCTACGTCGGCCTGCCGCTCGTCGTCGAGTTCGGCAAGCAGATGCGCACCATCGGCTTCGACATCGCCCAGCACAAGGTCGACGCCTGCCTGCGCGGCACCGACCCCTCGCGCGAACTCGAAGACGCGCAGATGGCCGAGGCCAGGCACGCCGTCTACACCAGCGACCCGGCCCTGCTGGCCGAGGCCGACATCGTCATCGTGGCCGTGCCCACCCCGGTCGACGAGGCGCACATCCCCGACTTCAGGCCCCTGGTGGGTGCCAGCACCAGCGTGGGCCGGCACATGAAGAAGGGCGCCATCGTCGTCTACGAGAGCACCGTCTACCCCGGTGCCACCGAGGAAGTGTGCATCCCCGTGCTCGAGCGCGAGTCGGGCATGAAGTGGAAGCGGGACTTCTTCGTCGGCTACAGCCCCGAGCGCATCAACCCGGGCGACAAGGAGCACACGCTCACCCGGATCCTGAAGATCGTCTCCGGCGACACCCCCGAGACGCTGGAGAAGGTGGCGAAGCTGTACGAACGCATCATCGTGCCGGGCGTGCACCGCGCCAGTTCCATCAAGACCGCCGAGGCCGCCAAGGTCATCGAGAACACCCAGCGTGACCTGAACATCGCGCTGATGAACGAGCTGGCGATCATCTTCGACAGGATCGGCCTGGACACCAGCGAAGTGCTGGAAGCCGCGGGCACCAAGTGGAACTTCCTCAAGTTCAAGCCTGGCCTGGTGGGCGGCCACTGCATCGGCGTGGACCCGTACTACCTCACCCACAAGGCCGACATGCTGGGCTACCACCCGCAGGTCATCCTGGCGGGCCGGCGCATCAACGACGGCATGGGCAAGTTCATCGCCGAGCAGACCATCAAGCAGATGATCGCCGCCGGCAGCTACATCAAGGGCGCGCGCGTCAACGTCCTGGGCCTGACCTTCAAGGAGAACTGCGGCGACCTGCGCAACAGCAAGGTCGTGGACATCATCCACGAGTTGGAGAGCTACGGCGTCGACGTCTTCGTCACCGACGCCCAGGCCGACCCGCAAGAGGCCATGCACGAGTACGGCGTGCGCCTGATCCCCTACGAGGACCTGCCGCGGGCCGACGCCATCGTGGCCGCCGTGGCGCACCGGGAGTACGCGCAGCTGAGCGTGGACGACCTGTGCCGCAAGATGGTCAAGGGCGGGGCGTTCATCGACGTCAAGGCGGCGTTCGATGCGGGGGCCTTGCGCGAGGCGGGGCTGCGGGTGTGGCGGTTGTGAGCTCCGGTCGTCGAGCGTGACCTTGGCGCCTGGAGCGGGGCGTGACCCCCGCCCCCTCGTCCTCCATCTCGTCTACCGCTTCGACACCGGCGGCCTCGAGAACGGCGTCGTCAACCTGATCAACCACATGCCGGCCGGCGCCTACCGGCACGCGGTGGTGGCCTTGACCGAGGTGGTGCCGGGCCTCGCGGCGCGCATCCGGCGTGACGACGTCTCCTTCTTCTCGCTGCGGAGCGAAGGGATGTGCCGTTGATCGCACGGCGTCCGTGTACACTGAAGCAGTGAAAAACATCACCTTGTCTGCCGACGAACGCCTCATCGAAGCTGCGCGGCAGCGCGCGCAGGCGGAGCACACCACGCTCAACGAGGCCTTCAGGCGCTGGCTTGCGGACTACGCTCAAGCCCAGCAACGACTCCAGCGCTGCGATGAGGTCCTGGCGCAATTGCGTGGCCATCTCGAGGTTGGGCAGCGTCTCAGCCGCGACCAGATGAACGCCCGCTGACCAAGCCGATGCCGGCCAGCACCTTCCTCGACACCAACATCTTCGTCTACCAGCTTGACGATGGCGCTGAGCCGCGCAAGCGGTCCATCGCGGACGGCATCGTCCGAGATGCCCTGCTGACGCAGGACAGCTGCGTCAGCTTTCAGGTCGTCCAGGAGTGCCTGAACGTGGTCACCACGAAGGCCCGGCGGCCGCTCAGCGCCGCGCAGGCGCAGGCGTACCTGGACGCTGTCCTTGCGCCGCTGATGCAGGTCGGCGCCAGCGTCGATCTGTACCGTCGGGCGCTCGACGTGCGTACTCGCTGGCAGTTCGGCTTCTACGACTCGCTCATCGTCGCCGGCGCACTGACGGCCGGCTGCACCCGGCTGCTGACGGAAGATCTGCAGCACGGTCAGCGCATCGAGCAACTGACGATCGTCGATCCCTTCCGGGGGTGAGACTGCAATACGTCCTGCCGCCTTCGTCGACAGGCCCGTCGCCGTACCCGTGACCGACCCCCGCCCCCTCGTCCTCCATCTCGTCTACCGCTTCGACACCGGCGGCCTCGAGAACGGCGTCGTCAACCTGATCAACCACATGCCTGCCGGCGCCTACCGGCATGCGGTGGTGGCCTTGACCGAGGTGGTGCCTGGCTTCGCCGCGCGCATCCGGCGCGACGACGTCGCCTTCGTCTCGCTGCACAAGCGGCCAGGCCATGGCGTGCAGCTGTACCCGCGGCTGCATGCGCTGTTGCGCGAGCTGCGCCCGGCCGTGGTCCACACGCGCAACCTGGCGGCGCTGGAATGCCAGGTGCCGGCCTGGGCCGCACGCGTGCCGGTGCGCATCCACGGCGAGCACGGCCGCGACAGCGACGATCCCGACGGCACCGTGCGTCGCTACCAGTGGATGCGCCGCGTCTACCGGCCGTTCGTGCACCACCACGTGGCATTGTCCGCCGATCTGGCGGGCTACCTGCACGACAAGGTGCACGTGCCGCCGGCGCGCGTCACGCAGATCGTCAACGGCGTCGACACCACGCGCTTCCACCCGGCGCCGGGCGGCCATGCCCCTCTGGAAGGCATGCCGTTCACTCACCCCACCCACTTCGTCGTGGGCACCGTGGGCCGGATGCAGACCGTGAAGGCGCAACCCCTGCTGGCCCGTGCCTTCGTGCGCGCGCTGCAACTGCGGCCCGCGCTGCGCGAGCGGCTGCGCCTGGTGATGGTGGGCAACGGTCCTCTGCGCGCCGAAGCCCAGGCCGTGCTGGCCGAAGCCGGCGTGGCCGACCTGGCGTGGCTGCCCGGCGAACGCGCCGACGTACCCGAAGTCATGCGTTCGCTCGACGCCTTCGTGCTGCCTTCGCTGGCCGAGGGCATTTCCAACACCATCCTCGAAGCCATGGCCAGCGGCCTGCCCGTGCTGGCCACGCGCGTGGGCGGCAGCGCCGAGCTGGTGATCGAAGGCGAGACCGGGCAGCTCGTGCCGGCCGGCGACGTGGAGGCGCTGGCGCGCGGATTGGTGGCGCTGGCGGCCGACCCGGCCCGCGCCGCGGCGCAGGGCAGGGCGGGGCGCCTGCGGGCCGAGCAGCGTTTCAGCCTGGCGGCGATGGTGGGCGCGTACCAGGGGCTGTACGACCGGCTGCTGGCGCGCTGAGCTGCAACAACATCGGGGTCAGGTCTCATTTCTTCCACTGCCTGCAACGATCGCGCAACGATCGAGACCTGACCCCACTGTCTTGCAGCCCCCCCAACCCTGGGGGGGCGCCGTGCCGGATGTCATGCCGGCAGCGCTCTGCGGGCCGATTCGCGCGTTCGCGGTGCATGGCTCGCCTACCATCAAGGCACTGAGGTGTTCGCGTGCGCTGCGGGGATGTGTCCGCGCGCCCGCCGGCCTCCACTCTTCGGCAACTTCCACGCTCATGTGCGGCATCACCGGCATCTTCGACACCCGCGGCCAGCGTCCGGTCGAGCACGCGGTGCTCAAGCGCATGAACGACTCGCAGCACCACCGCGGGCCTGACGAAGGCAGCCTGCACATCGAGCCGGGCCTCGGCTTCGGGCACCGGCGGCTGTCCATCATCGACATCGCCACCGGCCAGCAGCCCCTGTTCAACGAAGACGGCTCGGTCGTCGTCGTCTTCAACGGCGAGATCTACAACTACCAGGAACTGATCCCCGAACTGCAGGCCGCCGGGCATGTGTTCCGCACCAGGAGCGACACCGAGTGCATCGTGCACGGGTGGGAGCAGTGGGGCGAGAAGTGCGTCGAGCGCTTGCGCGGCATGTTCGCCTTCGTGCTGTGGGACAGGAACCGGCAGACGCTGTTCATGGCGCGCGACCGCCTGGGGGTCAAGCCGCTCCACTACGCCTTGCTCGACGATGGCACGCTGCTGTTCGGCAGCGAGCTGAAGTCGCTGCTGGCCCACGGCGGCCTGAAGCGCGACATCGACCCGCTGGCCGTGGAAGAGTACTTCGCGCTGGGCTACGTGGCCGAGCCGCGCACCATCTTCCGCCAGGCCCGCAAGCTGCCGCCGGCGCACACGCTGGCCATCCGCCGCGGCCAGAGCGTGGGCGAGCCGCGCGAGTTCTGGGACGTGCACTTCACCGGCGGCAACCCCAGCAGCGTGGAAGCGGCCTGCGAGGAACTGCAGCGCCGCCTGACGGAATCGGTGCGGCTGCGCATGATCTCCGAGGTGCCCCTGGGCGCCTTCCTCTCGGGCGGGGTCGACTCCAGCGCCGTGGTGGCCACGATGGCGGGCCTGTCGAACGGCCCGGTCAACACCTGCAGCATCGCCTTCGACGACCCCAGGTTCAACGAGAGCGAGTTCGCGCAGAGGGTGGCCACGCGCTACCGCACGAACCACCGGGTCGAGACCGTCAAGTCCGACGACTTCGACCTCGTCGACACGCTCGCGCGGCTGTACGACGAGCCCTACGCCGACAGCTCGGCCATCCCCACCTACCGCGTGTGCCAGCTGGCACGCAAGCACGTGACGGTGGCGCTGTCGGGCGACGGCGGCGACGAGACCTTCGGCGGCTACCGACGCTACCGCCTGCACCTTATGGAAGAGCGCATGCGCTCGGCGCTGCCGGCGGCCATCCGCCAGCCGGTGTTCGGGCTGCTGGGCCGCGTGTACCCGAAGGCCGACTGGGCACCTCGCGTGTTCCGCGCCAAGACCACCTTCGAGGGCATGGCGCGCACCTCGGTGGAGGCCTACTTCCACTCGGTGTCCATCCTGCGCGGGCCGATGCGCCGGCTGCTCTTCAGCGACGCGCTCGAGCGCGAGCTGGCGGGCTACAGCGCCCAGGAGGTGTTCGATCACCACGCCAGCCGGGCAGGCACCGACGACCCGCTGTCGCTGGTGCAGTATCTCGACCTGAAGACCTACCTGGTGGGCGACATCAACACCAAGGTCGACCGCGCCAGCATGGCCCATGGCCTGGAGGTGCGCGAGCCGCTGATGGACCACAAGCTCGTCGAGTGGCTGGCCACGCTGCCGCCTTCCATGAAGGTGCGCGGGCAGGAAGGCAAGTTCCTGCTGAAGAAGGCGATGGAGCCGATGCTGCCGAACGACGTGCTCTACCGGCCGAAGATGGGGTTCAGCGTGCCGCTGGCGCGCTGGTTCCGCGGGCCTCTGAAGGAACGCGTGCGCGAGGCCGTGCTGGGCGATCGCCTGGCCGAGACCGGCTGGTTCAACCGCAGCTACCTGCAGCACCTGGTCGACGCCCACCAGAACGGCAGCAGCGACCACAGCGCACCGCTGTGGACGGTGATGATGTTCGAGGCCTTCCTGCGCAACGTGATGGACGCCGGCCCCACGCCGCGCGGCGCGCGGGCGCCCGCCGAGGTGCTGGCGTGAAGGGAAGGGCCTGGCGGTGAAGGTGCTCCACGTCCTCGACCACTCCATCCCGCTGCACAGCGGCTACACCTTCCGCACGCGCGCCATCCTGCGCGGGCAGCACCGCCTGGGCTGGCAGACCTTCCACCTCACCGGACCCAAGCACTCCGCCGGGTCCGATGAAGAAGGCCCGCCCGAAGAAACGGTCGACGGCCTGCACTTCTTCCGCACGCCCGCGGCGCCGGCGCCGCTGCTGCGGGGGCCCGGGCTCGACCAGTGGGCGCTGATCCGCCAGATCGAGCGTCGCCTGCTCGACGTGGCGCAGCAGGTGCGCCCCGACATCCTTCACGCGCACTCCCCGGTGCTGGACGCCATCCCCGCGCTGCGCGTGGGCCGGCGCCTGGGCATCCCGGTGGTCTACGAGGTGCGCGCCTTCTGGGAAGATGCCGCGGTCGATCACGGGTCCACCACCGAAGGCAGCCTGCGCTACCGGCTGAGCAAGCGGCTCGAGACCTACGCGCTGCGCCGCGCCGACCACGTGTTCACCATCTGCGAGGGGCTGCGCCGCGACATCGTCTCGCGCGGCATCGCCGAGGGCAAGGTGACCGTGATCCCCAACGCCGTCGACATCGAGACCTTCGCCCCCGGCGGCACGCCCGACGAGGCGCTGAAGGCGAAGCTGGGGCTTGCGGGTGCCACCGTGATCGGTTTCATCGGCAGCTTCTATGCCTACGAGGGCCTGGACCTGCTGCTGCAGGCGCTGCCCGCGCTGCTGCAGCGCCGCCCCGAGGTGCGCGTGCTGCTGGTGGGCGGCGGCCCGCAGGACGCCGCGCTGAAGGCCCAGGCCCAGGTGCTGGGGGTGGCCGACAAGGTCGTGTTCACGGGCCGCGTGCCGCACGCCGAGGTGCAGCGCTACTACGACCTGGTCGACGTGCTGGCCTACCCGCGGCACAGCATGCGGCTGACCGAACTGGTCACGCCGCTGAAGCCCCTGGAAGCCATGGCCCAGGGCCGGCTGCTGGTGGCCAGCGACGTGGGCGGCCACAAGGAACTGATCCGCCACGGTGAGACGGGCTGGCTGTTCGAGGCCGACGATCCCCAGGCACTGACGCAGGCCGTGGAAGAGCTGCTGGCGCGGCGCGACCGGTGGCCCGGGCTGCGCGCGGCGGGGCGTGGGTTCGTGGAGAGGCAGAGGAATTGGGAGCGCTCGATCGCGGGCTATCGCGAGCCCTACGAGCGACTGGTGCAGCAGGGTGCGGCTCGTGTCGGCTGATCCGCACATCGTCGTCCTGAGCAGCCTGTTTCCCAGCAGCGTGCAGCCGGGATCGGGCTTGTTCATCCGCGAGCGCATGTTCCGTGTCGGGCGCGAGTTGCCGCTCTCGGTCGTTGCGCCCACCCCCTGGTTCCCGCTGCAGGGACTGTTGCGGCGCTGGAAGCCCGGTTTCCGCGCCGGTGCGCCGCGCCAGGAGAAGCAGTCCGGCATCGACGTGTGGTTCCCGCGCTTCCTGTCGTTGCCCGGCATGCTCAAGGGCCTCGACGGCTTCTCGATGGCCGTCGCCGCGTGGCCCCGCCTGGCCAAGCTCCGGCGGGAGGGCCGCCTGGACATCCTCGACGCGCACTTCGGCTACCCCGATGGTTACGCCGCCACGCTGCTGGGCCGCTGGCTGGGGGTGCCTGTGACGATCACGCTGCGCGGCACCGAGGTGCGTCACGCACGCGACCCGGCGCTTGCGCCAAGGCTTGCAAGTGCCCTGCACCGCGCCACCCGCATCTTCACCGTTTCCGATTCGCTGCGGCGCGTGGCCCTGTCGCTGGGCGTCGACCCGGGCAAGGTCGAGGTCGTCGGCAACGGCGTGGACCTCGAGAAGTTCCAGCCGGTGCCCCGGCAAGTGGCTCGTGCGACGCTCGGGTTGCCCGCCGAAGTCCCTGTGCTCATCACCGTCGGGGCGCTCGTCGAGCGCAAGGGCTTCCACCGCGTCATCGAGCAACTGCCTGCGCTGCGCCTTCGACACCCGGGCCTCGTCTACCTGGTGGTGGGGGGCGCCAGCCCGGAAGGAGACATGTCGGCCGAACTGCGGCGGCAGGTGAGCGAACTCGGTTTGGAGTCGACCGTGCGGTTCCTCGGGCCCGTGGCCCCTGCCGAGTTGCGCGTGCCGCTGTCGGCAGCCGACGTGTTCGTGCTTTCCACCCGCAACGAAGGCTGGGCCAACGTGCTGCTGGAAGCCCTTGGCTGCGGCCTTCCCGTGGTGGCCACCGATGTCGGCGGCAATGCCGAGGTGGTGTGTCGGGAGGAACTGGGGCGCATCGTGCCGTTCGGCGACGGCGTGGCGCTGGGCAGTGCCATCGCGGACGCGCTGTCGACCCGGTGGGATCGCGAGGCCCTCGTCGGCTACGCCCGATGCAACGAGTGGTCGCGGCGGGTGGAGGTGCTGGTGCGCCACTTCCGTCGCCTTCACCCCCGTCAGGCGCGGCATCCGGCATCGCCTTCGAGCGTCGGTCCATGAAGCGCGTGCGAGTCTCCATCCGCTGAGCCATGCGTGACCTCGTCCTTGCCTGCATCGTCTTCGGGGCGTTGCCGCTGGCCTTCAAGCGGCCATTCGTCGGCGTGCTGCTGATCGCATGGCTCGGCTACATGAACCCGCACCGCCTGGCGTGGGGGTTCATGTTCTCGATGCCCGTGGTGCAGATCGTCGTGATCGTCACGCTGATCGGCATGCTGGCGTCGAAGGAGGCCAAGCGCATGGTGTGGAGCCGCGAGACGGTCCTGCTCGTCGTGTTCATCCTGTGGATGGGCGTGACGACGTCTTTCGCGATCTACCCCTCCGCTGCCTGGCCGCAGTACGAGAAGGTGCTGAAGATCCAGATCCTCACCTTCGTGACCCTGCTGCTGCTCACCTCGCGCGAACGGGTGCACCTGCTCGTGTGGGTGATCGTGCTGTCGCTCGGCTTCTACGGTGTGAAGGGCGGGATCTTCACCATCCTCAACGGCGGAGCCTACCGCGTGCAGGGCCCGCCCGGCACGTTCATCGGCGGCAACAACGAGCTGGCGCTGGCGATGGTGATGACCATCCCTCTGATGCGTTACCTGCACCTTCAGGAGAAGCACCACCTGGTCCGGCTCGGGCTTGCCGTTGGCATGCTGCTGACCGCCATCGCGGCCTTCGGGACGCAGTCACGCGGGGCGCTCGTGGCGCTGCTGATCACCGGCTTCTTCTTCTGGATCAAGAGCCGGAAGAAATTCGCCACGGCGCTGTTCATCGTTGTCGCGGGCGCCATCGGCCTGAGCATCATGCCCGAGGCCTGGTTCGAGCGCATGAACACGATCAAGAGCTACGACGAGGATGCATCGGCGCTCGGGCGCATCAACGCGTGGTGGACGGCCTACAACCTGGCCAACGACCGTTTCGTCGGCGGTGGCTTCGAGCTCTGGCGCCCCCCGGTGTTCGCGATGTACGCGCCCGACCCCGACAACGTCCGCGACGTCCACAGCATCTACTTCGAGGTGCTGGGCGAGCACGGCTGGGTCGGCCTGGTGCTGTTCCTCTCCATCCTCGGCTTGACGTGGCTGAAGTGCGGCGCCGTCATCCGCCAGGCCCGGCGCAAGCCCGAGACCCTGTGGGCGCGCGACCTCGCGGCCATGGTCCAGGTCACGATCGCCGCCTACATGTCCGCCGGCGCCTTCCTCGGCCTGGCCTACTTCGACTACATCTACCACCTCGTGGCCATCGTCACGGTGGTGCACGTGCTGATCCGGCAGCCCCAGCCCGGCGTGCCCATGACGATCGGCTCCGCGCTGGACTCCTTGCGCGGGCGGCTGGCCGCGCCTCGACCCGGGCGTGCGTGATGCAGCGCGTTCACGAGGGCCCGAGGCGCCCATGATGAAGCTCCCGGCGTCGATGGCCGGCCGGGTGGTGTACCCGCTGCAGGAGCGGGTGCTCGGCCGCGCCACCTTCAGCGAACTGCAGGCGCTCGAGGCGTCGCAGTGGCGCGATCGTGCGGGCGTCGAAGCACTTCAGCTCGAGCGGCTGCGCAGCCTGCTGGCCGTGGCCGCCCGGCATTCACCCTGGCACCGCGCCCGGATGGAGGCTGCAGGGCTGCTGCCCGACGGGCCGACGCACCTGTCGCAGCTGCAGCGCCTGCCGTCGATGGACAAGCGCGACGCCGCCGCGCACCGCGACCAGATCGCCTGGCCCGGCGTGCCCGGCGGCGCCTTCCGCTACACCACCGGGGGGTCCAGCGGCCAGCCGCTGGTGTTCTTCTTCGGCCGTCGCCGGCAGGCTTCCGACGCCGCCGGCCGCATGCGTGCCCGCCGCTGGTGGGGCGTGGCGCCCGGCGATCCCGAGGTCTACCTCTGGGGCGCGCCTGTCGAGCTCAACAGGACCGACTGGGTCAAGTCCTTGCGTGACCGGCTCATCAACCAGCTCGTGTTGAACGCGTTCGCCATGTCGCCAGAGCGCATGGATCGCTACCTCGATGCCGTTCAGGCCTTCGGCCCGCGCTGCATCTACGGCTATGCCAGCTCGGTGGCCTTGCTCGCTGCGCACGCTCGGTGGCGCGGGCGGCGCCTGCGCCTGCCGTCGCTGCGCGTGGTGTGCACGACCGGCGAGCCGCTCTTCGAGCACCAGCGGGCGCTCATCGGCCAGGTGTTCGGGGTGCCGGTGGCCAACGAGTTCGGCAGCCGCGACATCGGCTTCACCGCGCACGAGTCGCCCGAAGGGCAGATGCTGCTGCTCAGCGAGAACCTCGTCCTCGAGGTGCTGGGCCCCCAGGGCCAGCCGGTGCCGCCGGGCGAGCTGGGCGAGGCGGTGATCACCGCGCTGTGCTCGGACGCGCAGCCCTTCATCCGCTATCGCACCGGGGACATGCTGCGCCTGTCCGCCGAGCCCGACCGCGCCGGCCGCGGTCTGCACGTGATCGCCGAGGTCGTGGGCCGGCGCACCGACTTCCTGGTGCGCGCCGACGGCACCCTGATGCACGCGCTGGCCGGCATCTACGTGCTGCGCGGCATCGACGGCATCGGCGAGTTCAAGATCGTCCAGCACACCGTGCGCGACGTGGAGGTGATGGTCGTTCCCGGTGCGCGCTGGCCTGGCGAGGCCGGCGTGCGCGAGATCGGTCACGGCCTGCGTCAGCGGCTGGGTCAGGACGTGCGCGTCGACGTCCGTGTCGTGGAGGCCATCGCCCCCGAAGGCTCGGGCAAGCACCGCTATGTCGTGAGCCATGTCGCGCTGCCCGACGCACTGGCGCAGGCCACCGCGCAGCCCTGAAACCACCATTCCCGCCCATGAACCTGATCGAACTTGCCCGCCTGCCTGCGCGCTACAAGCCCTGGCGGCCCCGCCACATCTCGCTGGTGCTGGACAGCGTGCGCCGTGTGGAAACCGCCCCCCAGCGCCACGAGGTGCACCTGGCGGCCGCCGTCGACTGGCTGTGCCGCGCCCAGGACGTGCGTGACGGCCAGGGCGATGCCGGCGGGGTGTCGGCCGGCTGGAGCTTCGAGGACGGCTGGCTGCCCAGCTACCCCGAGACCACCGGCTACATCATCGAGACCCTGCTGGAGGCCTCGCGCGTGCTGGGCCGCCCCGAGCTGGTGGAGCGCGCGCGCCGCATGATCGAATGGGAGCTCTCGATCCAGCAGCCCGACGGCGCCTTCCCCGGCCACTTCGGCGAGCCCGGCAGCCGTCCGGTCATCTTCAACACCGGCCAGATCATGCACGGCATGATCGCCGGTCATCTGCAGCTCGGCCGCAGCGACTGCCTGGAGGCCGCGGTGCGCGCCGGCCACTGGCTGGCCGACCAGCAGGACGCCGACGGCTGCTTTCGCCGCTTCGAGCATCACGACACCCCTCACGTCTACAACACGCGCGCCACGTGGCCGCTGCTGTCCACCGGGCTCATTGCCGGGGAGAAGCGGCTGGTCGACGCCGCGCGCAAGCACATGGACTGGGCGCTGACCCGGCAGACTCCCAGCGGCTGGTTCCAGGCCAATGCCTTCGTGCCCTGGCGCAACCCGTTCACGCACACCATTGCGTACGCCATTCGCGGCCTGTTGGAAGCCGGCGTGCTGCTCGGCGAGGATCGCTGGCTCGCCGCGGCGCTGAAGGCCGGCCGGGGCATGGCCGCCGCGCAGCGCGCCGACGGCTGGCTGGCCGGCACCTACCGCGACGGCTGGGTGGCCGACGCCAGCTACAGCTGCCTGACCGGCGTGGCGCAGATGAGCCTGAACTGGACGCGCCTGGCCCAGGCCACGGGCGACGAGACGCTGCGCACCCACGCCCGTGCGGGGCTGGAGTACGTCAAGCGCACGCAGCGGCTCGACCACCCGGACCCCGCCGTGCGCGGCGGCATCGCCGGTTCGGCGCCCATCTGGGGCGACTACTCGCGCTTCGAGTACCCGAACTGGGCGGCCAAGTTCTTCGCCGACGCCCTGATGATGGACCTGCGTGACCTGTCGGTGCCACCGGTGCCGGCCGTGGCCAGGGGGGTGCGCCGTGACGGCTGAGCGCGCGCCGCTGCGCGTTCTGGTGCTTTGCGGCCGCAGCCCGCGCCACCTGTACGTGGCCAACGCGCTGTGCGCGGCGGCGCAGGTGGTGGGCATCGTGCAGGAAACGGGTTCCGAGTTCTCGTGGAAGAAGTTCCTGCGCACGCTGCGGCCCGACAACTTCCTGCGCAAGTCCTGGCGCTGGCTGCGAGACCGGCGGCGCTACACCGGCGGCAGGGAGGCGAGGTTCTTCTTCGGCGATGCCGGGCCCCGGCTTGCCCAGCCCGGGCTGGTGCGCGAGGTGCCGCACATCAACCACCCCGACGTGGTCGCGCTGGCCAGCGAACTGCAGCCCGACCTCATCTGCGTGTTCGGGACGTCGCTCATTCGCGGGCCGCTGCTGAAGATGGGCCGCCTGGGCATGGCCAACCTGCACGGCGGGCTGTCGCCCGAATACCGCGGGGCCGACTGCACCTTCTGGGCCCTGTACAACGGCGAGCCCGGGAAGGTGGGCTGCACCCTGCACTGGATCGACGCCGGCATCGACACCGGGGGGCTCATCGCGCACGTGAGCCCCGAGGTGCGGCCCGACGACGACGAACTCGAGCTGTTCTGGCGCGCCGTGCAGACCAGCGCCGACGCCTACGCCGAACTGGTGCGCCGCCTGGCCGTCGGCGAACGCTTCGGGCAGACGCAGCCACACAAGGGGCGGCTGTACCAGGTCAAGCAGCGCGGCTGGCGGCACGAGCGGCTGGTGGACCGGCGGCTGGCGCAAGGGCTGTTGAAGGACTGCTCGCTGGGCGCGCGCGTGCGCTGGTATCCGGCTGCCGGCAGCGGCCGCGCTTGACGGCGCGGCGATGACCGCAACCTCGGTCGTCCTCGGGGCGTGCGCCTTGCTCGTCGCCTGGCTCGTCGCGGTGGCAGGCGTCGTGCTCGGGCTGCGCAGGCGCACCGCCCAGGCATGGCAGTCGCCCGTGGTGCGCAGGCCCATGCTCGTGCTCGAGAGCGACGACTGGGGCGCCGGCCCGCCGGCACAGGCGCGGGCGTTGAAGGAGATCGCGAGCGTCCTGCGGCGTCATCGTGACGGCACGGGCCGCGCGCCCGTCATGAGCCTCGCGCTGGTGCTGGCCGTGCCCGATGGTGCGGCCGTCGCGGCGGGGCAGGGCTACCGGCGCATCGAGCTCGACGCGCCGCCGCTGCGGCCGGTCCTCGACGCCTTGCGCGAAGGCGTGGCCGCCGGCGTGCTCGGCGTGCAGCTTCACGGCCACGAGCACTTCTGGCCGCCTGCCCTGATGCGCTGCGTCGAATCCGACGTGCAGGCGTGGCTGCAGCGGCCGGAGCCCGCGGTCACCGAGCAACTGCCTTCCCACCTGCAAAGCCGCTGGGTCGATGCATCGCGCCTGCCCTCGTCGCCCTTGCCTGCAGGCCAGGTGCGTGCTGCCGTCGCGCAAGAGGTGGCGGCGTACCGACGCATCGTGGGCGAGGTGCCCGCCGTGGTGGTGCCGCCCACCTTCGTGTGGACGCGCGAGGTCGAGCAGGCCTGGGCGCAGGCCGGCGTGGAGTTCGTCGTCACGCCCGGCTGGCGCTCCACGCTGCGCGACGCCAGTGGCCGCCCCGAAGGCGACGAAGGCCCGATCGTGAACGGCGAGCGGGCGGGTCGACTGACGTACCTGGTGCGCACCGACTACTTCGAGCCCGCGCGCGGGCGTGACGCGGCGCATGCGCTGGCGGCGCTGGACCGCGCGGCCGCGCAGGGCCAGCCGTGCGTGCTCGAGAACCACCGCGACAACTTCATCTTCGACGAGGCGCAGTGCCGGCGCAGCCTTGCCGAGCTCGACGCCCTGTGTGCCGGGGCCGTGCGCCGGCAGCCCGCGGTGCGCTTCCTGTCGACGGTGGAACTGGGTCGCATCCTGCGTGAGCGCGACCCCGAGTGGGTCGTCACCGCATGGCGCGAGCGCCTGCCCTTCGTGTGGGAACGGGTGCGGCACAGCGGGCGACCGTGGAGGCTGCTTCGGCTCCTGGGCGCCGCGGCACCGGGCGAGCTGCTGGTGCGCCTGATCGGCGTGCGGGCCGCCGAGGCCCCCCGGTCATGAACTGACCAGCCGGCGAATCCGCTCCACCCGCTTCAGCGGCGTGAAGCCGGCCAGGATCCGCTGGCGGCCTGCGTCGCCCAGCTGCCGGGCGAAGCTTTCGTCCTGCAGCAGCCGTGCCAGGCCGGCTTCCACCGCCGCCACGCTGTTGCCATCCACGCGCAGGCCGTTGAGCCCGTCCTGGACCGCCGAGCCCGTGCCGCCGGTGATGCCGGCGACGGCCGGCTTCGCGCAGGCGTTGGCCTCCAGGTACACGATGCCGAAGCCTTCGGTGTCGCCGTCGATGTCGCGGTTGGGCATCGCGAAGACGTCGCAGGCGTTGTACCAGCGGGGCAGGTCGTCGGGCGGCACGTGCCCGAGAAGGTGCAGCCGCTCGCGCACGCCCAGCTCGGCGGCCAGGTTCTCGAGGTACTCCCGGTCTTCGCCGATGCCGACGATGGCGTGATGCACGTCCAGGCCCCTCGCCACCAGGCCGGGCAAGGCCCTCACCACCTGGTCGAAGCTCTTGCGGCGCTGCAGGCGCCCCACCGAGAGAACGAGCTTCTGTGAAGCGCCGATGCCGATGGAACGGCGCAGGTCGTCGCTCGGCAGGCCAGGGCGGAACCGCTGGGCATCGACCGTGGGGTAGGCCATCGCGATGCGTGCCGGGGGCACCCCGATCAGCGAGACCAGCGTGTCGCGCGTGAAGTCGCTGTTGGCCAGCACGGTGTCGGCGTGACGCAGTGCGAAGCACATCGTGCGGAACTTCCTGCCCCGGCCCCAGCCGGTCAGCTCCTCGCCGTGCGCGTAGATCACCACGCGGCTGCCCGCCAGCCTGCCCGCCGCCCACGCGACCAGGCCTTCGGGCAGCGCCCGGCCCGCCAGCACGGCGTCGAAGCGGTTCGTCAGGGCCAGCGTCGCCGCCTTGAGGAACATCCTCTTGTACATCGCCAGCGACTCGGGCTTGAGCCAGGCGTAGCGGCGCAGGTTCAGCCGGTGGATGCTGTTCGGGTGGCCGATGTCGAACGCGGCGTCGCCCGGCACGGCCGCGGTGACGATGTGCGTCGAGCGGCCGCCCAGCCGCCGGCAGTCGTCCTCGAACATCACCGCGGTGCCGCCCTTGGTCGGCAGGAACAGCTCGGTGAGCATCAGCAGGGGCGCTTCGCCGGGGTCGCGGCGCCCGAGAATCTGCGCGTAGAGGTGCTCGTAGCCGCTCGCGATCGCGCCGATCGAATAGCGCGAGACGGCCACCTGCCGGCCTCGTGCGCCCATGGCCGGGCCCTGGGGTCCCAGCACGCTCCTCACGGCCTGCGCCAGGCTCCTGGCGTCGTCGGGGGTGTAGAGCTGGCCTGTCATGCCGTCCGCGATCAGCTCCCGGCTGCCGCTGGCCCGGGCGGCGACGCAAGGCAGCCCGGCGGCCATGGCTTCCAGCACCACGTTCGGCAGGCCTTCCTTCGATGAAGGCAGCACCAGCGCGTCGGCACAGCGGTAGTAGGGCGTGACGTCGGCGCGGAAGTCGTGCAGCGCGAAGCAGCCGGGGTTGGCCTGCGCCAGTGCCGCCAGGTGGCCGCGCAGCAGGCCCTCGGGGTCGTCGCGCCCCTGCGGGCCCACGGCCAGCAGCAGCGCCCCGGTGCCGAACGCATCGTGCGCCACCCACTGCTCGGCCAGCCAGCGGATGTTCTTGCGCGGGTCCAGCACGCCCACGAACAGCGTCACGGGCTGCGTGGCCGGCAGCCCCAGGCTGGCGCGCAAGCCGGCCCGCTGCTCCGGCGGGACGGGCCGGAAGCGTTCCACGTCCACGCCATTGGGCTGGTGGAAGATGCGATTCGGCTCGATGCCGCCCGCACGGAACTCCTCCACCAGGTCGCGGCTGATCGCCACGCAGGCGTCGACCCGGCGCAGCATGAAGCGGTGCAGCGTGCCCACCGCCGAGCCCTGCAGGTCGAGCAGGTCGTCCTGCGCCAGGCTGGCCTTGACGATGGACTTCAGCCCCAGCAGCCGCGCCAGCGGACCCACGAACGCGTGCGTGTAGTAGGCGCCGTGGCTGTGCAGCACGTCGAAGTCGCGGCGGCGGCGCCACACGTAGCGCGCCAGGTTCAGCCAGAGGCGGAACTCGCGGTGCTTGCGCAGGCGGCCGGGCTCCAGCCTCTGCACGTGGAAGCCGTCCACCTGCGTGGTGTCGGCCAGACCCGGCCAGCGGTTGGTCACGAACTCGACGTGGTGCCCGCGGCGTCGCAGTTCGTGCGCGAGCGTCAGGGCCTGCAGCGCCGCGCCACTGTACTCGGGCGCGAAGTAGGCCGTGTACATCAGGATGCGCAGCGGGGCCGTGGAGGCCGCGGGCATGTCGGGCATGCGAGCGTCTGGCATGGTGAGCTGGAGTATCCGTGCCTCAGTGCTGCAGGCCGTGGTGCGAAAGCCAGCAATCCATCACGACCAGTGCCCAGACGCGAAAGGCGAGCGCACCCTCGCCGTCGATGAAGGCCTGCGCGTAGCGCTGCACCTCGTCGCTGCGCAGCAGGCCGCCGCGGCGCCAGCGCCCGGGATCGAGGTGGTGCCGCACCAGGGCGTGGCCCTTGGCGCGCAGGAAGGCCTCCAGCGGGAACGTGAAGCCCTGCTTGGGTCTGTCCCACAGCTCAGGTGGCGCATGGCGCGCCAGCGCGCGGCGCAGCACCCGCTTCGGCCGGCCAGGGCGGTGGTGCCACTCCGGGGCGAGCGACCGCAGCAGCCCGTCGACCGCGCGCATCGCGAAGGGAAAGCGCACGCGCGCCGTGCTGGCGGCCAGGGCCTGCGCCAGCCGGTCGCAGGGCATGGTGTCGATCAGCGCGCTGTAGCGCGCGAGGTGGGCATGCCGGCCGTGCTGCTCGAACACGCGGTGGAAGCGTGTGTGGGCCAGGGGCACCGCCTCGCCGCACAGCGCCTCGATCTCGTGGCGCTTGAAGCCCTTCCAGCGCATCAGCACCTCGGCCGGGTGTTCGAAGTCCAGCAGCGGCGTGTAGCGCGCCAGGGCCGGGGCGCGCCGCATCGCCTTGACCACCGGGCGGCGCAGCCCGGCCGGCAGCAGGCTGCCGTAGCCCACGGCCAGGCGGGCGTGGCGTGGCGGCAAGGCGCCCACCGCTTCGTCGGCCCCGGTGCCGTCCAGCACCACGTCGAAGTGCCTGGCGCAGTGCTCGAAGGCCAGCAGCGTGGCGGGCGTGGCGGGGTCCGCCATCGGCTGGTCCATCGTGGCGCACAGCCGCGACAGGGCGTCGACCATCTCGTCGTGGCCAAACCGCAGCACCTCGTGCGCGATGCCGAGATGCCTGGCCATCGCGGCAGCGGCCGGGGCCTCGTCGAAGCCAGCGCCATCGAAGCCCACGGTCACTGCCGTCAGCCGCCTGTCCAGCCCCGCCGCCACCGCGCACAGCAGCGACGAGTCGATGCCCCCGCTCAGGAAGGCCGCGGGGCGTTGCGCCCCCTCCAGGCAGGTGGCCACGCCCTGGCGCAGCCGGTCGTCCAGCGCCTGCACTGCGTCGTCGAAGGTCAGCGGGTGGACGTCGGGCCGCAGGCCCGCGCCGACCCGGTGTTCTCGCGGCTCGCCGCTGTCCCGGGGCCAGTGAAGGCAGCGCCCGGGCAGCAGGGCATGCACGCCGTGCGCGATGGTGGCGGGCGCTGCGATGTCCAGCAGCCGCAGGTATTCGTGCAGCCCGGCGCGGTCGATGTGCAAGGGCGCGCCCGTCGGCAACAGGTCGCGCAGGCGTGTGGCACCGTGTGGCGCGCCGGCGGCCCCGCGCTGCCAGAACAGCGGGTGCAGGCCCGAGCTGTCGCGGTAGAGCACGGTCTCGCCGCCCAGGTCGAGGGCCATCGCGAAGGGGCCGTCCAGCCGCTCGAAGAGCGCCGGGCCCCAGCGGCGCCAGCCCGCGGCCAGCAGTGCTTCAGGGGCGCTGCAGTCGGGCAGGGCAAGCCCTGCCGCCAGTTGGCGCAGTCCGAACACCTCGCCGGCAAGGCCGATGCGGGGCGTGATCATGAGCGCTGGGCGCGGCGTCGAACCGCCTGCATCAGGCAGGCCGTGCCGGCACGCAGCACGGCCGCCAGGCTGCCGGGCGACCGGTGCGCGGCCCAGGCACGGCGTGCCCAGTGCCATGCGGCCTGCGACTGGCTGCGCGCGGCGTGCATGCGCGCGATGTGTGCGCATTCCCGGGCCACGAGCCGGGCGAGCAGCGCCCCCGGCCGGCCAGCCCGGTCCTGCGCTTGCAGCACCGCCACGTAGGCCGTTGCCATCGCCAGCCTGTCGCGCGAGGCATTGTGCTCGTGCAGCCTGCGCAGCAGGCACACCTCGGCAACCCAGGCCACCGCGGCGCGGCGCGCCAGCCTGAGCCACAGGTCCAGGTCTTCGACCAGCAGCAGCGACTCGCGGAACCCCCCGGCATCGGCCAGCGCCTGCCTGCGCGCGACCACCGAGCCGGTGGTCACGAAGCCTGCCGACAGCAGCCGTTCGTACGCATCGGGCAGCAGCGGCCCGGGGCCCCAGGCCCGCCGGCCGAGGGCGCCCGCCTCGAACTCGGTGCCGGGGCGAGGGCCGGTGGCGTCGAACTGCCGGCAATCCCCGAACACGAAGGCGGCCTCGGGCACACGCTGCAGCACTGCCAACTGCCGTGCCAGCTTGCCAGCGGGCCACGCATCGTCGGCATCGAGGAAGGCCACGAACTCGCCGTGCGCCGCCGCCAGCCCGGCATTGCGTGCCGCCGCGGGCCCGCGGCCGGCTGTGGCCAGCACCTGCACGCCGGGGTGCGCGGCAGCCCGCGCGGCGGTGTCGTCCCGCGAGCCGTCGTCCACGACGATGACCTGCAGGCTGAACGGCCCCTGCTGCGCGGCGACGCTGGCCAGGCACTCGTCGATGTAGCGCGCGGCGTCGCGCGCGGGGATGACGACGCTGACGGTCGACCGGGTGTCCGCTGCCGGGCAGATCGAGGAGCTCACGGCCGGGCCGCGGTGGGATGGGTGGGCCCTCGCCGGGCCGGCCGCAGGGCACCATGCAAGCCTCGTGGTGCCCCGGTGAGCGCGAGGGCGGCGCTGGCCGCGGGTCGACTCATGGCCTCACTCAACCTTCCTGTCCTGCGAATGGGGTTTGCCGCGCGAAACGTGCTGGTCTAGGATGTTCGCGAGTCCAGGCAGCCGAATCACGAGGCCGGGGCCGCCGCACATGGGCTGCCCGTGAGACTCGTCGACTGCCGGGCGAAGGCGGCCATCCAGTCACTGGCGTGGTCGGGGCAGATCATAAGGACGCCCGACGGCGCTTTGCCTGGCGGACTTCTCGTGATTGCGCAACCCTCATCATTCGGATTCGCAGATTGCCAACCCCTTCACGAACACGCGCACCCGCCAAGGGCCACGACGCGCGAAGCCTGCGTGAACGCATCGAGCGGCAGGCCTGGCGCGCCCTCAAGAGCGTCAGGCTTCGCGCGCCCGCAGCCCGACGGCAGTGTGTCTTCGTGGCGGGCATGCAGCGCTCCGGCACGAACATGCTGATGGAACTGCTCGAATGGAGTCGTGCGACCGACGTCTACCACGAGACCGATCCACGTGCCTTCGACAACTACCAGATGCGCCCGCGCGAGACGATCAGGCGTCTGATGGCCCGGTCGTCCGCGCCGGTCGTCGTCATCAAGGCGCTTTGCGAACTCGACCTCCTGAAGGCGCTGATGGACGACTTCGCCCCGGCCCGCGCGATCTGGATCGTTCGCGCGCTCGACGACAGCGTGAACTCGGCAGTGAGGTCGTTCGGCAACTTCGCCAGGCAGACGCACCGTCTGGCGAAGGACAAGACGGCCGACGAGTGGCGCGGGCGCGGCATGTCCGACGAGACCCAGGGGATCCTGCAGCGGTTCGACACCCCGGAGCTGTCCGAGCCGGATGCCGCGGCGTTGATGTGGTACTACCGAAACGTGCTGTACTTCGAGCAGGGTCTGCACCGTGATGCCCGGGTTCGCCTCGTCTTCTATGAAGACCTGGTCCGGGATCCGCCGCGAATCATGGGCGAGCTCTTCGACTTCATCGGCCTGCAGGACTGGTCGCTCTGGGTCAGTCGCCACGTGCATGCGCGTTCGGTCGGCAAGTCACGCCAGGCGCCCCTCTCCGACCCCGTGCGCCAGGTGTGCGACGGACTTCGGGAGCGCTTCGAGCAGGCTCGGCAGGCTTCGCAGGTGACAACACACGGTCAGCGGCAAGCGTTCCCGGTCGCGTGAATCCGCGCGGTCGCGGGGCATGGGCCCCAAGGCAGAGGGGGCGTCCGCATCAGATCGCCCGGCCTCGGATCATCGCGAGCAGCAGGCTGGCCCCGAGCCTCCCCTTGCGCCACGGCGACAGGCACATCGCCTGCACGGTCCAGGCCAGTGCCTGCCGCTTGGCGCCGCGGCGCCACGCCATCTTCGCGTAGTCGGCCAGCGCGCCCGCGCATGCGGCGCGCCACCAGGCGCCGCGCCGGGCGGGTGGCAGCAGGCCCCGGTTCTTCTCGAACGAGCGCAGCGTGGCCAGCCGCATGCGCGGCAAGTGGCTGCTGACGCTGCCAGGGGTGCGCACCACCATCGTCAAGGGCTCGGCGATGCAGCCGTAGGGCGCCTGCGCCGACAGGCGGATCCACAGGTCCGGGTCCTCGAAGCCGCGAAGCGACGCGTCGAAGCCGCCGGCCTGGCGGACCAGCGCCGTGCGTGCCAGCACGCCCGAGGTCGAGCCGCTGACGGCCGCGCTGCGCACGAAGAGCGTCTCGGTGAGGCTCGCGGCCTCGGCGTCGCTGCAGCAACCCCATTCGGCCACCAGCCGGCCCTGTTCGTCGACGACCCGGGTCGCGGTCGAGCACCAGCCGATCTCGGGGCGCATGCGCATCAACTGCACCTGGCGTTCGAGCTTGTGCGGCAGCCAGTGGTCGTCGGCATCGAGGAAGGCGACGAATTCGCCGCGGGCGTGGCCCAGCCCGGTGTTGCGCGCCGCGGCCGGGCCGGCGTTGGCCTGGCCGAAGGCGCGGACCCTGCCCCCGCGTGCCGATGCCAGCGCCAGTGTCCCGTCCTGGCTGCCGTCGTCGACGACGATGACTTCGAGGTCGTTGAAGGTCTGCCCCAGCACGCTGTCGATGGCGCGGCCTATCGTGCGTGCGGCGTTGTACGCCGGCATGACGACGCTGACGACGGGAGCGGGGCTGTTGGACGACATCGTCGTGGCTTGCCGGCTCGTCAGTCGTCGGGGTCGTAGCCCATCTCGAGCATCAACGGCCGGATGGTCGGCAGCACGCGGGCGATCGCTTCGGGGTTGTGCTCGCGCCACTTCGCGCGCCTGGGCCGGCCCTTGACGATGCTGGTCGGGCGCAGGTTGGCGCAGCGTGCGCGCAACTCGTCGGTGAAGGGGACGTCCAGCTTCTCGAAGGCGCTGCGGAACATCTCCACCGGGCGCTCGAAGAGGTCTTCGTAGCGCAGGTGCACGCGCCGGTCATCGGGGATGCCTCCGAGCGCATCCAGCGCCAGCCGGTTGGCCGCGACCCACTGGAACGCGCACACCTCTTCCAGTGAAGCCTGGTTGTAGGCCCGCCAGCCCGGTGCCAGGAAGAAGGCCCAGTCTGTGAACATGCCGCCTTCGATGGCCACCGGCTCGGGGAAGGGGCCGAAGAACTGGGACAGGTGGAAGTCGCCGTCGGTGCGGCCGTGACGCCAGCCGTCCATCATCGAGCTGATGTTGTCGCGCCCGTCACGTTGTATGTACACGAAGCGCGCCTGCGGGAACAGCGCGTCCAGGTAGGGGATGCGCATCACGTTGATGCAGGTCTTGTCGATCACGAGCCCGGCGCCCAGGCGGGCGTAGAAGTGGCGCAGCGCGGCATGGCGGTGCCGTGGGCGCGCGTGTTCGGCGCCTGCGGCCTCCGAATCCCAGCCGTTGTTCAGCGGGCCGTGCAGGCTGTCCCAGAACTGCGGGATCTCCCAGCCGAAGCTCAGGAACTGCGGCGCGGCGGCCAGCGTCTCGTAGGTGATGGTGGTGCCCGAGCGAGAGCAGCCCACCACGAACACCGGGTCGGGCATCGACGGGCGCGCGAGGTCGTACCAGCGCCCGCGCACTGCCCGGCGCAGGGCCTGGAGGTTCTTGGCCCGGATCTCGGGGTCCAGGAGCTTGTGGAGCTTGCGCAGGCTATGCATGGTCGGAGCCCGCCGTGGCGGCCGCGGAATCGGCGCGCCCGCCGCGATGGCCTGCGTGACCGGCCATCTCGCCCAGGGCAGCGGCGCACCGCACGAGGTAGAACCGGCGTCGCCGTGCTCCCAGGGACGTGAGCGCACCGAACGCGTACCCGGCCAGCTTGCGGTAGAGGTAGAGGGGGACCTGCCCGTCATCGCGGGCCCGTGCGTGCGGGGCGTGCGGGGCGTGCGGGGCGTGCAGGCTGACCGCCGCCGCGCTGCGCTGGTAGGCCTTGCGCATCAGGTAACGCAGCGTGAGCCGCTGCAGGTCCACGTGGTGGTACTGCACGATCCGTGGCTCGTACCAGAGGCGCTCGCCGGCGCGCAGCGCACGGAGCATGTACTCGGTGTCCTCGCCGCCGCCGAGGTCGTGCCCCTGCGGGCCGAGTTCCGTGCAGAAGGCCCCCAGCCGCCTGGCGGCGTCGGCCCGGATGACCTGATTGCCCCCGCCGGGGATGGGCCCCTCGCGGGTCAGTTCCCGGGGCGCGTCGCCGAAGTCCTGCCGCGGGATGGGCAGCGGGTAGACGCGATACGGTCCGGTGTCGTGGACCCACGCGGGTTCGCGGCCGTCCCAGTCGGGAAGGATGCGGCCGCACAGGAGGGTGGCCTCGGGGCGGTTCTCGATCGCCTGCGCGATCCGCACCAGGAAGTCGTGGCTCACGCGGTGGTCGTCGTCGACCACCGCCACCCACCGGCCCTGCGCGTTCGCCATGCCCAGATTCAGCGCGTGCGACTTTCCAGGCGTGGGCTCGGCAAGCCAGCGCAGCGGCAACAGGCCGTCGACGGCCGGCCGCGACGCCCACTCGTCCAGCGTGGCGTGGGTCGCGTCGCGGCACGCATTGGCCACGACGAGGATCTCGACCGTCCCGTTGCGGGGGCGTTCGCAGCAGGACAGGGACTCGAGCACCGCGTGGAGCAGCCGCGCGCGGTCATGCGTGCAGACGAGGATGGTCAGCAGCGGTTGCACGGTTCAGCGCGCCCTGTAGAGGCCTTGCATCAGGCCCAGGAAGTGAAAGACCACGATCTCGCGGTTGAACGCCTCGTCGGCAGGACCCGACAGCCGGCTCCACAGCATCCGCCCGATGGCGCGTGCCAGTTGGGGGAAGAGGTACAGCGGGATGTTGAACAGGCGTCGTGCCCCCGGCGCCCCGCGGCTCTGGGCGATGTTGCGACTCGTCTGGAAGCGCCAGCGCCTGAAGTAGCGCTTGGTCAGGCGGAAGCTCTCCACCTTGTGGTGCACGCGCGAACCGCCGAGAAAGACGACCCGCAGGCCCGCCGCGAGGATGCGCTCGAACATCTCGCCGTCTTCCCCGCTGGCCAGCACCGCACCTTTCCTGCCCCTGTTCGTGTCGAACAGCCCGACCCGTTCGAAGACGGCGCGTCGAAATGCCATGTTGGCACCGAAGGGTGCCGGGGTATCTGCGGTGATCGGGCAGTCGTCGTTGCGCTCGGTGCGCACGGCCAGGAACCCGTGAAATCGCTCCGTCAGCCATGCCGGCGGAGGGCTCTCCCAGATCGGCCCGATCCAGCCGCCGCAGGCATCGGCGCCGTACCTGTCCAATCCCTCGAGCGTCTTGTGCAGCCAATCGGGCTCGGGCAGCACGTCGTCGTCGGTGAACAGGATGACCTCGCCGGTGCTGCACGCGATGCCGCGATTGCGCGCATGGGACAGGCCCTGCGCGCTTTCGAACTCGTAACGCAGGCGCGGCCAGGCGCGCATGGCTTCTTCGACCACTGCCCGGGTGTGATGCGTGGAGTTGTTGTCGACGATCAGCACCTCCCAGTCCACGCCGGGTGGTTCGTGCAGCCGGCGCAAGGCCGCGAGCGTGTCGCGCAGGGAGTCGGCGCGGTTGTAGGTGCAGACGACGATGCTGGCTGTGCGTGTCGGAGTCATCTCCGTCTCCTGCGTTCGAGGTCCGAGGTTCCGCTTGGGGGCCTGGGAACGGGTCGCACCGGATCGCTGCAGTCGCGATGCCGCCCGGATGGGAAGGCTCGTCGCGCACGGGCATCGTCCGGCCGGCATTGCGCAAGAGGACTGCGCTGAACCGCGGCTCGATGCGGGCGCTGGCAAGACCGACGAGGCCCTCCCCCCGTGCGGTGCGGTGGCTCGTCGAGGTGATCCACCCGTGAGCCTGCGGTCGAGCACGGCTGCCTCTTCACTTCGGATGCCTGGTTGGCCAGATGGCCTGGCGGCGCTTCGCGTGCACCCCCAGGAGAAGCTCGAGCAAGAGCTTGATGCCCTTCGGCCGGGGATCGAGTCGAATGGCGTCGATCACGAGCGCTCGCGCTTCCGCCGTGCGGCCTTCCGTGCTCAGCTGATAGGCGAGGTCGAAGTTCGACGCCGACAGAGCGTGCTTGATCTGCCTGTGCCACTTCGCCAGGGCGGGCAGGGTGTTCGTGCCGTCCAGCAGCTTCTGGAGTATGAGTCGGTTCTGCAAGCCGTGAGTGCGCTGCTGGGAGGGCTGCGACGAGTAGCCCTGGCCGTCGCAACGCTGGAGATACAGTGCATCGTCGACGTAGCCGATGCGGGCGCAGACTGCCGCCGCGTAGCGTGCCCACTCCGAGTCACGCAGCGTACCGGTGATCGCCAGCTTGGCGGCTTCTTCGTCCGCGACCGCGGGGTCACCCATGTAGACACGCCAACGGGCCCGACTGATCGCGGTCCAGGTGGCCCGGCGGGTGAACACCCGCTGGAAGGCCACGGGTACGCGGTGCAGCAGCACGGGAAACAGCCGCTGGCCAAAGACGACCACCCCGTCGTCGCTGCGCTGCCCGGCGGCGGCGGCACAGACCCTTTCCACTCCCGCCGGCTGCACTTCGTTGAAGTGCTCGCTGCGCTCGCCGAAGCCCTTCACGCCGAAGAACCAGGTCTGGACATCGGGATGCCGCGCCGCGGCTTGCCGCAAGCGCGACAGCGCGTTGCGGGCAAGCAGGTCGTCATCGTCGAGATGGACGACGAACCCTGCGGTCGCCGCCTCCACCCCTCGGTTGCGGCTGAATGCCAACCCCCTGGATGTGTCGTTGCGCAGCAGTCGCACCGTGCAGCCATGACGTGACCGCAGAGCCTGTTCGTCGACCGGCGGGTCCGAGGCGTCGTCGACGACGATGACTTCCGCGGGCGGTATCGACTGGGCCAGCGCGCTGTCGATCGCCTCGTCCAGCAGCGCTGGTCTGTTCCTGGTCGTGATGACGACGGCGACCTCGGTCACGGCTGCTCCAGCGTCATCCTCGACCGGCACCTTCTCCGCTTGTTCCGGCGCTCGTTCAGCAGGCATAGCCCAGTCTCCGTGCCAGGGGTTGCACTTCGCGCGCGAGCAGCCAGCGTTCCAGCCGGTTGACGCGCGCGCTCTGTCTTGCCGCCGTGCCCTCGACGCCGCGCACCTTGCGGCGCAGGACGGCGTGGTCCGTGGCGATGCCCATGTGGCTGTCGATCCGGGCCAGGGCAAGGCTGCCGGCGGCCAGATCCTCGTACTTGACCAGCATGGCGCCCAGCGCCTCGGCATCTCGAAGGAAGCCCTCCATCAGGAGCCGCCAGTGCTTCCCGAACGCCGCAGGCGTGAGCATCGGCCGGTCAGGGAACACGTCGTACCAGCCTCGGCCGAAGCTGCAATAGGAGCGGTAGGCTTCCAGAGGGTCCCGGTACAGAAGCAGGAACTTCGCGTTGGGGTAGAGCCAGCGCAGGTAGGCGGCGTGCTCCGTGGTGAGCCTCACCTCCTTGATGCCCCAGCGGGCGGCTCCTGCCCTGCGCGCGGGCTCGGCGAACATCGTGTCGAACAGGGCCCGCTGTCCCCGTCGCCAGTCTTCCAGTGCAGGAAACAGGTTGGCGATCCACTCGCCCGTGAGCTCGCCGGTCGGGCGCCCGTCGTAGAAATAGTCCTTCGGCGGCCACCCCTGACGGAACGCCCGCGCCGTGCCTGCCAGCGCCTGCACGAGGCCGCACTCGTCGTACGGCTCGCCCCAGATCAGCACGCCCGGGTCCGACATCAGCAGGCGCTGCAGCATGGTGGATCCCGAGCGCCAGCCTGCCGAGAGCAGGAAGATCGGCGAGTCATCGCCTTCGTCGGCAACGATCGACGGTGTTGCCTGCTGCAGCGCCAGGATGCCCTGGCGCACCGAAGGCTGGCGGGCCGACGCGCGCGCGTGGGCCTGTCGCGCGGCGAACGGGCCGCGAAATGCGTCGGAAAGCATCTGCCAGAGCATGCGGGTGCGTCCTGTCAGGCGCCGTCCGGCGCCACGGTGCCCAGCGACTGCATCTGGGCGCGAAGTGCATCTCGGGCTGCACCGAAGCTGCTGCGGCCTTCACGGTAGTCGACCAGCACGCGGTGCACGGGTGGCCACAGGCGATCATGCAGGTGCCTCGAGGCAAGCTCCTGCTGCCACCGCGTCAGGCGCCACGAGCGCCCATCGGCAGCCCGATGCAGCCACCGCAGCCAGTTCGCCCGCAGCGCCGCCGGGTGGCGCAACAGCAGCGTGGCCATCGCCGTCACCACGCCGGCCTCGTCGAGCAGCCCGTTCTTGAACCGCACCAGGAAATCCGACGCCTTCACGTCGGCAAACCGCGAGTGGTACAGCGTCGCATCGTCACGCCGGAAGTAGTAGAGCGGCTCGCCGATGTGCGCGAAGCGGAACTGCCTCGAGGCGCGGATGAAGAAGTCGTAGTCCTCCACGAGGAAGAGCTCGGGGTCGTAGCCGCCCAGGGCATCGAACACGCGCCGCGCGTACAGGAAGCAGGCGCCCATGTGGTTGCCCTTCTCGAGCTGCACCGTGTCGGGCAGCTTGTCGTGCCGCGGATCGCGGGGCCGCCCGTTGTCGTCGTCCTCGCTGAACAGCCAGTGGTCGGCCCAGACCAGGTCGCAGTCGCCGCGGGCCAGGCGCTCGACCATCGCCTCGATCGCGCGCTCGGCGTAGAGGTTGTCGTCCGAGGTCCAGGTCAGGTAGTCGCCGCGCGCCAGCGCGTGCCCGCGGTTGAGTGCCCGCGGCAGCTTCAGGTTCGGCTCGTTGCGCACGTAGCGGATGCGCGGGTCGGTGAAGCCGGCCACCACCTGGGGCGTGTCGTCGGGCGAGTTGTCGTCGACGACGATGAGCTCCCAGTCCGGGCAGGTCTGCGCCTGCACGCTGCGAATCGCCATGGGCAGCAGGTGCGCGCGCTTGTAGGTGGGCAGCACGATGCTGACCCGTGGCGGTGGGGTCTCAGTGGGTCGCATGGACGGCGCTTTGCAGGGGTGGACGGACCGTCCGCCGGCTGATGAAGGGACGCTCGAAGCACGTGTAGAAGAGCCACGACAGCAGCACGGTACCGGCCACGACCACCAGCACATGGGTCGGATGGTCCGGCGGGAAGGCCTGGCGTGCCGCGGTCGCCGGCAACTGGTAGAGCTTCGTGTGCAGCAGATACACCGAGTACGAGATGGTGCCCAGGAAGACTCCGAAGCGAAGCGGCAGCCTCCACGGCCAAGGCCCTGCGCGCAGGCGCGCCGCCAGTCGATGGTCTGCATCGGACAGCAGCCACAGGACGACCGCCGTGAGTGCCGCGAAGGCGAGTGCCGGGTCGCCGAAGGACGATGCCAGCCAAGGCAAAGGCGAACCCCGGACGGCCAGCGCGGTGCCGAAGGCCACGAGCACGAGCGCGATCGCGGGTGCGATGACGCCGACGCGAAGGCGGAACACCGCCTCGGGGGTCTTGCGCGCGGCCAGCAGCCCGTGCAGGCCGAGTCCGAGTGCGAACATGGGCCAGAAACCGATGAACAGCCCCGTTGACTTGACCTGCGGGAGGGCCAGGGCAAGCACGCCGAGCGCGGTCGTCAGGAGAAGGATCGGCCTGTAATGCCTTCGCCAGTGCAACGCGGCGTACATGACGAGGTAGAACTGGAACTCGATGGCGAGCGTCCAGTAGACGATGTTGACGGCTGCGAACGCGCTCTCCAGACCCGGTCCCTCGTTGAAGAAGACGCGGGTCAAGGTGACGAACTGCAGCCAGTCGACGAGGTCGAGCGTCATCCAGGGCTGTCGAGGACTCAGGAATTCGCCCGTCCTTGCCCAGCTCAGGAGTGCCAGCAGATAGGGCAGGGCCAGGATCACGCCGATCGACGCCCAGTAGGGCGGGAAGATGCGCAGGAACCTCTTTCGCAGGAACTCCCGCGCCGAACCGCCTTTGGCCAGCACCCGGGATGCGGACGCCGCCATGCAGTAGCCGGATATCACGAAGAACACCGGCACGCCCAGGTGCCCTATCCTGGCCAGCGAGCCCAGGGCCGGCGAGATGGCCGCGATCATGCCGTGCATGTGGAAGAAGAACACGGCCATCGCTGCCAGCCCGCGGGCGATGTCGAGGCTGATCTCCAGCGATGGCTGCTGCGCTGGCTTCCAGGGCCCCCGCGGGGCGGACGTGCTCATCGCCGTCTCACTCCCCTGACCCCGAGTTGGCCTCGGCCATCAGGCGACGAATCCGGTCGACGGCGACCGGGTTGCGCAGCTCGTAGGCGGACTGCGCCGCACGCAGGCGTTCGAGGTGCCTGTCGATCGAGCTCGAGTCGATCCTGGCCCCGAAGCCCGCCAGATCCGGGGTCGACGGCCTCGCGCCGCCCATCACCGCATCGAGCATCGCGTCGCCCAGCGCGTGCTTGAAGTGCACCGGCTCCCAGAACCATTGCATGCGCGGCCCTGGTGCCTCGGGCACGGCTTCCAGGGCGGGGCCAGTCGTGCCGCTGAAGTCCCAGACCGGGTAGGGCGCGCGACCGGCTCGCAGGGCCTCCTCCTCGTTCAGGGCCACGATGGTTCGCTTCATGTCCTCGAACCGAGGCCACAGTCCCGAGAACCAGAGCGTCTGCCAGTGCCATGCATGGGAGGGCGGCACGATGATCTTCAGCTCGGTCCTGCGTGCATGCGCTTCCCGGACCAGCGCGCGGAACTGACCGATGTTGTCGAGGTACGTCGCCTCGTCCCGCGATGCCGCCGCGTACCGGCGTGCCGTGTCGCGGGTGTACGACCGGAATGCCTGGACATGGTCGTACTCGTCGGTCAAGGGCAGCCAGAAGCCGTTGGCAGCGAGCGTGTCCTTCACCCACGACTGCTTGCGCACGCTGGTCATGCTGGCCAGCAGGGCCGACCCCGACGCCAGCGACGACGCCATGTCGGGCAGCCGGGAGGAGAACAGGTTGGACTGCGGCTGGCCCCCGGGGTCGACGTCCAGCCGCTGCTCGACGAAGGCGCCGCTCGTGTCGGGGCGCGAGTTGAACACGCGGAAGTCCAGCGACAGCACGGCCAGCTTCTGGGGCCTGACCGACTGGGCGTGCTGGAGATGGCGCCGCATCTCGTACAGACTGATCGCCGGAAGCGCCAGGTTGTAGCAGTCCCAGCCGCTGAGCGCCGGGTGATCGGGCCGGAGGCCGCGGCCCGTCCGCGACGTGCCCAGCAGGACGCAGTCGGGCTCGAGCCGGTTCACGCGGTAGACGTGGGTCAGTCTCAGGTGATCCACGTAACCCGGCTTGTTCCTGTTGATGCCGCGGATCTCCGGCGGCTCGAAGAGGCTGAACGGATTGACCAGCCAGTTGGCGAAGACGACGGCGGTCATGCACGCCACGGTCCCGGCAGCGAGCAGCGTCAGGTAGCGGGCGGCCGTGACGGTCTTCACCTGCGCGCCTCAGAACTGGAAGTAGAGGAACTCGCTGACCGCGCTGAGCTGCAGCAGCGAGGCCGTGCCCGCGGCAACGGCGACGCTGGCCCAGCGCAGGTCGGGGCGCCACCTGCCCTCGGGCTTGCCGTGCAGCGGCTCCAGCGTCCCGTGGGGGGTCCAGTAGTGGCGGCCCATGATCTCCTGCGTGTTGGGTGCCAGCAGGCAGATGGCCAGCGCCGCGGCGAGCACCGCAGCCAGCAGGAGACCTGCGACACCCTCGAGACCCGCCAGAGTGGCAAGCCGGCCGAGCGCCGTGTCCATGACGGCCGCGGCGAAGAACCCCGAGAGCTGCCACCCGGATGGCGTGAACATGCTGCCCAGCACCGAGTGCGCCGTGGCGACGTCCGCCGCGCGGAAGTAGATCCATCCGATCACCACGGCGAGGAAGGTCAGCAGCCAGGCGGCGGCCTTTCCGATCGGGCCGGCGTCGCGGTCGCGCCAACCCGACTTGCGCCGCCACGCCTGCCAGCCGTGGTTGATCACGAGACAACTGCCGTGCAGGGCACCCCAGATGACGAATGTCCAGCCCGCGCCGTGCCAGATGCCGCCCAGAAGCATCGTCAGGAACAGGTTCAGGTAACGGCGGACTTCACCCTTGCGGTTGCCCCCCAGCGCGATGTAGAGGTAGTCGCGAAGGAACCGCGACAGCGTCATGTGCCACCGACGCCAGAAGTCGATGATGCTGGTGGCCTTGTACGGCGAGTCGAAGTTCAGTGGCAGCCTCACGCCCATCATCAGCGCCAGGCCGATGGCCATGTCGGAGTAGCCGGAGAAGTCGAAGTAGAGCTGGAAGGTGTAGGCCAGGGCACCGCCCCAGGCATCGGCGGTGGTGAGCACCTCGCCGCGTTGTGCCGCGGCGAACACCGGCGTTGCGTGCAGGGCCAGGCTGTCGGCGATCACGGTCTTCTTGAACAGGCCCAGAGCGAAGCAGGTGATCCCGGCAGAGAAGTTCCGGGCATCGAAGCGGAAGATCGACGGATTCGCGAACTGCGGCATCATTTCCTTGTGATGCAGCACCGGCCCCGCGATCAGGTGCGGGAAGTAGGTCACGAACAGCGAGTACCTCGTCAGGTCGTACTCGCGAACCTCGCCGCGGTAGGCGTCCACCAGGAACGCGATCTGCGTGAAGGTGAAGAAGGAGATGCCCAGCGGAAGCACCACCCCCGATGGGGCCAGCGCCGTGCCCAGCGCACTGTTGGCGCTTTCGATGAAGAAGTCGAAGTACTTGTAGTAGCCCAGGACCAGGAGGTTGGCTGCGATCCCCGCCGCGAGGATTCGCTTGCGCGTCCGCGCGGTCCTAGCCGTGTCGCCGAGCAGGGTGCCCACGAGGTAGTTGGCGAGGATCGAGGCCACGATCAACGCGAGGTACCGGGCGTCCCACCAGCTGTAGAAGGCGAGCGAGGCCATCACCAGCCAGCCGATGGCGAGCTTGCGGCTGCCGCGGTGACCCAGGGCGAAGAAGATGCCCAGGGTCAGCGGCAGGTACACGAAGATGAAGACGTAGGAATTGAAGAGCATCGGTCGGTGCGCGGGTGACTTGCCACCAGCCTCATGCGAAGCCGACGTCCCGCAGGATGCGCCGGACCGTCTTCACGCTCGCCGTGCCGTCGCCATAAGGATTGGCGCGCTGCGCCATCGCCTGCCACGCCGAGGGGTCGTCGAGCAGGTGCGAGGCCTCGCGCACGATGTCGGCGGCCTCGGTGCCCACCAGCCTCACCGTGCCGGCGGCCACGCCTTCCTGGCGCTCGGTGGTCCGGCGCATCACCAGCACGGGCTTGCCCAGGCTCGGGGCTTCCTCCTGCAGCCCGCCGGAATCGGTCAGCACCAGGTGGCAGCGCTTCATCAGGTGCACCATGGGCAGGTAGTCCAGCGGGTCCAGCAGCATCACGTTGGGTTCGCCGGCCAGCAGGCGTTCGACCACGCCGCGCACGTTCGGGTTGCGGTGCACCGGGTACACCAGCACGGCCTCGTCGCGGTAGCCGCGGGCCAGGTCGCGCAGGCCCGTGCACAGCGATTCGAACGGCCCGCCGAAGCTCTCGCGCCGGTGCGCGGTCACGAGGATCACCTTGCGGGTGTCGAAGGGCACGGCTGCCAGCGGCGTGCCGGCCGGGTCGAACGGGCGCGCGGCCACGTCCAGCAGCGCGTCGATTACCGTATTGCCCGTCACCTCGACGGCGTCTTCGCGGATGCCTTCGTTCAGCAGGTGCTGCTTCGCGAGGCCGGTGTGCGCGAAGAAGAGGTCGGCCACCGCGTCGATCATCCTGCGGTTGCTTTCCTCGGGGTAGGGCTGGTACTTGTCGAAGGTGCGCAGCCCGGCTTCCACGTGGCCCACCTTCACGCCGGCGTAGAAGGCCGCCAGCGCCGCCGCCATCGACGTGGTGGTGTCGCCCTGCACCAGCACCAGGTCGTGCTCCTCCTCGCGCAGGATGCGGCCTACCGCCTGCAGCACTGCCACGGTGATGTGCTCGAGCGTCTGGTTCGGCCGCATCAGCGCCAGGTCGTGGTCCACGCGGATGCCGAACAGCTGCAGCAGCGGCGCCACCATGTCCTTGTGCTGCCCGGTCAGGCAGTTGCGGTTGCGGATGCGCCCGGGGTGGCGTTCCAGCTCGGCGATGAGCGGCGCCATCTTGATCGTCTCCGGCCGCGTGCCGAAGACCGTCAGCACCTTAAGCATGGGCGGCCTCCGCGGCCTGGCGCTTGAGTCGCCAGGCGTCGAGGAAGTACTTGTTGGCCCAGCTGATCTCGCCGCCCGCGATGTACTTCGCGCCCTTGCCGTAGCTGCCGAAGAAGCCGCCCGAAGGGTTCTGGATCTTCTCCAGGAAGGCCATCGCGCGGTCGGCCCGCTCGCGTTCGCCCAGCACGTACCAGACGATGGCGTACTGCGCCATGCCGGTGGAGCACACCCACTCCACGTCGGGGTAGGCAGGGATGCTGCCGTCACGCCGCTGCACGCGGGCCACGTCGGCCATGCCCTGGCGTGCCAGGCCCATCTCGCCCAGTTCGGTCAGCGCCTCCATCGCGTAGGCATGGAAGTGCGACAGCCGGTTGAACGGCACCAGCTCGGGCTGGCGCTTGTAGTGGTCGAGCACGAAGCGCGTGGCGTCCTCGTACTTCTTCTCGCCCAGCAGCTGCCCGGCCCACAGCAGGGGCGGCAGCGCGTAGGTGTGGATCAGGTCGCTGGCAATGCCGGTCCACAGCTCGGTGGAGGGCGTGGTCATGCGCCCGCCGGGCTCCACCTGTGTGAGCATCCAGTCGGCCGCGCGGCGCAGGCTTTCGCGGGCACCGGGCACGTCGTCGATGGCGGCGCACAGGCCGCGCATGATCTGCCCGGTGTCGAAGGTGTAGGGCACGCCGTCGGGCGCGGGGAACGCGCCCGACGGCAGCTGGATGGACAGCAGCCAGCGCGTGCACGTGCGCGCCAGTCCGGTTTCACCCCACTGGTAGAGCGTGGGGATCCAGTAGCCCGTGACCTCGGGGTAGGGCACGGGCTGGCGGGTGTGAACGATGATGCCCTGGCCGGGCACCATGTGGGCCTTGAACCAGTCCATCGCGCGCTGGTGGCTGGGGGGCTTTGGCTTGCGTCTGAGGAACACGGGCATGACCTCGGGTGGTTGAGCCTGGATCCGGTCCAGGTTGAATGCGTGCCGTTCGGAAGTCGCCAGCCTGTCCATGCGATCGATGTGGCTGACGTTCCCGTGATCAATGGCTTGAAGGTGGCAGGCCCGCTGCTCGAAGCACGACCGGCCAGCGTCTGCGTCGGTCAGGTCGCGTCCATCTTCGGCAGCCTGCGGCCGGCAGCCGTGCAGGGGCCCGTGGGTCATGCGGCTTCCTGCGGCTTGCGCGCCGTGAACGTTCCTTGCATCCCGCTGGTGCCCGGCTGGGACGCTTCAATCCCGGGGCCATCCGCAGGTGCGGCGGATGCGCGCGGCAAATGCGGACAACCCCGCGCTTCGAACGTCCGCTCTTCGACCAGGAAGCTGGGTCTGGCCTTCACCTCTTCGTAGATCTTCGCGATGTACTCACCCATCACGCCCAGGCTGATCATGATGAAGCTGCCGATGATGAGCAGCGTGAGGATGGTGGTTGCGAATCCGGAGACCGCCCGACCGTGTGCCCAGGACCACAAGGTGTCGGCGGTCAGGTAAGCGCCCAGAGCGAACGTGACGAATCCCAGCATCGTGATGATCCGCAGCGGCGCGCTGGTGAACGACACCAAGGCGGTCAGAGCCAGTTCCACCAGCCCGAAGAGCGACCATTGGCCGCTGCCTGCAGCGCGCTGCGCCACATCGAAGGGGACCTCGACGCGCGAGTAGCCGACCCAGTCCGCGAGCCCCCGATAGAAGCGCTGCCTCTCCGGCAACTGGCTCGTCAGGACGTCGATCACCTGGCGATCGAGCAGCTTGAAGTCGGACGAGTCCTGGATGTCGATGCCGCCCAGGCTGCTGATGATCTTGTTGAAGATCCGGGCCCGCAACCTCATGGCTGCGCTGTCGACCTCCCGCTGTCGCTTCACGCCATGAACCACCTTCGCGCCGTTGCGCCAGGCTTCGACCATGGCCGGGATGAGCGAGGGGGGGTGCTGCAGGTCGGAGTCCATCGTGATGACGGCATCGCCGCGAGCGCTCGAGATGCCGGCCAGCAGCGCCCCTTCCTTGCCGAAGTTCCGGCTCAACCGCAGGCCCTTGATCCTCCTTTCGCTGCGCGCCACTTCGCTCACGACAGCGAATGTCCTGTCCCGGCTCCCGTCGTCGACGACGACGATCTCCCAGTCGCTGCCCAGCGAATCCAGCACCGAGCCGACGATGCGCAAGGCGTTGGCGATCCCGGCCTCCTCGTCATGGGCGGGCATGACCACGCTCAACAACGGGCGCTCGTTCGGCTCGCCGGGTCGAACGTTCGATGGAGTGTTCACGGGTTCTCTCCTGAAACGCAGTCGCTGCGGCACGCCCTAGGTGGCCAGATCCCGAAAGCGCAACAGCCTGACGTTGGCCGTGTGCAGGAGTTCCCTGAACGCTTGCGAGGTGAACGTGGACCGTTCCTGCTCCCACCCGTGATAGGCCAGCAGTTCGGGCGGAATCGACGCCGACAGGGGGGGTCGGCCTGGATGACACATCAACTCGTAGGTGCATGCAGGCTCTAGCCTGGGGAGCATGGTGCGCAGATAAGCCAGGTCGATCCTGCCGCTGATGCCCATGCCCACGAGCCTGGGCTCGGACGCCGCCTGCCTGTTTCCCGTCGCTGACCCAAGCGCCCACAGCGCGGCGTCTCTCACCAGGGCGCCGGGAGAAGCGGTCGAGGGCTTTTCGGGCAGTGAGCGCCGCACATGCCTGATGCCGAACTCGCTGGCCAGGCCCATGACCTGCTCGAAGAGAGGCGGCAGCATGTGCAGGTGCTCGTGCGAATTCAGGAAGACGGGCCGCAGGCCGCTGGACAGGCAACGCTCGATCTGGTGCCGCCACTCGGCTTGCACCATGACTCCCGTGATCTGCCGGGACATCACGGCCTTGACGATGGACCACTTGGATGGGAAGCGTCCTGCCCATCGGGTCGTCGCATGCCTCATTTCCCGCGTGAGCGGCTCGCCCGACGTCAATGTCAGGTGGACACCGATGTCCACGCCCGGGCGCTCCTGGAGCCGTTCGGCGTGCATGGCGAATGCCGGGCTGTTGGTCATGACGCCGGTCGCGGTGACGGCGCCGGCATCGACGCAGTCGAGGATGCCGTCGCTGACGTGGTCGAAGTAGCCGAAGTCGTCCGCGTTGACGATCAGATTGGCCGGCGGTGGCACCGCGCTGCGCGAGTTCGCCGCGTCTGCCGAAAGGTTCTTCATGGGCGAAGATCCTTTCCTGCGCTGGCTGGCCGCACCGCGACGATGAGCAGGTTCGTGTCCTTCGCCATCGTCTGCCAGGTCGCGGGCATGGCCCGTTCGAAGGCCTCCTTCCAGGCGGCCCCCTGCGGGGCGCGGACGATCAGGTTGTCCGGCACGAGAACCAGGTAGACCGGCCTGTCGCTGCGCATCGTTCCCACCGCATGGTCCAGCGCGGACGCCATCGAGGAGAGGTCGTCGAGGCTCTTCAGGGCAAGGGTGCGCACGCTGCGGTCGGTGAGCCACCCCAGCAACTGACCCTGGTTGGACGCGATCAGCGCACCATCCGGCAGCTTGGCGACCTCGCGCCTGAGCGCCTCGTCGGCGACCAGTCGATGCTTGATTCGATCGGTGAGGATCCTGCCGGTGACGGTGTGCGGCGTGGCGGCCTCGACGATGGCTGGCTGCGCCTCGAAGGCCTTCGCGAGTTCGCGCTCGCTGCGCAGGTCGTCGTGGATGAACCACATCCTGGCCCCTGCGGCCAGGACCAGTGCGGCTGCCAGCGACGCCGACAGGGCTCTGGGCGCGGGTGGCGACGCCGCCAGCGCCACGGCGGCGAGGATCAGCCAGGAGTACTGGATGGCATGCCGCAGCAGATTTCCGAAGTCGAGGCCGTGAAAGGTGTGCGCGATCACCAGCATGGCGGCGCCCATCGCCGTGTAGCTGAGCGCCAGCAGCGAGGCGAAGCGCCTTGTCGCATCCTGCGCAGGCCACAGGCGCGCCAACCGCCAGCCGATGGCCAGCAGGAGCGGTAGCGCGATCAGCACGAAGACCATCGCATCCCACGCCACGATCTTGCCGAGCCACGGTGAGCCCGTCAGGTCGGACGCCATGGCCTGGATGTAGACGCGGGCGGAGTCCACATGGGTGCCGTGCTTGCCGACCATGAGCACGTAGGGCTGGATCTCCCCGAAGAGCGCGAGATTCCTGGCCATGAGTGCCAGCAGGATCGGAAGGCTGCCCAGCGCGATCAGCCCGATGTTGACGCAGGCATCCTTGACCGAGATCTGGCGGAAGGCAACGAAGGCCCCCGCCGTGACGGCGAGCGCGGCGTAGCAGGCGGTCACCGAGTTCCGCAATGCATAGGCCGTGCCCAGCAGCACGCCCGCCATGACGAGGTATCCCGTGCGTCGCGGCGCGACGAAGCCGCGCAGGACGAGTCCCGTCGCCGTGCATGTCAGCAAGAGCGTCGCGACGTCCGTGTTCACGACCGCGCCGTAGAAGTGGATCCCGGGCGACAGCACGGCCAGCGCAGTCACCGCGAGGGCGGCGCTGGCCGGCAGGATCGGGCGCAGCGCGAAGAGCAACGCAAAGGGCAGGAGCACCCACGACACGCGCGACACCGCCACGGCCGCGGCTGTCACCGACAGCCCCGATTGGCTGACGCCGGCGATCAGCAGCGGGAAGCCGGGAGGGTGATATCGCGTCGGCGCGAGATCGGCATCGGGGAACTCCAGTTCGTTGGGCGTGCCGACCAATCCCTTTGCGCTGATGAAGTTCCTGGCGTGAGTGATGTAGCCGATGGCATCGTTGCCGACGATGAATCTCGCCTGCTCTGAGGCGAGCGACAGCGCCCAGGCGATCACCGCCAGTACGGCAGCGCCTGCGAAGGCGGCCCGCCATGAGGACGAGCGTGTCACCGCCGTTCCTTCGATCGGGGCGTCCGGCCCCGGGCTGCCGACGTGCCGTCCGCGAAAGTCCAGAGACGGTTGGCCGTGAAGTTCCACGCCAGTACCGCGGCAGTCGACAGGACCTGCGCCACGAGGTAGTGCACGGCCAGAGCCGACGTCAGCACTCGCATGAGCATCCAGTTCAGCCCCAGGCCGGCGCCAGCCACGGTGAAGAACTTGACCAGCGCGGGCCCGTGGGCGGCGCTGCTCTCGAACGTGAAGCGTCGATTCAGGACGTAGTTCACGGCCGCGCCGATGGCGGCACCCGCTGTCGACGCGACCACCTCATCGATGGCCGCGACTTCCACGAGCGCCACGAGCACTGCGTAATGGGCGGCGGTACCCACGGCGCCGACCCCTGCGAATCGGACGAACTGGCTCGCGACGTGGCGGTGTGTGCCCGGTGTCATGCTTCTTGACGCGAATGGTGTGGAGTGCATCTCGCCTCAGGGCGATGCGCCCGGCGGCTCCACGACGCGCAGCACCTGGTCGGACTTCACGCCCGCCAGTGCCTGAACCGTGCCGCTTGGCCAGCGCACCGTGATCCTTTCCACCTCGGGGTTCTTCCCCATCCCGAAGTGAAGCCGTGCATGGTTCTGGGAGCGGTGGTGAACGCCACCGTCCTGCACGCGGGTCTGCGTGATGCCGCCCGCGGTGACCGTCACGATCGCGCCTATGCCGTCGCGGTTCGACCGGGTGCCCTGCAGGTCGATCATCAGCCAGTGGTGGCCGGTGTTGGCCACGTTGCGGAAGAGCTGGTAGCCACCGTCGTCGGAGGGCAGCCCCAGGCTGCGCCCCATGCTGCCGCCGCTGGCCAGCAGGAGGTCGAGTCG
>JBILNT010000122.1:0-11328 GCA_044374875.1 Rubrivivax sp.
AGCCTCCGACTGGCTGTGGGCGACGGCCACGACGCGATAGACAGCGGCGCGCAGGTGCCAGAGCTCGCGCAGCGAGCGCGTGCCGTGGATGTCGCGCTCCAGTGACTGGCGATCCTGGGCGCGGACGTCTGCGATGGCGACGAGGAAGTCTTCGCGAACGGCCGGCAGCCGGGTCAGCGGCGGCGCGGCCTCGTGCGGAGCCGGTGCGAGCAGCCAGAACTTCATTCGCTGCCATGTGCCGGTGGGGGCGTGGCGCAGCGACGGCGGGCAGACCTCGACCCGGCTGTTGAGGGCCGGTAGCGTGGTGTGGGTGCTCGAGCGCGAGGCGGTGAACAGACGCAGGGCCTTCATGATCGTGATATCGGACACGACTTGTCCGACCTGAGCAAGTCTCGCGGGCGATGGCCGACATCGATGTCGCGAACAGGCCAGCGATAGCGGGTCAGTTCCATCGTCGCCGCGAGCCCCGGGCGGCCCCCATGGCGTGGCGTGATGCTCGGGGTTAACCTGCTGAAAGGCGCCAGCGTGCGAGGGGAACGCGATGAAGTGGTTGTGGCGGGGGCTCGTTGCCGTGTTGACGTTGCTGGTGGCGGCGGCCGGCGCGCTGTGGATCTACGGGCAGCGCAGCCTCCCGGTCACCGACGGGGTGCTGAAGGTGCGGGGCCTGCGTGCCGAAGTCACGATCGAGCGCGACGGCCACGGCATTCCGACGATCCGCGCCGCGAGCCAGCGCGACGCCGCCTTCGGACTGGGCGTGGCGCACGCGCAGGACCGTCTTTGGCAGATGGAGACCCAGCGCCGCATCGGCGCCGGCCGTCTGGCCGAGGCCTTCGGCGCGACGGCCGTCGAGACGGACCGCTTCCTGCGAGCGCTGGGCGTCCGCCATGCGGCCCGCGCCCAGTGGGAGCGGCTGTCGCCGGCAGCGCGCGAGCTGCTGGCGGCCTACACCGAAGGCGTCAACGCGGTGCTGCTCGAACACCCGAGGGCCTTGCCGCCCGAGTTCCTGATCCTCGGCGTGCGCCCCGAGCCCTGGGACCCGCTCGACAGCCTGGCCTGGGTCACGATGATGGCCTGGGACCTGGGCGGCAACTGGACGATGGAACTCAAGCGCATGCGGCTGGCGCTGAAGTTCGGCGTGCCGCAGGTCAACCAGCTCGTCCCGCCCTATCCCGGGGACGCGCCGCTCGTCACGGCCGACTACGCGCAGATGTTCCGCGCGCTCGGCATCGACGCGACACTGGGCCGTCACGCCCTGCTGCACGCCCCGGAGTCCGGCGTCGAGGGCGTGGGCTCGAACAACTGGGTCGTCGGCGCCTCGCGCAGCGCGACCGGCGCCCCGCTGCTGGCCAACGACCCCCACCTCGGCCTGGGCGCACCGGCGCTCTGGTACTTCGCCCGCCTGGAGACGCCGCAGGGCAGGGTGGCGGGCGCCACGCTGCCCGGCGTGCCCATGGTGGTTCTGGGCCAGAACGATCACATCGCCTGGGGCTTCACGAACACCGGCCCTGACGTCCAGGATCTCTACCTCGAGCGCATCAAGCCGGGCGACCCCACGATGTACCAGACCCCGCAGGGGTGGGCGCGCTTCGAGACGCGCAGCGAGGTCATCCGCGTCAAGGGCAGCAGCGAGATCCCGATCACGGTGCGCCGCACGCGCCACGGTCCGGTGATCTCCGATGCCGACACCGCTGCGACCCAGGGCCTGACGGGCGTGCGCGAGCAGCCTGCCTATGCGCTGGCGCTGCGCTGGACGGCGCTCGAGGCCGACGCCGGCTCCATCGAGGCCGGGCTGGGGTTTGCCGCCGCGCGCACGGTCGACGAGTTCGTCGCCGCGTCGGCGCATTGGGTGGCGCCGATGCAGAACATGGTCGTCGCCGACCGCACCGGGCGCATCGGGTTTGTCGCTGCCGGCCGCGTGCCGCTGCGCAAGCCCGAGAACGACCTGCGCGGACTGGTTCCGGCGCCAGGGTGGGATGCGCGCTACGACTGGGACGGCTGGATTCCTGCCGATCAGACGCCGCGGGAGTTCGACCCCGCGCGCGGCTGGATCGCCACCGCCAACCAGCGGATCCACGGGCCGGACTACCCGCACTTCCTGACCAGCCAGTGGGCAGCACCGTACCGGATGCGCCGCATCTCCGAATTGCTGGATGCCCGGCCGAAGCACGACCTGGACAGCCTGCGCGCCATCCAGGCCGACCAGAAGTCGCTCGCCGCGCTCGAACTGCTGCCGTGGCTCAAGCGTGCGCAGGCCAGCCACCCCCTGGCCCCGCAGGCCGCCGAGCGCATGGCGCGCTTCGACGGGATCATGCGCGTCGACGCGCCGGAGCCGCTGATCTTCTGGGCGTGGTCACGGCACCTGACGACGCTGGTCTTCGCGGACGACCTGGGTGAACCGCTGTTCGGTCGCGCCTTCGGCACGCGATCCCCGGTGGGCTCGACCTTCCGCGATGCCCTGGAGGGCGTGCTGCAGCGCGACGCCGCGGACTGGTGCGACGACCGCGGCACCCCCGAGCGCGAGACCTGTGCACGCATGTCCGACCGGGCGCTCGACCTCGCGCTGGCGGAGCTGCAGGCGGCGCACGGCAGCGACGTCGCTGCTTGGCGCTGGGGGGCGGTCCACCAGGCGCGTTCTTCGCATCGCCCCTTCAGCCGGGTCAAGGCGCTGGCGCCGCTGTTCGAGCTGAGGGCGCCCGTGGGCGGCGACACCTACACGGTCAACGTGGCACGCGTGTCGCTGCAGCCCGACCCGGCCACGGGCGAGCTGTACCTCAACGAACACGGCCCCAGCCTTCGCGCGCTCTACGACCTGGGCGACCCGAGGCGTTCCCGGGTGATGCACTCGACGGGACAGAGCGGCAACCCGTTCTCGGCGCACTACGGCAGTTTCGTCGAGCCCTGGGTGGCGGTGGAGTTCGTGCCGCTGTGGGCGGGGGGAGCAGCCGTCGCCACGCTCAGGCTGCAGCCCTGATGGCACGCGGCAGGCGCCGCCGGTGCCGTAGTGCCGCGGGCCCGGCGCCCAGCCTGCCCGTCGAGGCGAAACCGCCCTTGGGCCGCCCCGGGGCCGCCATCGGGCCGGCTCTCAGGCTCTCAGAGCCTGAGAGTTTTTCCGCCGTGGCCGAAAGGCGCGCCAAGACGCCCCGTATCTAGGCGCAAACCACAGCCATAGCTCGGGCTATGGCGCGGATTTGCAACGACGAGACGGGGTGTTTTGGGGTGCAAGGCGGGCATGGGGGAAAGACTCTCAGGCTCTCAGACCACCCCGTACCGCGCTTTGCGCTCGGCCGTGAAAGTCCACCACGGCTGCGGCTCGCCGCCACGCATGAACTCGGTCGCCGCGATGAAGGTGTCCAGCACGCAAGGGTCCTGGCGCTTGCCCGTGAGGCGGCACAGGCCCTGGTAGAGCTGCATCGGGTCGCAGGTGGCCAGGTCGCGGGGATGCACGACGCCCAGCCGGCGCAGGTCGCCGGCGATCGACGGGCCGATGTTCGGCAGCTGCTCGAGCACCTCGCACTCGTTGGCGCTGCGGGCCTTCAGCGGCCTCGGGGCCCGCGGCGGCCGCGGCGTCGGCGCCGGGCACAGCGCGACGCCGTTCGGGCCCCGGGGCTTGCCCCGGGCGGCGGCGCGCACCAGCGGAAGGTGCCCCTGCGGGTGCAGTTCGCGTGTGCTGCCCATGCTCAGGTCAGCATGTTGTTGCGGATCAGCCCGACAGCGATGCCCTCGAGCGAGAAGTCGCTGTCGGCGGGAACCAGGATGGGCTCGAATTCGGGGTTCTCGGGCAGCAGTTCGATGCCGGCCTTGGTGCGCCGCAGCCGCTTGACCGTGACGTCGTCGCCCAGCCGGGCGACGACGATCTGGCCGTTCTTCGCGTCGTCGGCCTTCTGCACCGCGAGCAGGTCGCCGTCGAGGATGCCGGCGTCGCGCATGCTCATGCCGCGCACCTTGAGCAGGTAGTCGGGCCGGCGCGGGAACATGCCGGCTTCGACGACGTAGGTCTGGTCGACGTGTTCCTGGGCCAGGATCGGGCTGCCCGCGGCCACGCGGCCGACCAGTGGCAGCGTCAGTTGCGCCAGGCTGGGCAGCGGCAGGCTGAACTGCTTGCCGTAGCCCGACACGCGCGCCTCATGCAGCGCGCGCAACGTGTCAGACTTGAGGCGGATGCCGCGCGACGTGCCGCCCACGAGTTCGATCACGCCCTTGCGCGCGAGGGCCTGGAGGTGCTCTTCGGCGGCGTTTGCCGACTTGAAGCCGAGTTCGGCGGCGATCTCGGCGCGGGTCGGTGGGGCGCCGGTGCGCTCGATCGCGCTTTGCACCAGCTCCAGGATCTGCTGCTGCCGGGGCGTGAGCTTCGGGCCTTCGTTCATGCGCGGATCTCTCCAGGGTGGCGGTGGCGGGGCTTGCACGCGCCGCCGTTTCATCGACAGGCCTGTGTAGGCATCCAGTCACTGTATTTTCATCCAGATTCCAAGCAAATGCAAAACCGCGGCGAATGCATCGTCATCCTCGGCACCGGCGGCACCATCGCCGGCACCGCGTCGTCGGTCGGCGACCACACCGGCTACCGCTCGGGCCAGCTCGACGTGGCGTCGCTGCTGGCCTGCGTGCCCACGCTGGCCGGGCAGCGGCTCGAGGCGGAGCAGGTCGCGCAGCTCGACAGCAAGGACATGGACTTCGTGACCTGGCAGCGCCTGGCCGGGCGCTGCGCAGCGCATCTGGCGAGGCCCGAGGTCGGGGGAGTGGTGGTCACGCACGGCACCGACACGCTCGAGGAGACCGCCTGGTTCCTGCAGCGCGTGCTCGCGCCAGTCAAGCCCCTGGTGCTGACGGCGGCAATGCGCCCGGCCACCGCGCTGTCGGCCGACGGACCCCAGAACCTGATGGATGCCGTCACGGTCGCCCGCGGCGAGGGCGCGCGTGGGGTCGTGACCGTGCTGTCGGGTCGCGTCTGGGGCGCGGCCGACGTGCGCAAGGTGCATGGCTACCGGGTCGAGGCCTTCGACGGCGGCGACGCAGGGCCGCTGGCGCTGGTCGAGGAAGGGTCGCTGCGCGTGCTGCGGCCCTGGCCCGAAGGCGAGGCGCTGGGGCTCGGCCGCGTCGCCCTCGACCCCGCGCAATGGCCCTGGGTCGAGATCGTCGTCAGCGCGGCGGGTGCGCGCGGCGCTGCGGTCGATGCGCTGGTGGCCGCGGGAGTGCAGGGCCTTGTCGTGGCCGGTACCGGCAACGCCACGGTCCACGACGATCTGGCTGCAGCGCTGCGCCGTGCGGTGCAGCGCGGCGTGGCGGTGAGGCGGGCGTCGCGCGGACTCGCCGGGCGCGTGGTGGGCGGCGGCGAGTGGCCCGACGCGGGGGCGCTCGGGCCGTTCAAGACGCGCGTCGAGCTGCTGCTGGAGCTGCTCGCGCGCGCGGCGTGATCAGGCCACGCTGAGCTGCACGTCGACGTTGCCGCGGGTGGCGTTCGAGTAGGGGCAGACCTGGTGGGCCGCGGCGACGAGTGCCTCTGCAGCGGCCTTGTCCATGCCGGGAATAGAGACCTGCATTGCCACGGCGATGTTGAACGCGCCGGCCTTGCCGGTCATCGGGCCGATGGCGACGTCGGCGGTGATGCTCACCTCGGCCGGCAACCTGACCTTCTCGCGTGCGGCCACCGCCTTGAGCGCGCCGATGAAGCACGCCGAGTAGCCCGACGCGAACAGCTGCTCGGGGTTCGTGCCCGGGCCGTCGTCGCCGCCGAGCGCCTTGGGCGTGGAGAGCTGCAGGCGGATGCGGCCGTCGGACGACTCGGTCGTGCCGGCACGGCCGCCGGTGGAGGTGGAACGCCCGGTGTAGATGGCCTGGTCGATGGACATGCTGTGCTCCGTGATGGGTGATGTGAGCGGTTGGGTGGGGATCAGCCGGCGGTGCCCAGCGACTCGAGTTCGCCCTGCAGTTCCAGCCAGCGCTCCTCGAGCATAGCGGTCTCGGCGGCAACGTGATGAAGCCGCCGGCCGAGCTCGGCGAACTCCGAGGCCGGCGTCCGAGGGGCCGACACAAGCGACTCGACCTCGGCCTTCTCGGCCGAAAGCGTGGCCAGGCGCGACTCGATGCGCTGCAGCTCGATGCGCAGCGGGCGGGTGGTCTCGGCCAGCTTCGCTCGTGTCACCTTGGCCGCCTTGCGGTCGTCACGGCCGGCGCCGGGCGTCTCGGCGGCAGGGCGTGGGGCCGCGGCTGGGGCTGGGGCGGGCGTCTCGGTCACGGCCGGCCCGGGCCGCGGCGGCTCCGGCGACGGCAGGCCGCGGGCGTTGGCCCGCGAGACCTCCAGCAGCCAGCGCTGGTAGTCGTCGAGGTCGCCGTCGAACGGGCGCACGCCGCCGCGCGTGACCAGCCAGAACTCGTCGCAGGTCTCGCGCAGCAGGGCCCGGTCGTGGCTGACCAGCATCACCGTGCCCTCGAACTCGTTGAGCGCGATGGACAGCGCCTCGCGCGTGGTGAGGTCCAGGTGATTGGTCGGCTCGTCGAGCAGCAGCAGGTTGGGCCGCTGCCAGACCAGCATCGCCAGCACCAGCCGCGCCTTCTCGCCGCCCGAGAGCGTGCCCACCGGCTGCGCGGCCATCTCGCCGGTGAAGCGGAAGGTGCCGAGGAAGTCGCGCAGCTCCTGCTCGCGCCCGGGCGGGCCGACGTCGCGCGCCAGGCGCACCATGTGCATCAGCGGGCCGTCGGCCGGCGACAGCACGTCCAGCTCCTGCTGGGCGAAGTAGCCGATCACCAGGCCCTTGCCCTCGGTGATGCGGCCGCCCACCGGCGCGAGCAGGTGGGCGATGGTCTTCACCAGGGTCGATTTGCCTTGGCCGTTGGCGCCCAGGATGCCGATGCGCTGGCCGGCCAGCACAGACCTTTCCACGCCGCGCAGCACGACGAGCGGCGCGCCCCCCGGGTCGGAGGCCGGGTAGCCGCAGGCCACGTCGTCGAAGGCCAGCATCGGGTTGGGCAGGTTCTGCGGCTCGCGGAATTCGAAGCTGAAGTCGCTGGCGGTCAGCACCGGCGCGAGCTTCTCCATCCGCGCCAGGGCCTTGACGCGGCTTTGCGCCTGCTTCGCCTTGGTGGCCTTGGCCTTGAAGCGGTCGATGAAGCGCTGCAGGTGCGCGATGCGATCCTGCTGCTTCGCGAACGCGGCCTGGGCCTGCTCGATGCGCTCGGCGCGCATGGCCTCGAAGGCGGTGTAGTTGCCGCCGTAGCGCACGAGCTTGCCTTCGTCGAGGTGCACCGTCACGCGCGTCACCGCGTCGAGGAACTCGCGGTCGTGGCTGATCACCACCATCAGGCCCTCGTAGCGCTGCAGCCAGGCTTCCAGCCAGACCAGCGCGTCGAGGTCGAGGTGGTTGGTGGGCTCGTCGAGCAGCAGCAGGTCCGACGGGTTCATCAGCGCGCGGGCCAGCTGGAGGCGCATGCGCCATCCGCCGCTGAAGGCGTCGACCGGTGCGTCGAGCTGGTCGATGCGGAAGCCCAGGCCCAGCAGCAGCGCCTGCGCGCGCGAGCGGGCGTCGAAGGCGCCGGCCTCGTCGAGCGCCACGTGCGCCTCGGCCAGCGCCACGCCGTCGCCCGAGGCCTCGGCCGCCGCCAGCGCGCGCTGCGCTTCCTGGAGCGGCTGGTCGCCTTGCAGCACGAACTCGGTGGCGCCCTCGGAGGTCTCGGGCATCTGCTGCGCCACCTCGCCGATGCGCCAGCGCGGCGGGATCTCGACGTCGCCGGCGTCGGCGTGCAGCACGCCGGTCAGCAGGGCGAAGAGGCTGGACTTGCCGGCGCCGTTGCGGCCGACCAGGCCGACCTTCTCACCGGGATGCAGGGTCAGCGACGCGCCCTCGAGCACGACCTTGGTGCCCCGGCGCAGCGTGATCTCGCGCAGCGTGATCATCGCGCGGCCTCCAGTGCCTCGCGGGTGACGAGGAGCACCTGCTCGTCGCCGCCGCTGCAGGGCAGCCAGACGACCTCCAGACGCGGGAAGGCGGCGTCGAAGTGCGGCTTCTCGTGGCCGATCTCCAGGACCAGCACGCCGCCCGGCGCGAGGTGGCCGGGTGCGGCGACGATCAGGGCGCGCACGAAGTCCATGCCGTCCTCGCCGCCGTCGAGGGCCAGCGCCGGCTCGGCAAGGTATTCGGGCGGCAGGGCGGCCATCGAGCAGCGGTTCACGTAGGGTGGGTTGCAGAGGATCAGGTCGTACGCGCTCCGGCCGGTCACCGCCGCCAGGCCGTCGCCCTGCAGCAACGCGATACGCCCGGCCAGCGCGTGTCGATCGGCGTTCAGCCTCGCCACGGCGAGCGCGTCTGACGACAGGTCGCAGGCGTCGATCTCCGCCTGCGGCCAGGCCATCGCCGCCAGCACGGCCAGGCTGCCGTTGCCGGTGCACAGGTCGAGGACGCGGGCCGGGTCGTGCCCCAGCCAGGCGTCGACCAGCCCCTCGGCCAGCACCTCGGCGATCAGCGAGCGCGGCACGATCACCCGCTCGTCGACCGTGAAGGGCACACCCTGCAGCCAGGCCTCGCTCGTCAGGTAGGCGGCGGGGCGGCGGCTGCGGATGCGTTCGTCGACGAGTGCGGTGGCGGCCTGCACACCGGCGTGGTCGACCGTGCGGCTGGCGAAATCGTCCAGGCCGTCCAGTGGCAGCCCGAGCTTCCACAGCACCAGCCACGCGGCTTCGTCGAAGGCGTTGGTCGTGCCGTGGCCAAAGCAAACGCCCGCCTCGTCGAGGCGGGCGCTGCAGCGCTCGATCAGCTCGAGGACGGTCATGCCAGCAGTCGCTCCAGCGTGCCGAGGTAGATGTTCTTCAGCCGCTCGACGTCGGCGGCCTCGACGTGCTCGTCGATCTTGTGGATCGACGCGCCGACCGGACCGAACTCGACGACCTGCGGGCAGATGCGGGCGATGAAGCGGCCGTCCGAGGTGCCGCCGGTCGTCGACAGCTCGGGGCGGATCCCGCACTCGGCCTGGATGGCACCCGAAAGCGCGTTGGACAGGCTTCCCGGGGTCGTCAGGAAGGGCATGCCGCCGAGCGTCCAGGCGATCTCGTGCTCGACGCGGTGGCGCTGCAGGATCTCGACGAGGCGCGCCTTCAGCGCCTCGGGCGTCGACTCGGTGCTGAAGCGGAAGTTGAAGTCCACCACCAGCTCGCCCGGGATGACGTTGGTCGCCCCGGTGCCGCCGTGGATGTTGCTGACCTGCCAGCTCGTGGGCGGGAAGAAGGCGTTGCCGTCGTCCCAGCGCGTCGCGGCCAGTTCGGCCAGCGCGGGCGCGAACTCGTGGATCGGGTTGCGCGCCAGGTGCGGGTAGGCGATGTGGCCCTGCACGCCCTTGACGACCAGCTTGCCGGAGAGCGTGCCCCGGCGGCCGTTCTTGATCATGTCGCCCAGGCGCTCGACCGAGGTCGGCTCGCCGACGATGCAGGCGTCGAGGCGGATGCCGCGAGCCTCGAGCGCTTCGACCATGCGCACCGTGCCGTCGACCGACGGGCCTTCCTCGTCGCTGGTGATCAGCAGCCCGATGGCCCCGGCGTGGCCGGGGTGCGCGGCGATGAACTCGTCGATGGCAACGGTCATCGCGGCGATCGAGGTCTTCATGTCGGCGGCGCCGCGGCCGTACAGGCGCCCGTCGCGGTACGAGGGAACGAAGGGGTCGCTGGTCCAGCGCTCGAGCGGACCGCTGGGCACGACGTCGGTGTGCCCGGCGAAGGCCAGCAGCGGGCCCGGCCGCGCGCCGCGGCGCAGCGCCCAGAGGTTGGTCACTCGGAAGTGGTCGGGGCCGCAAGCCAGCGTCTCGCACTCGAAGCCCAGCGGCGCCAGGTGCGATCGCAGCAGGTCCTGGCAGCCGCCGTCGTCGGGGGTGACCGAGCGCCGAGCGATCAGCGCCTCGGCCAGTTGCAGCGCCTTGCTCATTTCTTCCCCTGCGCCCACGGCATGGTCAGCGGGCTGCGCGAGGTCTCGGGCCCGACGTCGAGCGTGATCTCGGTGAAGCTGGGCCCGTCGGGTTCCTCCTGCTTCTTCGGCGCGCCGTTGCGCGACGGCGGCGTCAGATCGTTCTGCAGACGCCACAGCAGGTTGGTGGGCGAATCGGCGTTGATCAGCGCCTCCTCGCGCGAGATCACGCCCTCGGTGATCAGCCTGGCGAGATCCTGCTCGAAGGTCTGCGAGCCCTGCGCCATCGACTTCTCCATGGCTTCCTTGACGCCTGAGAGGTCGCCGTTCTCGATCAGGTCGGAGACGAGCTTGGTGTTGAGCAGCACCTCGACGGCCGGCACGCGTCCGCCGTTGATGGCGCGCAGCAGGCGCTGCGAGACGACGGCGCGCAGGCCCGAGGCGAGGTCCGACAGCAGCGACGGGCGCGACTCCGGGGTGTAGAAGGACAGGATGCGGCCGAGCGCGTGGTGGCTGTTGTTCGCGTGCAGCGTGGCCAGCACCAGGTGCCCCGACAGCGCGTAAGAGATCGCCGCCGTCATGGTCTCGCGGTCACGGATCTCGCCGATCAGGATGCAGTCCGGCGCCTGGCGCAGCGCGTTCTTCAACGCGATCTGCAGCGACGCGGTGTCGCGGCCGACCTCGCGCTGGTTGACCACCGACTTCTTGTTGCTGAACAGGAACTCGATCGGGTCCTCGATCGTGAGGATGTGTCCCGCCACCTGCTGGTTGCGCCGCTCGAGCATCGCTGCCAGTGTCGTGCTCTTGCCGGTGCCGGTGGCGCCGACCATCAGCACGAGGCCACGCTGTTCCAGCACCAGCTCGGAGAGGATCGGCGGAACGCCCAGCGAGTCGAGGTCGGGGATGTCGAAGGGGATGCAGCGGAACACGGCGGCGATCGAGCCGCGCTGCCTGAAGGCCGAGAGGCGGAAGCTGCCGACCTTCGAGATGCCGATGGCCACATTGAGCTCGCCGGTGTCGTCCAGTTCCTCCAGCTGCTGAGGCGTCAGCAGCTCGGCCAGCAGCCGCCGCACCTGGGGCGGCTGCAATACCTGATCGGAGAACTGCAGGATCTGCCCGTGGATCTTGATGAGGATCGGCGTGTTTGCCGACAGGTAGACGTCGGACGCGTTCTTCTCCGCCATCAGGCGGAGCACCCGCTCCATGTTGCCCGACATCCCGTTTCCCTTCGCTGGGTCGGGCGCGCTCACGCGCGGAGCAGCTCGTTGATGCTGGTCTTGGCGCGTGTCTGCGCGTCGACCTTCTTGACGATCACCGCGCAGTACAGGCTGTACTTGCCGTCGGCCGAGGGCAGCGAGCCGCTGACGACCACCGAGCCCGCGGGCACGCGGCCGAAGCTGACCTCGCCGGTGGCGCGGTCGTAGATCTTGGTGCTCTGGCCGATGTA
>JBILNT010000123.1:0-11326 GCA_044374875.1 Rubrivivax sp.
AGAACGCAAAGCGGAGGTTCATCGTCGTCCAGTTGCCAGAGCCGATGCAGAGACCAGGCTTCAAGTCGATCGCAGACTTGACGAAGGAACGCATTCGTCGTGCTGCTGCAAAGGTTCGCGCTGCAAACCCACTATTTGGTGGTGACTTCGGTTTTCGTGTCTTCAAGCTGGACTCGTCCAACATCCGTGCCTGGAACCCTGGGGCAGACGATATGGCGGAGAGTCTACTGACTCACGCTGAACACCTGTTGCCGGGCCGCACGGACGACGACGTTCTGGCTGAACTCCTGCTGAAGCTCGGTCTCGACCTTTGCGTGCCAACGCAGGCCCGAGCTGTCGCTGGCAAGCAGCTTCAGAGCATTGCTGGTGGCGTCCTCATCGCCTGCCTGGATCCGAATATTCAAGCCAGTGATGTCGAACCTCTCGCCAACGGCATCATTGCGTGGCACAAGGAGCTGGCCCCGGCCGGCGACACCACCTGCGTGTTCCGAGACAGTGCCTTCGCCGACGACGTAGCCAAGACCAACATGGCCGCGATCCTGGAGCAGAACGGCATTGCCAACGTGCGCAGTCTGTGAGCATGGATCCCGATCTGGCGTCATCCTCACCGCTGGCATGCCTGCTGGCCAGCTTGCGGTCACTCATCGCCGAAGGCCGCCGGCAGGTGCTGCGCGCGGTGGACGTGGTGCAGGTGCACACCTGCTGGGAGGTGGGGCGGCACATCGTGGAGTTCGAACAGCACGGGCAGGCGCGTGCGGCCTACGGTGACAAGCTCATTCCCAGGCTGGCGCAAGCGCTGACGGCGGATTTTGGCAAGGGCTTCGATGCGTCCAACCTGCGCTACATGCGCACGTTCTACAAGGCCTTCCCAATTCGTGACGCACTGCGTCACGAATTGAGCTGGACGCACTACCGCATGCTGTCGCGCGTGTCCGATCCCCAGGCACGCGCCTGGTACGCCCACGAGGCCGTGGCCTGCGGCTGGAGCGCCCGCGCGCTGGACCGGCAGATTGGCACCCTCTACTTCGAGCGGCTGTCAGTCAGCCAGGACAAGGCCAGCGTCGCCGCGGAAGCTGCAGCCAACATCGCGGCCTTGCCCGGGGCACCTCGCGAGTTCGTGCGCGATCCGGTGATGCTGGAGTTTCTGGGCCTGCCCGACACTGGCAGATTGCTGGAGTCCCGCCTGGAGCAGGCACTGATGGACAAGCTGCAAGCCTTCCTGCTGGAGTTGGGCAAGGGCTTTGCCTTCGTGGCCCGGCAGCAGCGGGTCAGCACTCAGACCAAGGATTTCTACATCGACCTGGTCTTCTACAACTACCTGCTGAAGTGCTTTGTGCTGATCGACCTGAAGACCGGCGAGCTTTCCCACCAGGACATTGGGCAGATGGACATGTACGTGCGGATGTACGACGACCTCAAGCGCGGCGAGGGCGACAACCCCACGGTGGGCATCCTGCTGTGCGAACACAAGGATCAGTCGGTGGTGCGCTACTCGGTTCTGCACGAGAGCGAACAATTGTTCGCCAGCAAGTACCGGCTGGTGCTGCCTTCTGAAGAGCAGTTCCGCGCAGAGCTTGAGCGCGAGCGTGCAGCCATCGATGCGTCAAGGCTGGCGCGCGATGATCCGCCGCATGGACCTGGAGAAACGCCTTGACCCCACCCGATCGATCCGCCGCGTGGGCGATCAGCCAGCGCCTGCGTTGTGGAGCCTGAAGCGCCTTTCAGACTCCACAACAGTGCTTGTGCCGGTTTCAGACTCCCCAAGGATTCCAGTTTTTTCATGAAGCTCCTCTTCGAACCTGACCTGGACTACCAGCTCCAGGCCATCGAGTCAGTCTGCGACCTCTTCCGAGGCCAGGAGATCTGCCGCACCGAGTTCACGGTGACGATGCCCCGACAGGCGGCCATCGCCGGTGAAGAGGTCTCCGATCTGGGCCTGGGCAACCGGTTGACGCTGCAGGATGACCAACTGCTGGAAAACCTGCAGGGCGTACAGCTTCGCAACGCCCTCGCGCCGACCGGCCATCTGTCGAGGGCCGACTTCAACTTCACCGTCGAGATGGAGACCGGCACCGGCAAGACCTACGTCTACCTGCGCACGATCTTCGAGCTGAACAAGCGCTACGGCTTCACCAAGTTCGTCATCGTGGTGCCGTCGGTGGCCATCAAGGAAGGCGTCTACAAGTCGCTGCAGATCACCGAGGAGCACTTCAAGAGCATGTACGCCGGCGTGCCGGTGGACTTCTTCCTGTACGACTCCAGCAAGCTGGGCCAGGTGCGCAACTTCGCCACCAGCGCCACGATCCAGATCATGGTGGTGACGGTGGGTGCCATCAACAAGAAGGAGGTGAACAACCTCTACAAGGACAGCGAGAAGACCGGCGGCGAGAAGCCCATCGACCTCATCCGCGCCACGCGACCCATCCTCATCGTGGACGAGCCGCAGAGCGTGGACGGCGGCCTCAGCGGCGCCGGCAAGGCCGCGCTGGACGCGATGAACCCGCTGTGCACCCTGCGCTACTCGGCCACCCACGCCAACAAGCACCACATGGTGTACCGGCTCGATGCCGTGGACGCCTACGAGCGCAAGCTGGTCAAGCAGATCGAGGTGGCAGCAGCCACCATCGAGGACGCCTTCAACAAGCCCTACGTGCGGCTGCTGGAGGTGAGCAACAAGAAGGGCATCTCGGCCAAGGTGGAACTGCACGTGCAGACGGCCAGCGGCGCCAAGCCGCAGGTGCTGACCGTTAACGACGGCGACGACCTGGAGCAGCTGGCCAAGCGGGCGGTGTACGCCGACTTCCGTGTCGGTGAGATCAACACCGCCAAGGGCGAAGAGTTCATGGAGCTGCGCTACCCCGGCGGCGAGGTCTACCTGGCCCTGGGGCAGGCCCACGGCGAGGTGGATGCCCTGGCCGTGCAGCGCGAGATGATTCGGCGGACCATCAAGGAGCACCTGGAGAAGGAGAAGCTGCTGCGGCCCAAGGGCATCAAGGTGCTATCGCTGTTCTTCATCGAGTCGGTGGCGCGCTACCGTCAGTACGACAAGGACGGCAACCCGGTGAAGGGCGACTACGCCCGCATCTTCGAGGAAGAGTACCGGCGCGCGGCCAAGCTACCGGCGTTCCAGAGCCTGTTCGGCGAGGTGGATCTGGCGCAGGAGGCCGCCGCCGTGCACGACGGCTACTTCTCCATCGACAAGAAGGGCCGCTGGGCGGACCCAGAGCTTGACAAGGAAGGCGGCCTGAAGAACGAGACCAGCCGCGCAGACGCCGAGCGCGGCTACAACCTCATCATGAAGGAGAAGGAGAAGCTGCTGACCTTCAGCACGCCGCTGAAGTTCATCTTCTCCCACTCGGCCCTGAAGGAAGGCTGGGACAACCCCAACGTCTTCCAGATCTGCGCCCTGCGCGAGATGGGCAGCGAGCGCGAGCGCCGCCAGACCCTGGGCCGAGGCCTGCGCCTGTGTGTCAACCAGGATGGGCAGCGCGTCTACGGGCACGACGTGAACCGGCTGACGGTGATTGCCACCGAGTCGTACCAGGAGTTCGCGGACCAGCTGCAGAAGGAGATCGAGGCGGACACGGGCATCCGCTTCGGCATCGTCGAGCAGCACCAGTTCGCCACCATCGCCATCACCACGCCCGACGGCAAGGTGGCCCCGCTGGGCGTGGACCAGTCCAAGGCCCTGTGGGACCACCTGCGCGCTGCCGGACACATCGACGCCAAGGGCAAGGTGCAGGACTCGCTGAAGATTGCGCTGAAGGACGGCAAGCTGGCCTTGCCCGAGGCCTTCGAGCCCTACCGGGGCCAGGTGGCCGAGCTGCTGCGCAAGGTGACTGGCCGCGTCGAGGTGAAGAACCGCGACGACCGCGAGACCGTGTCGCTGCGCAAGGGCGCCGACGGCAAGGCCGTGACGCTGAGCGAGGACTTCAAGGCTCTGTGGGACCGCATCAAGCACAAGACCACATACCGCGTGCAGTTCGACAACGACAAGCTCATCCGCGACTGCACGGCCGCACTGACCCGTGACCTGCACATCGCCCGCGCCCGGCTGCAGTGGCGCAAGGCGGAGATTGGCATCGGCAAGGCCGGCGTGGAGGTGCGCGAGAAGGAAGGCGCCTACACCGTGACGCTGGACGAGGCCGACATCGACCTGCCCGACCTGCTGACCGACCTGCAGGACCGCACGCAGCTGACGCGGCGCAGCCTGGTCAAGATCCTGACCGAGTGTGAGCGCCTGGACGACTTCAAGCGCAATCCGCAGCAGTTCATCGAGCAGGCGGCCGAGATCATCAACCGCTGCAAGCGCGTGGCCCTGGTGGACGGCATCCGCTACCAGCGCCTGGGCGACGAGGCGTTCTGGCGCCAGGAGTTGTTCGCCGAGAACGAGTTGACCGGTTATCTGACCAACATGCTCAGAGACGCTCGGCGATCGATCTACCAACACGTGGTGTACGACTCTGCCGTGGAGCGCGATTTTGCCGACGAGCTGGACAAGCGCGACGACGTGGTGCTTTACGTCAAGCTGCCCGGCTGGTTCAAGGTGCCCACGCCCCTGGGCAGCTACAACCCCGATTGGGCCGTACTGATGGTGGCCGAGGACGGCACCCAGCGCCTGTACTTCGTGGTCGAAACCAAGAGCAGCCGGTTCAACGACGACCTGCGCAACAAGGAGCGAGACCAGATCGAATGCGGCAAGGCGCACTTCAAGGCGCTGGGCGTGGGCGACAACCCGGCGCGCTACGAGGTGGCGCGCTCACCCAGCGACCTGATGTCGGCGGCGAGCGACTGATACGTCAGCCCAGCCGCCTCCTGCGTCAAGAGCGGTTTGCTCTACTCGCGCCAAAGTACAAGCCGAGGCGTCCAGATCTGTTCCCGGCCAGTTCCTCGTCTTGAACTAAGACGGCTTGGCCTTCGCTGGCGTCACGGGCAGGATCGGCGTCTCGTCGCGCCGCCAGATCCAGATCAGGTCCAGCGAGTTGTCCTCCCCGGCCTGGGCACGCAGGGTGAAGCGCTGGGCGATGCGGTAGACGAGCTGGAAGGTGCCGGTGGCCGCGTTGACGCCACGCTCGTAGCCCACGTACCAGCGGCGCGAGATCTGCTTGCCCAGGGCGATGACGGTCTCGCGCACCTCGCCCTCGCTCTGGCGGAAGGACAGTTCGTCCAGGCCGATGGCGCGCATCAGGGCGTCGGTGGGGGCCTCGCCTTCGCCGGCCAGCAGCGCGACGGCCGCCCGCTGCAGCAGGGCGGTGTCGGTGCGGCCCAGGCCGTCGGGCTCGCGGCCCAGCACCAGCCACGATAGCTTGTCGGTCTCGCCCATCTCGGGGTCGGCGTACAGGCGCACCCGCGGCATCTGCAGGTTGCCGGCAATCGAGACGCCCACCCGCACGTCGAGGTTGGGCCGCAGCGCCAGGATGTCCAGCCGCGGGCTGTCCGGCGGGCCGCTGAAGGCGACGATGCCGCGCTCGATCTCGAGCTTCTGGCCGTAGGCGGCATAGGTGCCGCCCTCGGTGGTCACGGTGCCGTGCACGGCCAGTCGGTTGGCCGGCGAGGTCAGGCGCAGCTGGCCGCGCAGCGCGGTCTCCAGGCCGCGGCCGCGCAGCCGCAGCTTCTCACCCAGGTTGACGTCCACCGTCATCTGGACGTTGCGCCGCGGCGCACCGGCCGCCTGGGCCGCGGGCGCCCGAGGCGCGTCGCCGGTGCGTCGCACGTTCACGTCGTCGTCGAGGGAGGGCGCGTCGCCGCGGCTGAAGTCGAAGAAGCCCTCGTCGACACTGAAGCTGCCGTCGAGTCGAAGGTCGTTGCCCCCGAGCACGAGATCGCTGCGCCCGCTGACGACGAGCTGGCGGTCGATGCGGCCGAGCAGCCGGAAGCGGTCGGCGCGAAGCGCGAGGCTGGCGACGGGCCGGGCGCCGAAGGTGGCGCCGCCGGTGAGCAGGAGGCTGCCCTCGCCGCCACGTGCGGTGAAGCGCTCGATGCGGGCCGTCGGGCCTTCGAGCCGCACGTCGACCTCGCCTTGGGTGACGTTGACACCCTGCAGCAGGTTGCGCACGCCGATGCCGGTGCCGCGCAGCACGCCGGTGTATTCGGGTGCGCCGAAGCGCCCGCCGATGGCCGCGCTGGTCGTGAGTTCGCCCGCCAGGCGCCAGCCCGGCGGCACCCAGGCGCCCCAGATGCCGAGGTTGGCCACGCGCGCCTGCAGCACGCCTTCGATGGGTGCGTCGGCGGCCGGCCAGCGATTCTCGGCTGCGGTTCGAATCCTGACGGCACCCGCGGCCTCGCCGACCTGTCGTCCTGCCAGCGACTGCGCGATGGTCCAGGTGCCATCCTGGGCCGACAGCGCCAGCCGCAGCTCCTCGAGCCCCAGGCCCTGGGTGCCCGTGTCGTCGCTGATGCGCAGGTCGCCGCCGTGGCGCTCCACGGCGATGTCGGCGTCGAAGCGCGCACCGGCGCGCACGTCGACCCTGGCCTTGAGCTGCAGGTCGCCGTTCCATCCCATGGTGGGCTGCCAGCGTGCCAGCAGCGGCGCCACCGCGAACGGCTCGATGTCGGCCCGCAGCGAAAGGCGCGTGCGCGGTCCGGTGAACTCGGCCTCGACGTCGTCCCAGCGCAGGGTCACGGTGTCCGCCAGGCGTGCGCTGCCTGCGGCGGCGGTGATGCGCTCGAGGTCGCCGCGCGAGCCGATGCGGACTTCGCCGCGCAGGTCGCGCGCCTCGATCCAGTCGCCGGCGACTTCGCTTCCCAGCGAGCGCCCGTCCCAGGCGCCTGCGGCCAGACGTGCGATGCGGCCGCTCCATGCCCCACCGCCCGAGCCGTCGCGCCGCCAGCTGCCTTCGCCCTGGAGCAGCGCACGCGTGCCGGAGCCGGGCTCCAGGCCGAAGAACTGCCCGGCGACGGCCGGCGGTGCCACCGGGATCGCCGCTCGCAGTTCCAGCCGATGGGCCGACGGCGTGCCCTGGATCTCGGCCCGAAGACGCTCGGCGCGCTGTGCACCCAGCCGCAGCCGCGTGGCTTCGGCCTGCACGGCCAGCGGGCGATCGCTGACGGTGTCGAACTGCCACTGGGCGTCCAGCGTCTCGAACTGGAGCGTGCCCGCCTGCAACCGGCGGGCGGCGATGCGACCCTGGCTGGCGAAGCTCGGCCAGCGGCCGCGCAGCGTGGCACTGCCCTCGGCGCTGCCCTGCTGCGGCAGCCAGCCCTCGAGTGCCGGGTGCAGCCGCGCCACCGGCGCCAGGGCGGGCAGGGCGCCGGCCTGCAGCTCGGCCTGCCACTGGTCCGACGCGCCGCCGCCGGCGGGGTTGCCCTTGCCTTGCACGGTCAGGCGGTTGCCACCGAGCCCGAGGCTGGCGCTCAGCGCGTTCGGCGTCTCGCGGTCGGCCGGCGACTGGCTGAGCGTCAGGTCTGCTTGCAGCGGCACCCCGGCCAGTCGCGACTCGCGGATCTCGAGCTTGCCGGTGCCGGCCAGCCGCTGCGCGAGTTCGAGCGGGGCCAGCCGGTCGGCGTGCGCGGGGGTGGCGAGGTCGAACTCCCAGCGTGCCGAGAGTCGGTGCCCGCCCTGGCGCCACGCGGATCCCGCCTCGCCGGGCCACCAGGGCAGGGGGTCGAAGTCGGCCAGCGTCCCGTTGCTGGCGATCTGCCACGGCGCCGAGGTGGTGCTGCGCGAGGCGCGCAGCTGCAGTTCGGCCAGCGCGCTGCCCGAGCGCGCGACCAGGCGTCGAACCTCGATCCGGCGTGCATCGGCGCTGCCCTCCAGGTTCAGCTGAACGGGCTGGGGCAGGGCGTCGAGCCGGCCTTCGAGCCGGGCCTCGACCTCCGCACCCAGGGTCACGTTGTCTGCCGGGAGCGTGCCTTCGGGAGTCGGCAGCCCGGTCAGTGCCAGCTTCAAGGGGCCGCCGAGTGTCATGGCCGCGGCGCGGCCGTCGAGCAGTTGCGGGCGCAGGGCCTGCACGGCGCTGTCGAGCTCGAGCCGGTGTGCCTTCCAGCGACCGCGCCCCTGCCAGCGACCGGCCGGCCCCGCGGTGCTGCCCAGGGTGAGATCGAACTGGCGGATCTCGACGTCGTCCAGGCGGTCGAACCGCCCTTCGAGCTCGAGTTCCATGCGCCGGACCGGCAGGCGCCGCTCGTTCAGTCGCCCCGGCAGGCGGTTGTCGATGACAGCGCTGGCGCGCACCGGGGCGCGCGCCGCGGTGCTGGCAATGTCGACCCGTCCGTCGAGTCGGGTCTGCGGGGCGGCGCCGACCAGGCTCGACAGGTCCAGCGCCTGCGTGCGCGCCTGGAGCGCCGCCACCGCCCAGGCGGCGAACGGCGTGATCGTCGCCTGCAGGTCGGCACTGGGTGCGTCGCGGCCGCCCGCGGCGCGGGCGCGCAGCGCCGCCTTCACCTCGAATCGTTCCAGCGGGCCGCGCGTCGAGACCCTGGCCGTCCACGGCGCGGCGTCGGCGGCGACATGCCGCGGCTGGACGGCGAGGTCGACGGTCAGCGGCAGGCCACCGATGCCGCCGAGCTCGGCCTCGCCCTGGCCTTGCAGGCGGTCCCATTCAAGGGTGAGGTCGCGGGCATGGTAGCCGCGGTGGGGGCCGTCGCCGATGGTGATGTGCGCCGCGATGCCTTTGAAGGCGGGGAGGTCGTCGATCAGCAGTTCGCCGGTCGTCACCTTGCGCACGTCGACGCGCAGCGGGATGTCGATCGCGGCGGGCACCGTGGGCAGTCCCGGCGTCGAGGGCCCGGTGTCGATGGCGACGCGGCGCGCCGCGAGCTTGGTGGCCTCGACCGCGAGCCAGAAGTCCTTCGAGGGGCGCCAGTGCCAGACCACGCCCTCGGCCTCGACCCCGTCGATCGTGACCGAGGCCTTGCCGTCGGACCAGCGCACGACCAGGCGTTCGGCAGCGAAGCGGTCGCCCAGCAGCGGGCCGCGCCAGCCGGTGGCCTCGATGCCGGGCAGGCGCGCCAGCAGCCACTGGGTGCCGGCTTCGCTGCGCAGCAGCCAGACCGCGCCGCCGGCCGCCAGCGCGAGCACCAGGAGGAACCAGCCCACGACCCACCCCAGCGGGCCCAGCAGCCGCAGCGCCGCTCGCCACGGTGGCGGCGGTGCGGGGGCGTCGGGGGCGGCCGGATCGCTCATGGGCGGTCAGAACGCGATGCCGACGCTGAAGTGCAACCGGCCCTGGCGCAGCTCGCGCGCCCACGCCCAGTCCAGCCGCAGCGGGCCGACAGGACTGCGCCAGCGCACGCCGGCGCCGATGCCGGTCACAGGGTCGAGCTGCGAGAAGCTGTCGGCGGCGTTGCCGGTGTCGAAGAACACCGCACCCCAGAGCGACGGGATGCTGCGCGAGATCGGGTGGGCCAGTTCGACGCTGCCGGTGAGCAGGGCGTTGCCGCTGCCGACGACGCCATCGACGACCGGGCCCAGGCTGCGGAAGCCGTAGCCGCGGACCGATTCGTCGCCACCGGCGCGAAAGCGCTGCGAGTCGGGTACGGCCAGCCCGGCGCGCACGAAGACCTGGCCGGCCTCGACGCGCGCGGTGCCGTACCAGTCACTGCCCAGCGGCTGGTACCACGTGAGGCGACCGTAGGCGCGGGTGAAGGCCCCGGTGGCGCCGCCGCTCTCGCGGGTCTGGCCGGCGCCGCCCTGCAGCGACAGCGTGAAGCCTCGCGTGGGCAGGATCACGCTGTCGACGCGCCGCCAGGTGCCGTGGAAATTGGCCGACAGCGCGACCGCGTTGGTGCGCGCCAGCGGCGTCTCGCGCTCCGAGCGCTCGGCCTCGACGAAGGCCAGGCGCTCGATGCGCTGCGTTGTCTGGGCGCGGCCCAGGCGCAGGCGTTGCGACAGCACGATGTCGTCGTCCTCGGTGCGCTCGACCGCCCCGCCGAGCAGCCAGCGGTACTGTCGCGGCAGGGGATGGGTTGCCAGCTCGCCGTTCCACGACTGGCGGAACTGGCCCCATTCGACCAGGTTGCGGGCGATCGCGGGCCAGCCGAATACGCGCCGGTGCAGGTGTTCGACCGAGACCCGCGGTCCGGTGTTGGAGCTGACGCCGACACCGAAGGTCCAGACCTGCAGGGGGGACTCGCGCAGCCGCACCACGACGTCGGACTCGGCGGCGCGCGCCGGATCGGGGTCCAGGGTGACGGTCGCGCTGTCGAACAGGCCGGCCTTCTGCAGCCTCTCCTGATAGTCCAGCAGCAGGGTCTCGGTCAGCGGTGCCCCCGCGGGGATGCCGGCGAGGTTGTTCACCGTGCGCTCGTCGTGGGCCCGGAGCCCCTCGACGCGCAGGCTGCCGAAGCGGTACAGCGGCCCGCTGTCGGCGACCAGGAAAAGGCGCGCCTGCGACGCCTCGGCGTCGATGTCGGCGGCCGTGCCGCTCCAGGCCGCGGTCGCGTAGCCACTGGCGCGCAGCCGGGCCAGCAGCGCGGCCTTGGCGTCGGCCCAGTCGGCGTTGCGGAACGGGCGCCTCGCGGGCAGGCCCCAGGCCCGCCGCAGGTCTTCGAGCAGCGCCGTCGCGGCGCGGTCGCCGGCTTCGGCGGCGCGCTGCAGGTCGCCCTCGGCATCCAGGGTGACGCGGCCGATGAGGGTCCGGGGCCCGGGGTCGACCTCCACGCGCACGATGCCCTCGGGCAGCGAGGGATCGCTCACGCGGGTGACGCGAACCTGCGGTCGGAAGTAGCCCTCGGTCTGCAGCAGGTCCCGCACCTGCGCCGGCGTGGCGTCGATGAGCCGCGCCCATTCGCCGTCGCTCACCGGCTCGTCGCGGGGCAGCGTGGCCAGGCGCTGCAGGTCGAGGTAGCGCTCGAGCAGCGCGCGCAGGTCGGCGGCCGGCACGACCACCTGCACCCGCACGACGGGCGGGCCGGCCGGCGTCGCGCCAGCCGAGGTCTCGGGAGTCGCGGGCGCCAGCGCGGCGCATCCGGCCAGCAGCAGCGCCGCCAGCGCCGCCGCGATGCGCGCGATCATTTGCTCAGCAGCCGCATCGCCCCCTCCAGCCCGGCCAGCGTGAGCGGGAACATGCGCTGGTTCATGATCTGCTGGATGACCGAGATGCTCTGCCGGTAGCCCCAGACCCCCTGCGGCTCGGGGTTGATCCAGGCGTACTTGGGGAAGGCGTGGGTCAGCCGCTGCAGCCACTCGGCGCCCGGCTCCTCGTTGTTGTACTCGACGCTGCCGCCGGGCTGAAGGATCTCGTAGGGGCTCATCGTCGCGTCGCCCACGAAGATCAGCTTGTAGTCCTTGTTGTACTTGCGGATCACGTCCCAGGTGGCGAACTTCTCGCTGAAGCGGCGCCGGTTGTTCTTCCACATGAAGTCGTAGACGCAGTTGTGGAAGTAG
>JBILNT010000124.1:0-11321 GCA_044374875.1 Rubrivivax sp.
TGCTCGACGAGATTCAGTGGGTCACTTGGATCGCCAACGACGGCGATTGCTTGCCAGCGCGAATTTAGGCGACGACTGTCCGCGCTACTGCTGGCGAACGTTGGCAGCGGTTCGAACAGTACGGGCACCGCGCCCACGGCCAGCGATTCCCAGAGGCGTAGCGTGTTGGCACCAGCGCCTGGCGGACACAGGGAGAACCGAGAATTCGAGAGGATCCGGTTGTAACGCTCGACGCTGTCGTCGACGGGATAGCTCTTGGCAAGTGCTTCACCGCGCATCTGGTGACCGTACACGACCTCATGGTAATGCCAACGGTCCTTGACCTCGATCACGCAATCCGGTTCGCTGGCCAGCGCGCGCAGGCGCAGGCGGGAGTCGTTCAGGTAGTGGCGCTCGTGAGCACCGATGAACGACGCCAGAATGCGTCGTTGCGAAGCGGGTTTGACGAGTGTCAAACCTCTTCGGCGCTCTGAGTCCTCGGCGTTCACTGCGTAGAGGTGCCACGAGTGCAAGCGCAGGGTGCCTACATCGCCCGCCTCATGAAGAGCCGGCGCATGGGAAAGCCACAGATCGGTCACGCCCACGCGCGAGAACGACTTGACGAGGCGTCGCCAGTTAATGTGCTGACACACCGTGTGCACGCGCAGCTTGCAGCCCATTTCCGCCCAGATGCGCCGCAGCCCCTGGATGCGGATGCGCTGCATCTCGAGTTCCTGTTCCACGCTCGGCGGAACTGACTTGTGCACGCCCTTGTAGTCGATCCACGTCGCCCAGGGCAGGCCGAGGTAGACGTGCACGCGATTTCCTTCGAGATGCGCGGTGTCCATGCCCGCGTGAACAGCGTGAGCAGCCGCCTCGGTGCGGGCAGGGAATTGCCAGTAGTGCAGGTCTTCTGCACTGCGCGGCGCATCGGCGACGGGCCGCAGTGCAGCGGGCAGCGTTCCGCGCATGAAGCCGCGGTGCAGCAGGGCCTTGTCGAGCGCCCGTCCGGCCAGGCCGGCGAATGCGGCCTGAGGCAGCGTTCTCTCAGCGCCGGCGGCCAGCCTGTCGCGAAAGGCTAGTGCGTCAGTGCCCATCGGCTCGACGCAAAGCCTCCCTACGCCGTACTGCCTGGGCGAGATCACGGTTCCTGGTGCTTGATGCGAAGGCGTGCGCTGCGGCGGCGTGGCGGTCTAGCCTTGCGCCCGCATCAGCCCGCACCGGACAGGCGACGAAGCCCGCGGCTCATCAGGCGCCGCCACGGCGCTCCGCCCAGCTGGTGCCGGGTCTCCGCACCCACGGCTTGCGCTGCCTGCCGAAGCCGGTCGCTGTTCCAGCCGGCGGGGAGCTCCGCTGGCTCAACCGCGTCCGCGCACGCCGGCAAGGCGTCCAGCAAGGCCTGCAGCAGTTCGCGCTCGCGCGGGGTGAATGCCGCCCAGCGTTCCAGCAGCTCGGCCTTCGCAAGCCCGGGCCCTGCGGGCAGGGCCAGGCGTTGCTCTGGCTGGCCTTGGTCGTCTACCGGCCAGCTCGCCAGGCCGGGCACTTCCCCGGGCAACGTCGGCAGCAGCCATTCCAAAGGGGCCTCACCGGGCTTGCTGCCACGAGGGCGCTCGGGGCGCCAGCGCACGCTGATGGTCGACATCACCTCGTCGCCGTAGAGCGGTGCCAGGAAGTTCATCGTCAGCGCGAAATCCGGTCCGCCCGTGGCTTCCACGTCGACGCGGATGGCGTCGTACCGCAGGCGGGCCGGCAACTCGCGAAGCTGCATGTGCAGGCGGCTGGCCACCACGCGCCACGAGGCGGCCTGTGGAAAGCTGGCGGCTGCGAGCTCGCACTCCATCAGATGCACGAGCCCCAGCACCGTCAGCCAGTCTGATGTGCCCAGCCTTTCCAGGTAGGCGCGCGCGTCGGCGTCACCGGGCACCAGCAGCAGCCCGCTACGGTCGTCTTCCTGCAGGTTGGGGTGCCAGGCACTCAATGGGTTGGGCTTCCCCTGGGGAACCAGCAATGCCAGGCCTGGCCGCCCGTGGTGGTTTACCAACCGCACCAACTGGTCATGGGTGCCCTGCGAAGGCGACTTCAAACCATGGGCGTGCGCATCGATGTGGCGATGCGGCCCGCTCTCCACCGGCGCCGAGAACACGACCCGGTTGGCGCGGATGCGCGCACTGACCGGGCCCGCCGACTGCTCCAGCTTGCGGAACTCGGAGAAGTAGCGGGCCAGTTCGCGCTGAGTCTCGAGGACTTGCCGGATGACCAGCCCGCGTTCGGTGGTAGCGGTGCGCAGCTGGCCCTTTGCCGCTGCCAATTCGTCCAGGGTGGCCCCGAGCCGGGCTCGTAACGCACCTTCGGATGCCGTCGTTCGCTCCAGCGCCAGGGCCAGCGCGTCTCGCTCGAGCGTCAGCGCGCCATGGCCCGACAGGTCGTCGCCATGGCCAGGCTGCCGCAAGCGTTGCACGAGCGAGGCGAGCGCAAGAGGCTCGGTGCCTTGCAGGCCTGCCGTCGCGAACTCCGGTTCACGACACAAGGCGCGCAGGGAGTGAAAGCGGGCCCATGCCTCGTCGGCGCCGGCAGCCAGCGCGCTGGCGACAGCCTGCGTGGTGCGGTCGACCGGCGCGGCGTCGCGGCGCCACGCATCGCTCGGCGCCGCGCCCAGGTGTCGCGCCAGCACCGCGCCCAGGCGTTCAGGCTGCGCGGTGGCGGCTGCGGCGTCGATGAAGACGAACCGATCCGGCTGCGCCCGCGCGGCGGTGTCGAGCCTGCGCGCACCCGCGGTCCACGACGCCAGCGCATCCTCTGCGCTGCCACGGGCGCCCTGCGCGAGCCAGGCGGCCATGGCTGCGGCCGGATCGTCGAAGAACACCATGAGCCGCGCGTGGGGCAGGTCGCGCAGCAGCGCGTCGACCACCCAGCAGCCACGCGCGTCCAGGGCGCCCCAGCGCGGTGTGGTCGCGAGGCCTGCGGGGGGTCGGAAGACAGGATCCGCGCTCGCCCATCGCAGCGGGTCCGTGCCGAGTTCGGCATCCAGCCACTTCGTGAATGCACCTGCCAACCAGTCGGCGCCGGGTGTGGCCGCCAGCGCTGCCCGTGCGGCTGGCTCCCAGCTTGCGTGTGGCGTTCCCAGCGTGATCAGCACGTCCGCCGTTGCAGCGGGCGTCGACTCATCCGCCGGGGCCGCAAAGGAAACCTCCGCACCGCCCGAAGCTGCCTCCTCTTCGACCGCTGCTGCAGGGACGTCCGGCGTGGCCGGAAGACCTGCATCCTGCGCCGCAGCGTCGTCCGCCATCACAGGCTCAGCGCCACGCGCGCCGCCACGGCGATCTGGTAGAGGATCTGCGTGATGCCGCGGGTGACTTCCACGCTCTTGGTCTCGATCTTCGGCAGCACGAGGATCTCGTCGCCAGCCATGGGGCGGTAGGCGATGGCGTCTGCGCCGCTGTCGGCCACCGAGCCGTCCTGGCGCAGCACGACGATACGGGCCTTGTCGGCGCCTTGCGTGAAGCCGCCTGAGCGCCGCACGTAGGTTTCGACGCTCGACGAGCGGTCGAACACGAGTGCGCTGGGGAAGGTGACCTCACCGCTGACCATCACGAGGTTGCTGTTCTCGGGCACGCGGATCACGTCGCCGTCCTCCAGCAGCGTCTCGCCGGCGCCCTTGGTGCCGCCGAGGAGGACCTGCCCGCGCGGCTCGAGCTGCCGGGCCCGGGTGACGAAGTCGATGATCTGCTGCGACTCCGTGCGTCGAAGCGCCGCTTCCTCGCTGGTGGACGAGCGGGCGGTCAGCGCATAGGTCTCGAGCGTGCGCAGCGACGTTTCCAGCAGTTCGCGCTGCCGTTCGGCCACCGAGCGGCGGAACAGCTGCACTGCTTCCAGCCTGGCCTGCGGCGCCGGGTTGAGGCGGGCCAGCGCGTCCTTCAGTTGCGCGCCGTACGGCATGACCAGGGTGCGCTCGCCACGGTGGGCGCCTTCGATCCGCACCAGGATCGTGGCAGGGTACTTGTCGGACGTGATGGTCACCTCGTCGCCGTCCTGGATGCGCACCTGCGACGCCGACTCCAGCGGGTGGTACTCGCTGCGGCGCTGTGAACCCATCTTGCGCACGATGCTCATGTGCGTGGCGCCCGGCTTCGGGCGGGCGAGCGCGAGCACGTCCGACGCATTGAGCTGGGGGGCGCGGAACTCGAAGACATACGGGTTCAGCACCTCGCCGGTGACCTGCACGGCGTGCCGCCTCGGCGAGACCACCACGGTGTCGCCGTCCTGCAGCTGAAGCGGATCGATGCGGCCTTCGAGCAGGAACTTGTAGAGGTCCACACGGGCGCGCACCTGGTTGCCGCGCATGACGGACACCTCGAGGAAGCTGCCGCGGTCGGGGTCGATGCCGCCGGCCCGGTCGAGGTAGTACAGCACGGAGTCGGACGACAGGCCGCCGTAGAGGCCGGGTGCGCGCACGAAGCCCGTGACGTAAACCTTCACGGCCTGCGCCGCCTCGAGCGTGGCGTAGACGCCGACGTTCGAGCGGAACACCCGCTTGACCTGCGCCTCGACCAGCTGGTTGAGGTCGGCGTTGCGCACGCCCAGCACGCGCACGGGGCCGACGTTGGGGATGAACACGTTGCCCTGGGCATCCACCTGCTGCACGGCCTCGAAAGTATAGGCGCCCCACAGGCGAACCATCACGCGGTCGCCGACGGCGATCTGGTATTCGGGGTTGAAGCCACTGAACGCTTCGTTGCCGAAGCGCCCGGCAAACATCTGGGAGCCGAACACCAGGGGGCGGGCCGCCAGCGCAGGATCGGGGGGCAGCGGCCCCTGGCTGCCGACCGACACCATGGGGCGCGCGGGCACGGCGGCTGCCGGTGCCGCGGGGGCCGGCGCTGGCGCCGCGGGCGGCATCGCCGCGCCGGACACCGGTACGGGCGCCTGGTCGGTCAGCCCGCGCGGGCTGAGGTTCAGCGGGTCGGTCGATTGCGCGACCGCCTGTGCCGTGAGAGCGGCCAGCAGGGTGGCAGCGAGGCCATTGCGGAGGGTATGGGGATGCGGCATGGCTGTTCAGTCCTGGTGCTCACGAACGGTGGCCAGGATGAGTCGGACGATCGTGTAGATCAGGATCGACAACACCAGCACCGTCAACATCACGTAGAGGTGAAGCGGGTAGTGGGCCGTCTGGGGCAGCGTGGGCGGCTCGACGGTGATGAGTCCCCGCACCTTGCGGGTGGCTTCGATGCGGGCCGACTCGAGGGCGCTCAGCGCCATCTTGTAGGCATCGGTCGCGAAGTCGACCTGCAGCTTGAGCGACTGGAAGTCCATCGCCAGGTTGTTGAGGCGGTCGCTCTGCTTGCCGGAGCCGGCGATGCGGGTGCGCTCGGCGTCGAGCTGTTCGCGCAGCGCCTTGATGTCGGCGCGCGCCGTCCTGACCTGCGGCGCGCTCTCGTTGAGGTAGCTGAGCATGCTCTTGAGCTCGGTTTCGCGGCGGCTCAGTGATGCCTGGAGCTCGGAAGTCAGTGCGATGCTGGCCTGCGCCTGGGCCAGCGGGTCGACGACACGGTTGCGGTTCTGGAAGGCGAGAAGCTGTGCCTGCGCCTTCTCGACCCGCTGTGCCGCTGTCTTGAGTTCGCCCTCGGCGAACGCCATCTGCTCGCGGGCCATCTGTCTCGTCGTCTCGTTGACGAAGCGATCGCTGAATTCCAGGATGCGGCGGTTGACCTTGTGCGCGAAAGCCGGGTCGAAGGCCTGCACCCGGATGGTCAGCACCATGGCGAAGTTGTCGAATTCGACCTCGACACGCTTGCGCCAGTACTCGTGGAATTCCTCCAGGCTTGCGTCGGCCGGGAGCCTGAAGGGCACGTCGACCTTCTCGGCAGAGTAGTGCGCGCGCAGGTTGAATTCCTTGTCCAGCGCCTGCAGCAGGTCGAGCGAGTGCACGTACTGCTGCACGTACAGGGTTTCGATGATCGAAGGCCCTCCCAGGCCTGTCAGGATGGATGCCATCCCGGCGGGGGGGGCAGCGCCCGGACTCGCGCTCTGCTGGACGGCGATCTTGGCTTCACTCACGTAACGATCGGCCGCGATGAACGCGAGGTACGCACCCGCAACCGCCAGCGGCAGGGCGATGAGAAGGATCTGCAGAACCCGCGCGGGCAGAGCCAGGAGCTTGTTCATTCTTCAGTGTCTTGTTTCTGGTAGGCGCGGATGCCCCGCTCGACGTCTTCGAAGACCGTCGCGTGGCCGTCCTCGATGAGCACGACGACGTCGCAGTGCGCCCGGATGTCGCTCATGTTGTGCGAAGTGAGGATGACATTGGCCCCGCGAAGGCGCTGCTTGAGGATCTTGCGGCTGGCAGCGCGGAAGTGCGCGTCGCCCACGGCCATCACCTCGTCGATGAGGTAGTAGTCGAACTCGAAGGCCATGCTCAGGCCGAAAGCCACCCGCGAGCGCATGCCGCTGGAGTACGACTTCATCGGCAGGTCGAAGTAGTCGCCGATGTCGGCGAAGCGGCGGACGAACTCGATGCGTTCCCGCGTCTCGGGGCTGGTGCAGCCCTGGATGCTGCAGACGAACTGGATGTTCTCCCGCGCGGTGAGCTTGGTGACGAATCCGCCGGTGAGCCCCACGGGCCAGGACAGGCGGTAATCGGTGACGATGCGGCCGTGGTCGGGTTGATCTATGCCGCCGAGCAGGCGCATCAGCGTCGACTTTCCCGCGCCGTTGCGGCCGATCAGGCCGATGTTCGTGCCAGGAGGGAAGGTGAAGCTGAGATCGCGGAAGACGTAGCGCCGGCCCGTACGGGTACGGAACGACTTCGTCAGGCTCTGGAGCTCGATCACGGCACGCGATGCGGTGTGGCGGGGGCCATGCAACTCAACCCTGAGTCGTCATCAGCTGCTGCTGCTTTGCCCGGTAGAGCAGCAGCCCGCTGAATGCCAGACCGACGATCCAGAGCATCGGGTACCAGGGGTTGATGCCTTGGCTGGGCACGTAGGCCGAGATCATGGCCGAGCGAGCGAGTTCCACCAGGTGCAGCAGGGGATTCCAGAGCAAAGGTTCGAGCAGGGGCCGTGGCAGGGAGTCGACGTTGAAGAAGACCCCGGAAAAGAAGTACAGCGGCATGAACATCATCCGGATCACCTTGCCCAGGCGAGGCCGGTCATGCGACAGCACGGCGAGGTAGATGCCGGCAAACAGGCCGAAAAGAAAGAGCATGGCATTGCTGATGACCAGTCCGAGCGGGTCGTGCGGTATCACGTGGTACCCCATCCAGCCCAGGATGCCAAGGCACACCAGGTAGACCAGCAGCACCATCAGCGCTTCGACCAGTGCCCTCGCGACGAGCGCGTCTATGGGTTTGACCTGGCGGTAGGCATACAGGCCCCGGCTGCTTTCGATGGCGTCGAGCAGGCGGGTGACGATGTCCTGGAAGAAGAAGAAAGGCACCAGCCCTGCCACCACAAACACCGGATATTCGAGGTGGTCCCGGGTGATGCCGCGCAGCACGGCCATGACCCACACCAGCACCAGGGCGTGCGCCAGCGGCACGAAGAGTGTCCAGATGAAGCTGATCCACTGGCCGCTCACGCGCGACCGCATGTCCCGCACCATCAGCGCGAAGATGACGGCCCGCTGCACTTGCCAACTGGGGCGCTTCTTCTGCCGGCCGCGGGGCAGCTCGGGTAGCACTACGTCGTTCATCGGGGGCGGGGCAACTATCCATCTGTGCAGGCTGTTCCTTGCGCGGGGCGGTGCAGCCGGGGTCGGCGCCGCAAGCGTGGCCCGCGGCACAGACAACTCAACCCCCTTGAGTTTAACTGGCCCCGGCAACGGTCCCGCCGCATTCCGTCAGCAAGGCTACGCCTAGAATGACAGTGTGAAGCATCTTATTCTTGCGACTGCCGTCGCTGCGGTCGGCAGCCTTGCCATCATTCGGATGGCCAAGAGGAGCAAGCGCGCTGCACTCGACAGGGATTTCTCTCTGCCCCAGAAGATCCACGTGGTGCCCGTGCCCCGGATTGGGGGGCTGGCGATCTTCGCGGGGGTGGTGACCGCTGCCGTTCTCATGCTGTACAGCCTACCCGCCGCCCAAGGCGGGCTCGGCCTGCTCCTCCTGGGCTGCGCCCTGCCGGCCTTCCTTGCCGGGCTGGTGCACGATTTCTCCGACTCGCTCACGCCGCGGGGCAGGCTGGTGGCCACGGCGGTGTCGGCTTTGTTGGCCTACTACGTTCTGGGCGCCGGCATCACCCGCACCGACCTGCCTGTCTTCGACCAGATCGTGTCGGTGGCCGCAGGCTCGCTGTTCCTGACCGTGCTGGCGGTGGCCGGCATTGCCCATGCGGTGAACATCATCGACGGGCTCAACGGCCTGGCGTCGATGTGCGTGGCGATCATGTTGACGGCGGTGGCCTACGTGGCCTTCGAGGTCGGCGACCCGCTGATCATGACGCTGGCCCTGGCCGGCATCGGTGCCATCCTTGGATTCTTCCTCTGGAACTACCCGGCGGGGATGATCTTCCTGGGCGACGGTGGCGCCTACTTCCTGGGCTTCTACGTGGCCGAGCTGTCGATCCTGCTGCTGGTGCGCAACGAGGAGGTCTCACCGTTGTTCCCGCTGCTGGTGTGCATCTACCCGGTGTTCGAGACGCTGTTCTCGGTGTACCGGCGCAAGGTGCTGCGGGCCCGGCCGCCGCACCTGCCCGACGGCATACACCTGCACTCGCTGGTCTATCGGCGGCTGGTGAGCTGGGCCATCGGCGACCGCAGTGAGAGGGCGCTGACGCGGCGCAATTCGGCGGCCTCGCCGTTCCTTTGGGCGTTGTGCTCTTGCTCGGTGGTGCCGGCGGTGCTGTTCTGGGACGATTCCGGGCCGCTGGCGATCTTCCTGCTGCTGTTCGGCGTGACCTACGTGCTGCTGTACTGGCGCATCGTGCGCTTCCGCTCGCCGCGCTGGCTGCGCTTCCTGAACACGCGCAAGCCGAAGGGGCGATAATGCAAGGGCATGAGTGAAACCCCCAGTGCGCCGGACGCTCCGGCCGAAGAGGGCGTGCCGACGGCCGCCCCGCGCTTCGACACGCTTCCCCTCGACCCCAAGCTGCTGAGGGCAGTGGCCGACGCCGGCTACCTGTCCATGACGCCGATCCAGGCCAAGGCCATCCCGGTGGTGCTGGCCGGCCGCGACATCATGGGCGCGGCCCAGACGGGCACCGGCAAGACGGCGGCCTTCACGCTGCCGCTGCTGCAGAAGATGCTGCGGCACGAGAACGCCAGCGCGTCGCCGGCGCGCCACCCGGTGCGTGCCCTGGTGCTGGCGCCCACGCGCGAGCTGGCCGACCAGGTGGCGGCCAACGTCAAGACCTACGCGAAGCACTCGAACCTGCGCTCGGCGGTGGTGTTCGGCGGCGTCGACATCAAGCCCCAGATCGAGGAACTGCGCCGCGGCGTCGAGGTGCTGATCGCCACGCCCGGCCGGCTGCTCGACCACATCGAGGGCAAGACGGCCATCCTCAACCAGGTCGAGTACGTGGTGCTCGACGAAGCCGACCGCATGCTCGACATCGGCTTCCTGCCCGACCTGCAGCGAATCCTGTCGTACCTGCCCAAGGCAAGGCAGACGCTGCTGTTCTCGGCCACGTTCTCGCCCGAGATCAAGCGGCTGGCCGGCAGCTACCTGCAGGACCCGATCACCGTCGAGGTGGCGCGGCCGAACGCCACGGCGTCGACCGTCGAGCAGCGCTTCTACAGCGTTTCCGACGACGACAAGCGCCGCGTGGTCCGCCAGGTGCTGCGCCAGAAGGCCCTCACGCAGGCCATCGTCTTCGTCAACAGCAAGCTTGGCGCGGCGCGCCTGGCGCGCTCGTTCGAGCGCGACGGCCTGAAGACCGCGGCGCTGCACGGCGACAAGTCGCAGGACGAGCGTCTGAAGGCGCTCGACGCCTTCAAGCGCGGCGAGGTCGAGTTGCTGGTGGCTACCGACGTCGCCGCCCGCGGCCTGGACATCGCCGACCTGCCGGCGGTCTTCAACTTCGACGTGCCCTTCAATGCCGAGGACTACGTGCATCGCATCGGCCGCACCGGCCGCGCGGGCGCGTCGGGCCTGGCGGTCACGCTGGTCACGCGTGACGATTCGCGGCTCGTCGGCGAGATCGAGAAGCTGATCCGCAAGAAGCTCGACATCGAGCCCTTCGAGCTGGAAGACGACCGCCCGCGGCGGCCGCGCCGTGCGGACGACGACGTCTGGGAACGCCCGGCCGAGGTGCGCCCGGCCGCGCCCGAGCGCTTCGCGGCGGAACGCCCGCGCCGCGCACCGTCGCCCGCTGCCGACCCGTTCTTCGACAAGCCCTACGAGCCCTCGGGCTCGGGCGAGGCCGCCTGGGAGAAGGCGAAGGCGCCCGCCCCGGCGGTACCGGCGCGTGCCGGCCTGTCGCCGAACATCCGTCTCAAGAAGAAGGTCGCGGCGCTGCTGGGCGGGGCGCGCTGAGCCAGGCAGGCTTGCCGAGCTAGGCGCCGAACGAAACGGGTTCGATGCTCATTCGGCGCGCGGCCTGCGCTTGCGCCTGGTCCAGCGTTGCGATGAGTCGTGCACCGGCCTCCTCGGCGCAGGCCAGATGCAAGGCATCTCCGGCTCTCAGCGTGTTCGAGGGGGCCAGCGTCAGCATCGCGGCGCGGTGAAAGACCAAGGCGGATACCGGAAAAAGCTCCACGTCGTTGGCGGTCAGTCGCTTGAAGCGCTCCCAGGCCTGGTCGACTTGTTCTGCGCTCAGGTAGCCGGTTCGCTGCTTGAGCGCAAGGGCGCTGGCGAACTCGGGCACGCACCAGACCGCGGCCACGAGCGCTGCCGGGGTGTTGGCATACCAGTCGGTGACGGCTGCACTGTGCGTCTCGTTCACGACCAGCGCCACCAACGCGCTGGTGTCGACGTACACCAAGCTGCCCACGGTCCCGCCTGCTATCAGTACCGCGCCTGCTCCCGCAGTTCCATGATGACGGCGGGAGTCTCGGGCACGGCCTCCCGCGCCTGAGTCAGTTCAGCGGCGAAGGCGCGCCTGCTCCATGACAGCGGTCGGATGGCCAGCGTTCCGTCTGCGGTGAACTGAGCTTGCACGCTGTCGCCCTCGCGCAGCCCGAGCTGGCGAACGACCTCGCCGGGCAGCCGCATCGCGAGACTGTTGCCCAACCGGGCGACGTGAAGCTCCATGGATTCGATTGGATCTGTTTCAGCAGAAACACACTAGTCGCCGTGCTGTGTCGTGTCAAGCGAGAGTCTTGTCCAACGAGGTGTGAGCCTGGAGCTGGGGCCGTGTTTCAGGCGGAATGTGAGCCTGGAGGCGGGCGGCAGGGTCGGCGGTTGGCGG
>JBILNT010000125.1:0-11309 GCA_044374875.1 Rubrivivax sp.
CAGCGGCGCCGGCGGCCAGCACATCAACAAGACCGACAGCGCGGTACGCATCACCCACCTGCCCACCGGCATCGTGGCCGAGTGCCAGGACGACCGCTCGCAGCACCGCAACAAGGCCAAGGCCATGGCCGTGCTGCAGGCGCGACTTCGCGACAAGGAGCGCAGCGAGCGCGCGGCGAAGGAAGCCGCCACGCGCAAGAGCCTGGTCGGCAGCGGCGACCGCAGCGACCGCATCCGCACCTACAACTTTCCCCAGGGCCGCGTCACCGACCACCGCATCAACCTGACGCTCCACAAGCTCGGCCAGGTGATGGACGGCGACCTCGGCGAGGTGCTCGACGCGCTGCAGGCCGCCCGCGCCGCCGAGCAGCTTGCCGCGCTCGAGGCGGGCGGCCACTGAAGGCTGCACCGCCGTGCAGCGCATCACCGACGTCTACGCCGCAGCCCGTCGCGCAGGGGTCGACCGGCTCGACGCCCAGCTGCTGCTGACCCACCGGCTCGGCCGTTCCCGCGCCTGGCTGCTGGCACATGACGACGCGCCGCTGGCGCCAGACGACACGGCGTGGCTGGGCACAGCGCTGGCCCGCCGGGCTGCCGGCGAGCCGCTGGCCTACGTCATCGGCGAGTGGGCTTTCCGCGGCCGGCTGTTCGCCGTCGGCCCCGCCGTGCTGGTGCCGCGCCCCGAGACCGAGGTGCTCGTCGAGTGGGCGCTGCAGCTCCTGGCCGGGCCGCTGGCCGGGCGAGGCGCACCGGCGGTCGTGGACCTCGGCACCGGCAGCGGCGCGATCGCGGTCTCCGTGGCCGGAGAACGAACCGGGCAGGCCCGAAGCGGCCACGTCGTGGCCACCGATGCCAGCGGTCCGGCCCTGCAGGTGGCCGCTGCCAACGCGCGGCGCCACGACGTCGAGATCGAGTTCCTGCAGGGCGACTGGTGGCAGCCGCTGGCTGGCCGGGTCTTCGATCTCGCCTTGTCCAACCCGCCCTACATCGCCGGCGACGACGCGCACCTGGCGGCGCTGGGCCGCGAGCCGCGCGGGGCCCTCACCCCGGAAGGCGACGGCCTGGGGGCGCTGCGTCGCATCATCGACGACGCCCCGCGCCACCTCGCCCCGGGCGGCTGGCTGCTGCTGGAGCACGGTCACGACCAGGGCGCAGCCGTGCGCGCGCTGATGCAGGCGCAGGGCTTCCTGGAGATCGCCACCCGTGCCGATCTCGCCGGGCTGGAGCGCTGCAGCGGGGGGCGTCGGGCCAGCCGCGCGCCTGCCTGACCCGTGCGTCGGCACGCGGCAGCTTGCGACGGCGCGGTCAGCCCTTGGGCGCGATGCCGTCGAGGGGATCGCCGCCCACGGGCCGGCGCTCTGGCGTATAAACACGGCTTTCCGCATCCGGAACACAGGACAGAGGCAGGGACGATGAGCGACGTTCAGCAACGCATCGACCAGATGGTCAAGGGCAACAAGGTGATGCTCTTCATGAAGGGCACCGCGCAGTTCCCGATGTGCGGCTTCTCGGGTCGCGCCGTGCAGGTGCTCAAGGCCTGCGGCGTCAACGATCTCGCGACCTTCAACGTGCTGGAGGACGAGGAGGTCCGCCAGGGCATCAAGGACTACGCCAACTGGCCGACGATCCCGCAGCTCTACGTCAACGGCGAGTTCGTCGGCGGCTCGGACATCATGATGGAGATGTACCAGTCGGGCGAGCTCCAGCAGCTGCTGGCCGCGCGTTGACCGCGCGGCTCGTCGTCGGCATCACGGGCGCGACGGGTGCCGGCTACGCTGTGCGCCTGCTCGACAGGGCACGAGAGCTCGCCATCGAGACCCACCTCGTCGCCACGCCGGCGGGGCTGCTCAACGTCCATCACGAGCTTGGCCTGGACCGCAGGTCGCTCGAGGCGCGGGCCGACCACGCCTACTCGCCCGGCGACGTCGGTGCGTGCATCGCCAGCGGCAGCTTCGGCACCGCGGCGATGGTCGTCGCGCCGTGCTCGATGAAGACGCTGGCGGCGGTGGCGCACGGCCTGGGCGACAACCTGCTCACGCGCGCCGCCGATGTCACCCTCAAGGAGCGGCGGCGCCTCGTGCTGATGGTGCGCGAGACACCCTTCAACCTGGCGCACCTGCGCAACATGACGGCCGTCACCGAGATGGGCGGCATCGTCTTCCCGCCGCTGCCGGCCTTCTACCTGAAGCCGACGTCGATCGACGAACTGGTCGCCGAGAGTTGCGAGCGGGTGCTCTCTCTGCTGGGCTTCGGCGCGGCCGCACCGCAGGAGTGGCGCGGGCTGTAGGCTGCGGCGCGGCGGCTCAGGCAGCCGGGATGTCCCACTGCCGGCGAGCCCCGAACACCATGTTCGGATACTCGGCGCGGCCGCGGCTGCCGTTGTAGCGGCCCAGCGCCATGAACAGGTCGCCCTTCTCGCGGTCGAGGTAGTGGCGCAGGATGACGCAGCCGAAGCGCAGGTTGGTCTGCAGGTGGAAGAGCCGGCTCGGGTTGCCGTCACCGATCACGCGCGCCCAGAACGGCATGACCTGCATGTAGCCACGCGCCCCGGCCACGCTGATCGCGTACTTGCGAAAGCCGCTCTCGACCTGGATCAGGCCCAGCACCAGCGCGGTCTCGAGCCCGGCGCGGCGGCTCTCGTACCAGACCGTCTCTAGGAACTCCACGCGCGTGTGGTGCTCGCTCTTGCGGCGCTTGAGCCGCTCGCTGGCGGCGCCGAGCCAGCGCAGGTAGGCCAGGCGCTGTTCGATCGAATCGAACTGGGGCTTCGGCGGGGCGGCCTCGGCGACCGCGGCGGCCAGCGCCGTGCGCACCGAGTCGGCCAGCGGCTCCTCGACCTGTGCACCGGCGCGCGACTCGCCGCACAGCGCCGCCAGCGGCAGCGCCAGCAGGGCGCGCCGCGTGACGCTCACGCCGACAGGCGGCCCTTGACCTGGGCCACCGCGTCGGCCAGCGCCACGACGCTGGCCTCGGCATCACGCCGGCCCTGTACCTCGACGGTGCCGGCCTTCAGGCCGCGGTCGGAGACGACCACGCGCACCGGCACGCCGATCAGTTCCCAGTCGGCGAACATCGCGCCCGGGCGCTCGCCGCGGTCGTCGAGCACGACGTCGCCACCCAGCGCCGCCAGTTCGTCATGCAGGCGCTCGGCAGCGGCACGCACGTCGGCATTGCGGTCGTAGCCGATGGGGCAGACCACCGCCTGAAAAGGCGCGATGGACGCCGGCCAGACGATGCCGCGCTCGTCGTGGTTCTGCTCGATGGCGGCACCCAGGATGCGCGTCACGCCGATGCCGTAGCAGCCCATCTCGAAGAGCTGCGGCTTGCCGTTCTCGTCGAGGAAGGTCGCGTTCATGGCCTTCGAGTACTTGGTGCCGAGGTAGAACACGTGGCCGACCTCGATGCCACGCTGGATGGCGAGCACGCCCTGGCCGTCGGGCGAGGGGTCGCCCGCCACGACGTTGCGGATGTCGGCCACGATCTCGGGCTCGGGCAGGTCGCGGCCCCAGTTCACACCCGTGAAGTGGAAGTCGGCCTCGTTGGCGCCGCAGACGAAGTCGCTCATCAGCGCCACGGTGCGGTCGGCCACCACCTTCACCGGCTTGACCATGCCGATCGGTCCCAGGTAGCCCGGCTGGCAGCCGAAGTGCTCGACGATCTCGGCCACGGTGGCAAAGCGGAAGCCGCCCTTGAGGCCCTCCACCTTGCCCGCCTTCACCTCGTTGAGCTCGTGGTCGCCGCGCACCAGCAGCAGCCAGACCGTCGTCTTGACGATGTCCCCGGCGTCGTTCCTCTCGTCGGTGGCCAGCACCAGCGACTTGACCGTCTGCGCCAGCGGCAGGCCCAGCAGTTCGGCCACGTCGGCGCAGGTGCTGCGGTCGGGCGTCGGCGTCTTGGCCAGCGCGTGGCGCGGCGCGTGGCGCGAGTGCAGCAGCGCCACGCCCTCGGCAAGCTCGATATTGGCGGCGTAGTCGCTCGTCGGGCAGTAGACGATGGCGTCCTCGCCGGTGTCGGCGATGACCTGGAACTCGTGCGAGAGGTCGCCGCCGATCGCGCCGGTGTCGGCGGCCACGGCGCGGTACTGCAGGCCGAAGCGGTCGAAGATCGCGCAGTAGGCCTTGTACATCGCGTCGTAGCTGCGCGCGGCGGCCTCCTTGTCACGGTCGAAGGAGTAGGCGTCCTTCATCGTGAACTCGCGCCCGCGCATCAGGCCGAAGCGCGGGCGACGCTCGTCGCGGAACTTGGTCTGGATGTGAAAGAAATTCCGCGGCAGCTGCTTGTAGCTGCGCAGCTCCTGGCGCGCGATGTCGGTGATCACCTCCTCGCTGGTGGGCTGGATCACGAAGTCGCGGTCGTGGCGGTCCTTCACGCGCAGCAGCTCGGGGCCCATCTTCGCGAAGCGGCCGGTCTCCTGCCACAGCTCGGCGGGCTGCACGACCGGCATCAGCAGCTCGATCGCGCCGGCGCGGTTCATCTCCTCGCGGATGATGCCCTCGATCTTGCGGATGACCCGCAGCCCCATGGGCATGTAGTTGTAGATGCCGGCGCCGAGGCGCTTGATCATGCCCGCGCGCATCATCAGCCTGTGGCTGACGATCTCGGCGTCGGCGGGTGCTTCCTTGAGCGTCGAGATGAAGGTCTGGGTGGCTTTCATGGCGGGGGTCCCGGGGGTCGTCGCCGGGCGCCGCAGCCGTTCCCATTGCGGGTTAGCGAGGGTTCGCGCACCGCACCGACCCGGTGCAATAATGATTTCAGTAAAGAAATCTGGGGTCTGATTATGCTCGACCGGGAAGGCTTCAGGCCCAACGTCGGCATCGTCCTGCTCAACGCCCGCAACCAGGTCTTCTGGGGCAAGCGTCTGCGCACCCACTCGTGGCAGTTCCCGCAGGGCGGCATCAAGCACGGCGAGACGCCCGAGCAGGCGATGTTTCGAGAACTCCACGAGGAAGTGGGGCTGCGCCCCGAGCACGTGGAGATCATCGCGCGCACGCGCGACTGGCTGCGTTACGAGGTGCCCGAGCACTTCATCCGCAAGGATGCCCGCGGCCACTACAAGGGCCAGAAGCAGATCTGGTTCCTTCTGCGCATGCTCGGCCGCGACAGCGACATGAACCTGCGCGCCACCGACCATCCCGAGTTCGACGCCTGGCGCTGGAACGACTACTGGGTGCCGCTGGAACTGGTGATCGAATTCAAGCGCGGGGTGTACCAGTCGGCGCTGACCGAACTGGCGCGCTACCTGCCGCGACACAGCCACCACAACCGCTACCTGCGGTCGGGCATGCGGGGATACCGCCAGGACGACGGCCGCCGCGTGGCCGAGCCTGCCGCCGAGACTGAACCCGGCGGCGAGCCTCAGGCCTGAGCGGCGGCATCGATGCCTTCGGCCAGGTCCAGGATCAGTCCAGGATCAGACCAGCACGAGGTTGTCGCGGTGGATCAGTTCGGGCTCGTTGGCGTAGCCCAGCAGCGCCTCGATCTGTGACGACGGCTTGCGGGCGATGAGGCGCGCCTCGGGCGCAGCGTAGTTGGCCAGTCCACGGGCCAACTCGGTGCCGTCGGGACCGCGCACGGCGATGACGTCGCCCCGCACGAAGTCGCCCTGCACCTCGACGACCCCGATGGGCAGCAGGCTCTTTCCGTCGTCGCGCAGCTTGACCACGGCGCCGTCGTCGACGACGACCGCCCCGCGCAGCTGGAGGTGGTCGACCATCCACTGCTTGCGCGCGGCAGTCTTGCCGGTGCCGGCCAGCAGCGCGGTGCCGATCCGCTCGCCGGCCGCCAGGCGCACCAGCACGTCGGGCTCGCGGCCCCAGGCGATGACCGTGCTGGCTCCGCTGCCCGCGGCGCGCTTCGCGGCCAGCACCTTCGTGATCATGCCGCCGCGTCCGATGCTCGAGCCGGCCCCGCCGGCCATGGCCTCGAGCGCCGGGTCGCCGGCGCGGGCCTCGTCGATGAAGTGCGCGTCGGCATCGCTGCGCGGGTCGGCCGAGTAGAGTCCCCGCTGATCGGTGAGGATGACGAGCGCGTCGGCCTCGACCAGGTTGGCCACCAGGGCCCCGAGCGTGTCGTTGTCGCCAAACTTGATCTCGTCGTTGACGACGGTGTCGTTCTCGTTGATGACCGGGATCACCTGCAGCCCGAGCAACGTCAGCAGCGTCGAGCGCGCATTGAGGTAGCGCTCGCGGTCGGCGAGGTCGGCATGCGTGAGCAGCACCTGCGCGCTGCCCATGCCCTGCTCGCGCAGCTTGGTCTCGTACATCTGCACGAGCCCCATCTGGCCGACGGCCGCCGCCGCCTGCAGCTCGGGCAGCTCCTTCGGCCGCGCCGTCATCCCCAGTCGCTTCATCCCCTCGGCGACGGCGCCGCTGGAGACCATGATGACCTCGCGGCCCTGCCGCGCCAACGCCGCCAGCTGACGCGACCAGTTGCCGATCGCCTCGGCGTCGACGCCCCGACCCTCGTTGGTGACGAGGCTGGAGCCGACCTTGACAACGATGCGGCGGGCCGCCGCCAGCGGCCCCGGGCCGAGCTCAGGCATCGCCACCTCCACCGGCCGCAGGCATACCGTCGAAACGCGGGTCGGGCTCGGCCTCCGGCCGCTGGTGCTCGGCCACGTGGGCGTAGATCTTCTCGATGAGCGGCTGCAGCCCCTGGCGCGCCAGCGCCGAGACCGCGAACACCGGCCCCTTCCAGCGCAGGCGCCGCACGAAGTCCTTCACACGGGTGTCGCGCTCCTCCCCGGGCAGCATGTCGACCTTGTTGAGCACCAGCCAGCGCGGCTTGGCATGCAGCTCCGGGTCGTACTTCTTCAGCTCGGCGACGATCGCGCGCGCTTCCTTCACCGGGTCGACCGCCTCGTCCATCGGCGCGATGTCGACGATGTGCAGCAGCAGCCGCGTGCGCTGCAGGTGGCGCAGGAACTGGTGCCCCAGCCCGGCGCCTTCGGACGCCCCCTCGATCAGCCCCGGAATGTCGGCCACGACGAAGCTCTGCGACGGCCCGACACGCACCACGCCGAGGTTGGGGTACAGCGTGGTGAAGGGATAGTCGGCGATCTTCGGCCGGGCATTGGAGATCGCGGCGATGAGCGTCGACTTGCCGGCGTTGGGCATTCCCAGCAGCCCGACGTCGGCCAGCACGCGCAGTTCCAGGCGCAGCTTGCGCGCCTCGCCAGGCCAGCCCGGTGTCTTCTGGCGCGGCGCACGGTTGGTGCTGCTCTTGAAGTGCAGGTTGCCGAAGCCGCCGTCGCCACCCTTGGCGATCAGCACCTTCTGGTCGTGCTCCAGCAGTTCGGTCAGCACCTCGCCGGTCTCGGCGTCGGCGATGATCGTGCCCACCGGCATGCGCAGCACCACGTCGTGCCCCGCGGCGCCGAACTGATCCGACCCGCGGCCGGGCTCGCCGTTGCCGGCGTCGTGGCGGCGCGCGTAGCGGTAGTCGATCAGCGTGTTGATGTTGCGGTCTGCCAGTGCCCAGACGCTGCCGCCGCGGCCGCCGTCGCCCCCGTTGGGGCCGCCGAAGGGGATGAACTTCTCGCGGCGGAAGCTCACGCAGCCCGCGCCGCCGTGCCCGGCGGCGACATCGATGGTGGCTTCGTCGACGAATTTCATGATGACTCGATGTTAGCGGCCCCTGAAACGGGAAAGCCCCGGCGAGCCGGGGCTTCCTGCCTGGAGCGCGGTGCGGTTCAGACCGGGGTGACCGAGACCGTCTGGCGGTTCAGCGCGCCCTCGATCTTGAACGACACGTTGCCGTCGACGAGCGCGAACAGCGTGTGGTCACGGCCGACGCCGACGTTCGTGCCGGCGTGGAACTTGGTGCCGCGCTGGCGCACGATGATCGAGCCGGCCGACACCGTCTGGCCGCCGAACACCTTCACGCCGAGCATCTTCGGCTTCGAGTCGCGGCCGTTACGGGTCGAGCCGCCGCCCTTTTTCTGTGCCATGGATCACTGCTCCTTCAGGCGTTGACCGCGCCGATTTCCAGCTCGGTGTAGTGCTGGCGATGGCCGCCGTGCCTCTGGTAGTGCTTGCGGCGACGCATCTTGAAGATGCGCACCTTGTCGTGCCGGCCGTGCGAGACGACCTTGGCCGTGACGCTGGCACCCGCGACCCAGGGTGTCCCGACCTTCAGCTCGGCGCCGTTGCCGACGGCGAGCACCTGGTCGATGACGATGTCCTGGCCCACGTCCGCAGCAATCTGTTCTACCTTGATCTTTTCGCCGACAGCAACCTTGTACTGCTTGCCGCCGGTTTTTATGACCGCGTACATGTGAGACCTTTCGGAAAATGAACCCCGCCGATGGGCAGGGTCGATACGATCCCCTTGCGGGGACTTCTTCGCGGCGCGGGACGCCCGGGACGCCCAGGCCAGCCGCGGTACGCAGTCCGCAGCCCGAGCCGACAAGGCCCCGCACGGGACCTCCGCGCGCGCGAAAAGCCGCAGAGTATAGCAGGCGTCCGACACTTCGAAGCAGCGGACACCGCAGCCGCGGGGGGCCGGGCGGGGAGCGGTGGCCCCATCCGGCAGACCGCTGCGCCGAGCCGGCGCCGGCGCACGCCCCCTTCCTATAATGAGTTTCCCTGGACGTCCCTGCCGTGCTCGACACCTCTGCCCCTCCCCAAGCCGTCGCTGACCCGATGGAAGCCGCGATGCGGCAGGTCGATGCGGTCATCCGGCAGCGGCTGGCCTCGCGCGTGGTGCTGATCGACCAGATCTCTCACTACATCGTCAACGCCGGGGGCAAGCGGATCCGCCCGCGGCTGCTGCTGCTGTTCGCCGACGCGTTCAGCTTCACCGGCACCGAGCGTTTCGAACTGGCGGCTGTCGTGGAGTTCATCCACACGGCCACCCTGCTGCACGACGACGTCGTCGATGAATCATCGATGCGCCGTGGACGCGCCACCTCGAACGCCGTCTTCGGCAACGCCGCCAGCGTGCTGGTCGGGGACTTCCTGTACTCGCGGGCGTTCCAGATGATGGTCTCGTGCAACCGCATGCGCGTGCTCGAGGTGCTGGCCGAGGCCACCAACGTGATCGCCGAGGGCGAAGTCCTGCAGTTGATGAACATGCACGACGCCGACCTCGCGGTCGACGAATACCTGCGCGTCATCCGCTACAAGACCGCCAAGCTCTTCGAAGCCAGCGCGCGTCTCGGCGCGGTGCTCGGCAATGCCGACACCCAGACCGAGGAGGCCTGCGCTGCATTCGGCCGTTCGCTGGGTACGGCGTTCCAGCTCGTCGACGATCTGCTGGACTACGAAGGCAGCACCGAGGCGCTGGGCAAGAACGTGGGGGACGACCTGCGCGAAGGCAAGCCCACCTTGCCGCTGCTGGTCGCGATGGAGCGCTCGACCCCGGCAGAGCGCGACCTGATCCGCCACGCCATCGAGCACGGCGAGATCGAGCGGCTCGCGGAGGTCATCGACATCGTGCGTCGCAGCGGCGCCCTGGACGCCACTCGAGACGCTGCCCAGGCCGAAGCCAACCGCGCCCGCGAGTGCCTTCGCGTGCTGCCTGAAGGGCAGGCGCGCGAAGCTCTGCTAGAATTATGTGCTCGGTCGGTCCACCGCGTTTCATGACGTGCAGCAGGTCTGACCGGATGCGTTGCGAGAGTGCGCGAAGGGTTCCTGACCCCCGTAGACCTCGCCACATCGGGGTGTAGCTTAGCCTGGTAGAGCGCTACGTTCGGGACGTAGAGGCCGGAGGTTCGAATCCTCTCACCCCGACCAGAATTACCTTGCAAACCAAGGACTCACGAAGCCCCGCACCGCGGGGCTTCGTCGTTTCAGCAGGCGTCAGCGGCGAATTGGTGGCAGACAGGCCGCTTGCGACGCAGATGGCTGAACGACGAGACCTGGACCTTGCTCCTCAACCAACTGGAGCAAGTCCATGGCCTGCATCTAGAACCGTTCCCGCTACGTCGTCTCCGCCCGGAACCGCGACGACCTCACCAAGACCTTCGCCTTCAATCGCGCGGTGGCGCTCAAGCAGCACATCGCCGACCTGAAGGCCCAAGGCTTCAAGCCCAAGCTGTCCCGCACCAACGACGCCTGCGTCGTTCGCGTTCGTGAGGCCGGCAAGCCCGAGCAGACCCTCACCGCCAGCAGCGAGCAGGAAGCCATCGACATCAAGCAGCGCGTCCCCGCGGACCGCTGGGCCTCCGGCGTGTCGGCAGGCCCGGCCAGTTCGTGGTGGGCCAGCAGCGTCTTCATCAGTCGCTCGTACTGCTGCAAACGCAACCCGCACCGCCCCAGCCAACGCTGGACTTCGAACTGGCCTGCGGGTCTGGGTTGGCCGGCCATCACCTCAGTGTGCCATGGCGGAAGTGCGTAGCCGGGTGGGCCCTCCAACCTCAGACAAAGTTTCGGAAAATCAGAAATAGATCCTGGTGAGGTATCAAGGACGCGTCGGTTTCTGATTTACCGAAATTCTAGTTGACGAGACCCCTGGAACTGCCTATGATTTCGGAATAGCAGAAACTATTTGCCCCAAGCGCTCTGCAGAAGCCTCACAACTGAAACTCCGAAATGACCGACCCCGCCAGCCACCGACCGACCCTGCTCCAGTCAGCCCCTGACCTGGGCCCGGTCGTGCGCGAGCGCCGCAAGTCGCAGTCGCTGCGCATCGATGATGCGGCCGGCCTGCTCGGCGTGTCGGTGGACCTCATGTCCCGACTCGAAAACGGTCAGGGCTCGGTGCGCCTGGACAAAGCCTTGGCAGTGCTCGATGGCCTGGGCCTCACGCTCATGGTGCTGCCCAAGGAGCACCCGTGGGCCCGCGAGGCGGCCTCAGCAAGCGGCTCGAGCAGCTCAGACAGCCGGTCGGTACCTGCCGGCGCCCCGAAGCCATGAGGCGCTCGCCATGACCCACGCATTGCATGTCTGGGCCGACGAGGATCAGGCCGCCACCATCGAGCACGAAGGGCGCGACGACCGCTGGGGCCTGAGCTATGCCGAGCCCTGGGTCGGCGACGCCCAGGCCTACCCACTGTCGCCAGCACTGCCCCTGGTTCGCCCAGCGGCTGACTACGCGTCCGCATCCATCAAGCGCTTCATCGAGCACCTGCTGCCCGAGGGGCGTGCGCTGGATGTGGCCGTCGCCTACAACGGTCTGGCCAAGACCAACGTCTTCGGTCTCATCTGGGCGCTTGGCGCCGAAACCGCGGGCGCCCTGCGCTTCACCGGGGATGCGAACCCGGCACCACCCACCGCCGAACCCATCCTGCGAGAAATCCCTCTCCAGGAGCTCGACCAGCGCATTGCAGAGCGCGAGCACGTGCCGCTGACGGTGTGGGACGGCAAGGT
>JBILNT010000267.1:0-3291 GCA_044374875.1 Rubrivivax sp.
GAGCCCGTCGCGCGCATCGGGCAGCGCGCGGCCCACGATCACGCTCATGGCGTAGTCGAGGTAGGAGCGCCGCATCTCCTCTTCGAGGCTGATCGGCAGCGTTTCCTTGGCGAAGGAGGTCATGCGGGTGAGGTGCTCCAGCCCGGCCGTGTGCCGGGCGACTGGGGGCAGTGCAGGGGGAACCAGATTCTAAGCGGGGGCTCTTGTAGCGGCTGCGCAACAGGGATGCCCACCTGAACCCCGGGGCGCACCAAAATCAAGGGGTCAGGGTGCCCTATGGCACAATGATTCGCGGAGTGCAGGTACCCGGTGAAGCGGGGATTTGCCCGGTGAATTCAGTCCCTTTATGGACGTAACGCAGGCTACTGCGGTTTCCTCGAGAGGAGAATCATGAAGAAGCTGAACAAGGTGGCGGTGCTGTTTGCATCGACCGCGCTTGCCCTGCCGATGGCCGCGCTTGCGCAGGCCGCTAGCGGTGCCGACCAGTGGCGAGCCGCCGACGGCACGCCCTGGAGGAACGGCACGAACGAACTGTGCTGGCGCGATGCCGCCTGGACGCCTGCGACGGCGCACGCTTCGTGCGACGGCGCCGCCAAGCCGCCGGCCCCGGCACCTGCCCCGGCCCCGGCCCCGGCCCCGCGCGTGGCTCCCCCGCCCCCGCCCCCGCCGCCGGCTGCCCCGGCTCCCGCGCCGCGTCCCCCGGCGCCTGCGCCTGCGCCTGCCGCCCCGGTCAGCGAGAAGGTCACCTTCGCTGCCGACGCCTTCTTCGACTTCGACAAGGCCGTCCTCAAGGCCGAGGCCAAGGCCAAGATGGACGACCTGGTCGGCAAGACCGGTGGTCTGAACCTCGAGGTCATCATCGCCGTCGGTCACACCGACTCGGTCGGCGCCGATGCCTACAACCAGCAGCTCTCCGTGCGTCGCGCCGACGCCGTCAAGGAGTACCTGGTGAGCAAGGGCATCGAGAAGAACCGCATCTACACCGAGGGCAAGGGCGAGAAGCAACCGGTCGCCGACAACAAGACGACCGAAGGCCGCGCCAAGAACCGCCGCGTCGAGATCGAGGTGGTCGGTACCCGCACCCGCAGGTAATTCCTCGGTTGCATCGCTGGCCCTGGCTGACCGCCAGGGTCGCAAACACCCCGCTTCGGCGGGGTTTTTGCTTTTTCCGGCCGCACTTTCTCCTTCGGCACGCCCGGCGTCAACGCCGCTTCGACCGCCCGCCTCGGGTGTCGTCAGCGTCGCCTTGACCCTGTGCGCCGTGCCTGCCGAGGGGCGGCTTAACATCCGACCCTGAACCCACGACCCACCGGCGGCTGCCGCCGCGCCGCCCCGCGACCATGCTCAATGCCGACGCTCAGGAACTGGCCAAGTTCAGCGAACTCGCCCACCGCTGGTGGGACCCCGAGAGCGAGTTTCGCCCGCTGCACCAGATCAATCCCCTTCGACTGGAGTGGATCGACGGTCTGGCGCAGCTTCGTGGCAAGCAGGTGCTCGACGTCGGCTGCGGCGGCGGCATCCTCGCCGAGGCCATGGCCGGGCGCGCCGCTGGCGTGACCGGCATCGACCTGGCCACGCGGCCGCTGGGCGTGGCCCGGCTGCACGCGCTCGAGACGGGCACGATGAACGTCGACTACCGCGAGATCGCCGCCGAGGCGCTGGCCGCCGAGAGCCCCGCTGCGTTCGACGTCGTCACGTGCATGGAGATGCTCGAGCACGTGCCCGACCCGTCCTCCGTGGTGGCCGCCTGCAGCACGCTCGTCAAACCCGGCGGCTGGGTGTTCTTCTCGACGATCAACCGCAATCCGAAGTCCTTCCTGTTCGCCATCGTGGGGGCGGAGTACGTGCTCGAGCTGCTGCCCAAGGGCACGCACGAATACGCGCGCTTCATCCGCCCGAGCGAACTGGCGCGCTGGTGCCGGGATGCCGGCCTCGAGATCGAGGGCACGCGGGGCATGGAGTACAACCCGTTCACGAAGCGCTACTGGCTGTCCGGCGACACCAGCGTGAACTACCTCTTTGCCTGCCGGAAGGCGGGCTGATGGCGCGCATCGACGCCGTCCTCTTCGATCTCGACGGCACCCTGATCGACAGCGCGCCCGACCTGGCCGGCGCCGCGAACGACCTGCGTGCCGCGCACGGCCTGCCGCCGCTGCCCTACGAAGCCTTGCGGCCGATGGTCGGCGCCGGTGCCCGCGGCATGGTGGGTGTCGCCTTCGGCGTCACGCCGCAGGACGATCGCTTCCCGGAGCTGCGCGACGCCTTCCTCGCGCGCTACGAGGAGCGCATGCTCCAGGAGACGGCTGTCTTCGCCGCAGTGCAGCGGCTGCTCGCCAGGCTGGAAGCTCATCCGCTGCCCTGGGGCATCGTCACCAACAAGGCGATGCGCTTCGCCGAGCCGGTGGTGCGCGGGCTGGAGCTCCACACCCGGGCGGCGACCTTGATCGGCGGCGACACGACGCCCTTCGCCAAGCCCCACCCGCACCCCTTGCTGGAGGCTGCCAAGCGCATCGGCGTCGACCCTGCGCGCTGTGTCTACGTGGGTGACGACCTGCGCGATGTGCAGGCCGGCCGCGCCGCTGGCATGGCGACGCTGGCTGCGGCCTGGGGGTACCTCGGCCAGGGCGAGCCGATCCACGCCTGGGGCGCCGATGCCGTGATCGAAGATCCCGACGGGGTCTTGAACTGGCTCGAACTGCCCTAAACTCCGAGGCATGGGACCGACCTGGCTTCGACGTGGGTGCGGAGTCGGCGCGGGGCATGCCGAGCACCAGTACGCTCGTAAATCCACTGGAAACAAGTAACTGCGAACGACGAACGTTTCGCCCTCGCCGCTTAACACCGGCGAGCCTCGCAACAGCTCGCCGATGGGCTGGGCCTGAGGTCGCAAGACCAAGGGTTGCGAGGTCATTCACATCGGCTCGTCCCGTGTCGGGTCACTCGACTCGGGCCTAAAACCAAGTGACTCGGGGCCACGGTAGCGTGCTGCTGCGCGACCGGGGCCCTCAAATCCAAATCAGACAGCTACGCATGTAGAACCGTCCGGCGATGGCTTGCGGACGGGGGTTCGATTCCCCCCGGTTCCACCAATCAAGAAGCCCCAACTGTTCTCAGTTGGGGCTTTTTTTCGTCTGATGGCTACAGTGCCTTCGGGTTGGGGCCGTATCTGCGCATTGCCTACGCGCTGGACGAGGCCTCAGAGCCCGAGAGGCATTTGATTTGCGCCGCCGGCTGTGCTTCGCGCGGCTGACACGGCGATGCAAGCGCCGCGAAGCGAGTCGCCGGCGCGTG
>JBILNT010000268.1:0-3277 GCA_044374875.1 Rubrivivax sp.
GATGGCGGCGGTGTTCGGCGGCACCCAGAGCCTGCACACCAACTCCTTCGACGAGGCGATCGCGCTGCCGACCGAGTTCAGCGCGCGCATCGCCCGCAACACGCAGCTCATCCTGCAGGAAGAGACGCACATCACCAGCGTCGTCGACCCCTGGGCCGGCAGCTACATGATGGAGACGCTGACGCAGGAGATGGCCGACAAGGCCTGGGCGATCATCGAGGAGGTCGACGCGATGGGCGGCATGACGCAGGCCGTCGACTCCGGCTGGGCCAAGCTGAAGATCGAGGCCAGCGCCGCCGAGAAGCAGGCCCGCATCGACTCCGGCAAGGACGTCATCGTCGGCGTCAACAAGTACCGCAACGCGAAGCAGGACCCGGTCGAGATCCTCGAGGTCGACGACCATCGGGTGCGCGAGCAGCAGATCGCCCGGCTGCAGCAGGTCCGGGCCACCCGCGACGGCGCCGCGGTCAAGGCCGCGCTCGAAGCACTCACCGAGTGCGCCCGCAGCGGCCAGGGCAACCTGCTCGACCTGAGCATCCAGGCGATCCGCCTGCGCGCGACCGTGGGCGAGGTGAGCGACGCGCTGGAGTCGGTGTTCGGCCGCCACCGTGCCGACATCCAGAAAGTCACCGGCGTGTACGCCGCGGCCTACGACTCGGCCGAGGGCTGGGAGAAGCTGCAGCGCGAGATCGCCGGGTTCGGCGACCAGCAGGGCCGACGCCCGCGCGTGATGATCGCCAAGCTCGGCCAGGACGGCCATGACCGCGGTGCCAAGGTGGTGGCCACCGCGTTCGCCGACCTGGGCTTCGACGTCGACATCGGCCCGCTGTTCCAGACGCCGGAGGAGTGCGCCCGCCAGGCGATCGAGAACGACGTCCACGCGATCGGCGTCTCGACGCTGGCCGCCGGCCACAAGACGCTGGTGCCGGCGATCATCGGCGAGCTGAAGAAGCAGGGCGCCGACGACATCATCGTCTTCGTCGGCGGCGTGATCCCGCAGCAGGACTACGGGTTCCTCTACGAGGCCGGTGTCAAGGGCATCTACGGGCCTGGCACGCCGATCCCGGCGAGCGCGAAGGACGTGCTCGAGCACATCCGCAAGGCGCTGGCGTGATGTCGTGGCCGGGGCGGTCGGCGTTCCGGGGGCGGAGCGCACGCTGATGCACGGCGCGATGACCGCGGCCTCGCTGCCGGCGGCGCCCGACCGCGCGCTCGTCGACGCGGTGCTCGGCGGCGACGGTCCGCAGCGCCGCCGTGCGCTCGCCAAGACGATCACGCTGCTCGAGTCGACGCGGGCCGACCACCGCGCGCGCGCCGACGCGGTGCTCGCCGCGCTGCTGCCGCACGCGGGTCGCTCGCTCCGACTGGGCATCAGCGGCGTGCCCGGCGTCGGCAAGAGCACCTTCGTCGAGGCCCTGGGCATGCACCTCGTCGGGCTGGGTCACCGTGTCGCCGTGCTGGCGGTCGACCCGACGTCCAGCGTCTCGGGCGGCTCCATCCTCGGCGACAAGACGCGCATGGAACGGCTGTCGGTCGACGAGCGCGCCTTCGTCCGCCCGAGCCCGGCCGGCAGCACGCTGGGCGGCGTGGCCGAGAAGACCCGCGAGGCCATGCTGGTGTGCGAGGCCGCCGGCTTCGACATCGTGCTCGTCGAGACCGTCGGCGTCGGCCAGAGCGAGACGGCCGTGGCCGGCATGACCGACATGTTCGTGCTGCTGCAGCTGCCCAACGCCGGTGACGACCTGCAGGCCATCAAGAAGGGCGTGATGGAGCTCGCCGACCTGGTGGTCATCAACAAGGCCGATCTCGACGAGGCCGCCGCCACCCGCGCCCGCGCGACGATCACCAGCTCGCTGCGCATGGCCGGCTTGCACGGCCACGCCGGCGCGACGGCGTGGCAGCCGCGCGTGCTGCAGCTCAGCGCGCTCAAGGGCACCGGGCTGGAAGACTTCTGGCGCACCGTCACCGAGTTCCATGCGGCCCAGACCGCCAGCGGCCGGCTGGCGCAACGGCGTCACGCGCAGGACCACGCCTGGCTGTGGGAGCGCATCGAGGCGGGCCTGCGGCAGCGCTTCCGTACGCACCCGGCCGTGTCCGACGCGCTGCCGGCCATCGAGGCCGACGTCCGATCCGGCCGCCTGCCGCCCTCGGTGGCGGCACGGCGCCTGCTCGACCTGATGAACTGAAACCGATCGAGGACCGAGGAGACCCCCTCATGCACGACATCATCGAACAACTGGAGCGCAAGCGCGCCGCGGCGCGGCTGGGCGGCGGCACCAAGCGCATCGACGCGCAGCACGCCAAGGGCAAGCTCACCGCACGCGAGCGGCTCGAACTGCTGCTCGACGAGGGCACGTTCGAGGAATGGGACATGTTCGTCGAGCACCGCTGCACCGACTTCGGCATGGCCGACAACAAGATCCCGGGCGACGGCGTCGTCACCGGCTACGGGATGATCAACGGCCGCCTGGTCTTTGTCTTCAGCCAGGACTTCACCGTCTTCGGCGGCGCGCTGTCGGAGGCGCACGCCGAGAAGATCTGCAAGGTGATGGACCAGGCGATGAAGGTCGGCGCGCCGGTCATCGGGCTGAACGATTCCGGCGGCGCGCGCATCCAGGAGGGCGTGGCCTCGCTCGGCGGCTACGCCGACGTCTTCCAGCGCAACGTGATGGCCTCGGGCGTGATCCCGCAGATCAGCCTGATCATGGGGCCGTGCGCCGGGGGCGCGGTGTACTCGCCGGCGATGACCGACTTCATCTTCATGGTGAAGGACTCGAGCTACATGTTCGTCACCGGCCCCGAGGTGGTGAAGACGGTGACGCACGAGGAGGTCACGGCCGAGGAACTGGGTGGCGCCACCACGCACACCACGAAGAGCGGCGTGGCCGACCTCGCGTTCGAGAACGACGTCGAGGCCATCCTGATGCTGCGGCGCTTCTTCAACTACCTGCCACTGAACAACCGTGAGAAGGCACCGGTGCGGCCCAGCGGCGACCCGGCCGACCGCGTCGACCTGTCGCTCGACACCCTGGTGCCCGACAACCCGAACAAGCCCTACGACATCAAGGAGCTGATCCTCAAGGTCGTGGACGACGGAGACTTCTTCGAGCTGCAGCCCGACTACGCAAAGAACATCGTGGTCGGTTTCGGCCGGATGGAAGGGCAGGCGGTGGGCATCGTCGCCAACAACCCGATGGTGCTGGCCGGCTGCCTGGACATCAGGAGCAGCATCAAGGCCGCGCGCTTCGTGCGCTTCTGCGACGCCTTCAACATCCCG
>JBILNT010000126.1:0-11113 GCA_044374875.1 Rubrivivax sp.
GCAAGACCCCAGAACGTCCCAGATGGCACTTCACGCGCCGGCGACTCGCTTCGCGGCGCTTGCATCGCCGTGTCAGCCGCGCGAAGCACAGCCGGCGGCGCAAATCAAATGCCTCTCGGGCTCTGACTCGATGTTCGCCCATGTCGTACGTCGCATCGGCTACGGACTGCTGATCCTGGTCGGCGTCAACCTCGCGACCTTCTTCCTCTTCTTCACCGTCAACACGCCCGACGACATGGCGCGTCTGAACATCGGCGGCAAGCGCGTGTCGCAGGAGCAGATCGAGAAGTGGAAGGCCGAGCGCGGCTACGACAAGCCGCTGTACTGGAACGAGGCCAGGCAGGGTGGCGAGCGCGTCACCGAGACCATCTTCTGGGAACGTTCGGTGTCGCTGTTCACGCTCGACTTCGGCCGCGCCGACGCCGAGAGCGCCGGCGACATCGGCCACGAGGTCGGCACGCGCATGGTGGCCAGCCTGAAGCTGGCGCTGCCCCTGTTCGTGCTGCAGGTGATCTTCAGCACGGCGGCCGCGCTGCTGCTGGTGATGTTCAGGCACACGCGGCTGGACTTCTGGGGCGTCGTGGCCTGCGTGCTGATGCTGTCCATCTCCAGCCTCTTCTACATCATCGTCGGCCAGTACCTGTTCTCGAAGGTGCTGCGGCTGGCGCCGATCTCGGGCTATGCCGAGGGCTGGGCGGCGGTGAAGTTCCTGGCCCTGCCCATCCTGCTGAGCCTGCTGGCGCGGCTGGGTGGCGAGGCGCGCCTGTACCGCGCGATGTTCCTCGAGGAGATCGGCAAGGACTACGTGCGCACCGCGCGCGCCAAGGGGTTGTCCGAGGTGGTGGTGCTGCTGCGGCACGTGCTGCGCAACGCGCTCATCCCCATCATCACCAGCGCCGGCGGCTACCTGCCCTACGTTTTCCTGGGCAGCCTGGTCTTCGAGAGCTTCTTCGGCATCCCGGGGCTGGGCGCCTATGTCATCGACGCCATCGCCGGGCAGGATTTCGCGATCGTGCGCACGATGGTGTTCCTCGGGTCGCTGCTGTACATCGCGACCTACATCGCGATCGACATCGCCTACACCTGGGCCGACCCCCGGGTGAGGCTGGGCTGAACGATGCCGAAGTTCGTCGTCCTGTGGACCGACTGGGTCGTCTTCGCGCTGGTCGCGGCGCTGGTGGGCTACGCCTTCTACGTGCGCCGCGACGCCAACCTGCGCGCGAGCTGGCAGCGCGTGTTCCGCAACGGCCCGGCGATGGGCTCCTCGATCGTGCTGCTGCTCGGCCTGGCGGTCACGGTCGTCGACAGCGTGCACATGCGGCTGCGACTGGACGCCGTGCCGGGCAGCAGCCAGGTCGTCCACGACACGCGCACGGTGTCGGCGCTGGACCTGCTGCTCTCCGACCTGGTGGCCAGCCGGGAATCGACCTACTCGGTGCCACTGGCCTACGAGGGCTTCACGCGGGAATCGGTGGTCGTCGGGGGCGAGGTCCGGCGGGTCAATCCCCGGCTGCTGCATGGCGGCGCGCACCTGAAGGACCCCGGGCGCGAGTGGGCGGGCGACGTCACCCGTCGCGTGATCGTGGGTGTGGTCGCAGGGCTGGCGTTCACCGCGCTGTGCGGCGTGCTGCTGGCCGCGGGCGTGGCGCGCACGCAGCGCGTGGCCTGGCGCGAGGCCGCCGCACGCATCATGCATGGCGAGACCGTGCTGCCCTGGCGGCTGGCCCTGCTGACCCTGGGCGCCATCAGCCTCGTCGCCGGCCCGATGGCGATGCTGGCGGGGGCCTACCACGTGCTGGGCACCGACCGCACCGGCAACGACGTGCTCTACCAGTCGCTCAAGAGCATCCGCACCGCCTTCGTCATCGGCACGCTTTCCACCGTGGCCACGCTGCCGCTGGCGGTGGGCCTGGGGGTGATGGCCGGCTACTTCCGCGGCTGGGTCGACGAGGTGATCCAGTACGTCTACACCATGCTGTCGTCGGTGCCCAACGTGCTGCTGATCGCGGCCTGCGTGCTGATGGTGCAGGTCTTCCTCGACAAGAATCCCGATCTGTTCGAGACCGGCGCCGAGCGCGCCGACCTGAAGCTCTTCATCCTCTGCGTGATCCTGGGCCTGACCGGCTGGGCCGGCCTGTGCCGGCTGGTGCGCGCCGAGACGCTGAAGCTGCGCGAGCTCGACTACGTGCAGGCCGCCACCGCGTTCGGTGTCGGCCCGTGGCGCATCATGGCGCGGCACATCTTCCCCAACGTGATGCACCTGGTGCTGATCACCACCGTGCTCGACTTCTGCGCGCTCATCCTCTACGAGGCCGTGCTGAGCTACGTCGGCGTCGGGGTCGACCCCTCGATGAACAGTTTCGGCGGCATGATCAACCTGGCGCGCAGCGAGATGAGCCGCGACCCGCTGGTGTGGTGGTCGTTCGCCTCGGCCTTCGGGTTCATGGTCTCGCTGGTGCTTGCCGCGAACCTGTTCGCCGACGGCGTGCAGGAGGCCTTCGATCCGCGCGCCCGCGTCTTCCGGCCGCGCCTGTCCACGCGCCGCCGCCGCGCGACCGGGTCGCAGGCGTGACGCGATGCTGAGGGTCCAAGACCTCCAGGTCGGCATCGACGCCGAGAGTGGCCTCGTCCGTGCGATCGACGGCCTGCGCCTGGCCATCGAGCGCGGCGAGACCTTCGCGCTGGTGGGCGAGTCGGGTTGCGGCAAGAGCATGACCGCTCTGGCACTGATGCGGCTGCTGCCCGAGGCCGGGCGCGTGCTGCGCGGCGACGTGACCCTTGCGGAAGGCGGCACCGAGGTCGACGTGCTCGGCCTGCCCGAGTCGGCGATGCGTGCGGTGCGCGGCGGCCGCATCGGCATGATCTTCCAGGAGCCCGCCACCAGCCTGAACCCGGTGATGCGCGTGGGCGACCAGATCGTCGAGGCCATCGAGGCGCACACGCCGCTGCGCGGGCCGGCCGCGCGCGTCAAGGCCATCGAGTGGCTGCGAAAGGTGGGCATCCCCGAGCCCGAGCGGCGCATCGACGAGTACCCGTTCCGCCTGAGCGGCGGCCAGAAGCAGCGCGTGATGATCGCGATGACGCTGGCGGCCGAGCCCGACTTCCTGGTCGCCGACGAGCCGACCACTGCGCTCGACGTCACCATCCAGGCCCAGATCCTGGCCCTGCTGAAGGAACTGCAGCGCGAGCGCGGCCTGGGCCTGCTGCTCATCACGCACGACCTGGCGGTGGTCTCGGGCATGGCGCACCGCGTGGCGCTGATGTACGCGGGGCAGATCGTCGAGGTGGCCACCGCTGCGGACTTCTTCGCGCGACCGCGCCACCCGTACGCGCAGGCGCTGCTGCGCGCGCTGCCCGATGCCGGCCGCCGCGGCCAGCCGCTGGAGGCCATCGCCGGCACGGTGCCGGCGCTGGACCAGACGTTCCCAGGCTGCCGCTTCGCGCCGCGCTGTGCCCGCGTGATGCCGCACTGCGCCAGCACGGTGCCCGAGCTGGTCGATGCCGGCAGCGGCCATGCGGTGCGCTGCCTGCTGCCCCTCGACGCCACCGCCCCGACCCTGGTCGCGCGCCCGGAGGTCGCCAGGCCACCGGTCTCCGGGGCATCGCCGCCCGGCGAGCCGCTGCTGTCGGTGCAGGACCTGCACGTGCGCTTCGCGTTGCGCAAGGGTCTGCTGCACCGCGCCGCGGGCTGGTTCGATGCCGTCAAGGGCGTGTCGTTCGACGTCCTGCCTGGGCAGACGCTCGCGCTGGTCGGCGAGTCGGGCTGCGGCAAGACGACCACCGGCAAGGCCATCGTGCAGTTGCTGCGCGGCACCGCCCGCATCGAGGGCAGGGCGCTGCTGGGCGGGCGCAACCTCTTCGAGCTGCAGGGCGCCGACCTGCTCGCGGCGCGACGCGACATCCAGATCATCTTCCAGGACCCGTTCGCATCGCTGAACCCGCGAATGCGCGTCTTCGACCTGCTCGAGGAGGGACTGGCCGCGCTGCGGCCCGAGCTCGACGCCGCGCAGCGACGCCAGCGCATCGAGGGCCTGACCGAACAGGTCGGGCTGCGCAAGGACGCGCTCGCGCGCTACCCTCACGAGTTCTCGGGTGGGCAGCGCCAGCGCATCGCCATCGCGCGGGCACTGGCGGTGCAGCCACGGCTGATCGTCTGCGACGAACCCACCTCGGCGCTCGATGTCTCCGTGCAGGCGCAGATCCTCAACCTGCTGCGCGAACTGCAGCGAAACCTCGGCGTGTCCTGCCTGTTCATCACCCACAACATCGGGGTGGTGGAATACGTGGCCGACCGCGTGGCCGTGATGCAGGCCGGCCGCATCGTGGAGCAGGGCGAATGCCTGCCGACGATGGCCGCGCCAGCCCACGACTACACCCGCGCGCTGCTGGCCGCGGTGCCCCGGCTCGCGGCGTCCTGACGCGAGGGGGCTCCGGGCCGCGGCGGATCAGGCCGTACGCTGCTGCGCGGATGCAACACTTGCGCCGGGAAACTCACAAAAGAGGGTTTTCAGCAAGCGGGCAGCCTTCGGTGGGCCCTGAAAATGACAGTACTGAGGCCGCCGAGCGCGGCCGTGGTTTCGGTCTGCAGGGAGTCCGCCGACGGGCGGGGCCTGTGGTGCTTCGTCCACAACCGTTTCATCTCATCCGGAGTGATGCCCATGTTCAAGAGAACCAGGCTTGGCACAGCCGTGTGGCTGGCCTTCGGCGGCAGCGTTGCGTTGGCCCCCGCCGTGCAGGCTCAGGATGGCCAGCGCGTCGAAGTGACCGGATCGGCGATCAAGCGCGCGTCGGTCGAGGGCCCGGCGCCCGTCGAGGTCATCACCCGCAAGGAAATCGAACGCACCGGCGCCACGTCGATCAACGAGCTCCTGCGTTCCATTCCCTCCGTCGACATCTTCGACCAGGGCGAACTCGCCTCCAACTCGCCGGCCGGCTCCGGCACGGCCTCGATCCGGCTGCGCGGCCTGAGCGACAGCAACGTGCTCGTGCTGCTCAACGGGCGCCGCCTGCCCGTCAACGCCCTGTACGACTCCTCCGGTGCCGGGGCGGCCTTCGACATCAACTCGCTGCCCATCGGGGCCATCGAGCGCATCGACATCATGAAGGACGGCGGCTCGGCCATCTACGGTGCCGACGCCGTGGCCGGCGTGGTGAACTTCATCACCAAGACCGACTACCAGGGCATCGAGGCGACCGCGTCCTACGGCACCAGCAGCCGCTCCGACGGCACCGAGAAGCGCGTGGGCCTGTCGGCCGGCTTCGGCAACCTCGACAAGGACGGCTTCAACGTCCTGTTCGGCCTCGACTACTTCCTGCGTGACCCGATCCTGCGCAAGGACCGCGAGATCTCCCGCTCCGTCGACTGGCGTCGCTACGGCTCGACGCGCGACGGCCGCAGCGGCTTCTCGCCCTATGGCAACGTGCTCTCGCCGGTCACCGGCGGCTTCGTCGGCCTGCCTTACCGCGAGTGCCCGCCCGAGAACCTGAGCAGCGGCGTGTGCCGCTATGACTTCAACGCCAGCCTGCTGACCGCCTACAACGCCGCCGACCGCCTCAGCGGCCTGGCGCTGGCCACGCTCAAGCTCGGCGCAGATGCCCGCGCCTTCGCCGAAATCACCGCCTCCACCTCGAAGAACACCTTCGAGGCGCACCCGGTGCCCGACTACTTCGTGGTGCCGATCAGCGACCCGTCGCAAGCGCCCTACGAGATCCCGGGCACGGGCAGCATCTACATCGCCGGGCGCTTCATGCAAGGCGGGCCCCGCACCACCCAGCGCACCTCCGACTTCCTGAACTCGGCCGTGGGGGTCGAGGGCTTCACCAACGGCATCGACTGGAAGGTGAGCCTGAGCCACGGCGAGAGCCGCGTCAAGAACCAGGACAGCAACTACTACAACGCCAACCTGTGGTATGACGCCACCTACAGCGGTGCGCTCGACCCGACCAGCACCACCAATGACCCGGCGCTGGTGGACAGCCTGAAGGTCACCCCGCTGCGCGTGGGCAAGTCGGCGCTGACCAGCCTGAACGCCCAGATCAGCGGTGACCTCCTCAAGCTGCCTGCCGGCACGCTGCGCTACGCCGTCGGCTTGTCGAGCACCAAGGAGACGCTCGTCGACACCCCCGACGAGCTGAGCCAGGCGGGCCTGGTGGTCGGCAGCATCCAGCAGTCTGCCGTGTCGGCCGAGCGCAAGTTCCACTCGGCCTTCGCCGAGCTTCAGGTGCCGGTGACCAAGACGATCGAGGGCCAGTTGGCCCTGCGCTACGACCGCTACCCCCAGAGCAGCAAGGTCAGCCCGAAGGTGGGTGCCAAGTGGACGGTGATGCCGAACCTGGCGCTGCGCGGCTCGTACAGCGGCAGCTTCCGCGCGCCGGTGCTCAAGCAGCTCTTCGGTGCCCAGGAAGAAGGCGCCACCACCATCACGTCGCCTGACCAGTGCGTCGCGCTGGGCGTGCCGCTCAATCCCGACGGCACCTGCCTGGTCAACGCCTACCAGGTCAACGGCTCCAACCCCAACCTGAAGCCCGAGACCGCGAGGACCTTCAACCTCGGCGTCGTGTTCGACGCCGGGCAGATGGCCAGCGTCAGCGCTGACTGGTGGCGCATCGAGAAGAAGGACAACATTTCCTCTCCTTCCCTGAGCAGCGCCATCGAGCAGGGGCTCTTCGCGAAGATCGGGCCGCGCTACTACATCTACACCAACCTGCAGAACATCGCGCAGCTCCAGGCATCTGGCGTGGACATCGACGCGCGCCTGCGCTTCAAGGGCACGCCGATCGGCAACGTGTCCGTGCGCAACATGTTCTCGTACTACGACACCGTCAAGTCCCGTGCGGCCGGCGGGGGCGAGTGGGCGAACTACCTGGACACCTACGCCACCCCGCGCTGGCGCAACGTGATCTCGGCCACCACCGAGCGCGGCCCGTGGACCCTGGGCGCGACCTGGAAGACCGTGCCTGGCTTCTACGACAGCGATCGGCCCAAGCCCGTGGCTGTGACGGCTCGCAAGGTCGGTACCTTCGAGGAACTCGACCTGCAGGCGCAGTACTCTGGCTTCACGGGCTGGGAACTGACGGCCGGCCTGAAGAACGCTCTCGACCGCGAGCCGCCGCTGAGCCTGCAGAACGGCACCAGCAACTCGTACACGCAGCTGGGCTTTGCCGAGCTGTACACGGCGCGCGGGCAGTTCTTCTACGTGTCGGCCAAGTACGCCTTCCGCTGACCTCATGAGCCGACGGGCCTTGGGCCTGTGCTAAAACAGGGGCGCCTTCGGGCGCCCCTGTGCATTGACCGGCACGCCGAGCCGGCCTGACTGTCCCAGAGTGAACGCGAGCGCCCCGAGCAGCGCCGCAAGGAGTCCATGCCGATGTCGACCCCTCGAGACCCCGCCACCCCGCAGCCCGCCGGCCTGACACGCCGCGAACTGATGGTGGCGGCCGCCCTGGGCCCGGTGGCGCTGCACGCCGATGCCACCGTGGCGCCGCCCCCCCGCACCGAGGACTTCTTTCGCCCCGACGCGGCGAGGAATGTGCAGCTGTCGCCTGCCGGGACGCACTTCGCGCTGATCCGCCCGCACAACGGCCGCGACAACGTGGTCGTGGTCGACCTGGCGACCATGAAGCCGCTGATCATCACCAACTTCCGTGACGCCGATGTCGCAGGCGTGCGCTGGGTCAATGGCGAATACCTGCTGCTGTCCTTCATCGACCGCTCGCGCGGCCTCGGCGACCAGGTCGATGGCGGCCTGCAGTCGATCCGGCGCGACGGCTCGGACTTCCGCGTCCTGGCCGAGCGAAGCACGCTTTCCGACGGCAGCCGCCTGCTGCCCGTCGGCACGTCTTTCCTGGCCCGGGTGACGGACAAGGAGGGCAACCCGACCGAGGAGATCATCGCGGAGACGCCGCGCTGGCAGGGGCGCGGCCGCTTCGACAGCACGCTGTACCGCGTGAACGTGGTCACCGGCGCGTTCCGGGCGCTGGACCTCGCGGGGGCGCCCCGCAGCGTGGCGACCTGGGTGGTCGACCGCGACGCCGTCCCACGGGCGGCGCTGTCGGTCGATGACAAGGGCACGAGCACGCTGCACTTCCGTGCGGCCGCCGACGCCCCCTGGCGGGTGCTGCACACGTTCAAGGACAACGAACCCGAGAACGCGATCGCGCCGGTGGCGTTCGACCGCGCGGGCAAGCTCTACGTGGCGGCCTACGGCGGCCAGGACCACGAAGGCATCTACCTGCTCGACACCGACAGCGGCAAGCTTACCGGCGAGCCGCTCGTCGCCGTCAAGGGCTTCGACGTCGGCGCCGACCTGGTCTTCTCGCGCGGCGGGCAGCGCCTGATCGGGATGCACCTCCAGGCCGACAGGCCGATGAGCGTGTGGTTCGATGCGGAATTCGACGCGCTGCAGCAGAGCGTGGACCAGGCCCTGCCGGGGATGTTCAACCGCCTGCAGGTCGCCAAGGGTCCCACCGGAAAGACAACGGTGCTGATCCGCTCCTACTCCGACCAGGAACCCGGCCGCTTCTACCTCTACGAGCCGGCAGCCAAGCGGATGGTGGGCATCGGCGCGAGCCGGCCCTGGATCAACGCCGCCCAGATGCGGCCCACTCGCTTCTTCCGTTACGAAGCCGCCGACGGGTTGTCGATCCCGGCGCAACTCACGCTGCCCGCGGGCACCGGTCCCTTCCCGCTGGTGGTGATGCACTACGGCGGGCCCTGGGTGCGGGCGATCGGCCGCGGGTTCGACGAGACGGTCCAGTTCCTCGCGTCCCGCGGCTACGCGGTGTTCATGCCGGCACCGCGCGCCTCCACGGGCTTCGGCGTCAAGCTGTTCAAGGCCGGCTGGAAGCAGTGGGGCCTGGGCATGCAGGACGACGTGTCCGTCGGCGTGCGCAAGCTCATCGCCGACGGCATCGCCGACCCCCGGCGCGTGGCCATCGCGGGTGCGAGCTATGGCGGCTACCTCACGATGATGGGGCTGGTCAAGGACCCCGACCTCTACCGCTGCGGCGTGAACTGGCTCGGCGTGACCGACCCCTCGTTCATGTTCAGCGTGACCTGGAGCGACTTCAACCGCGCCGAGAGGGGCCGCTACTCGATGGAACTGCTGATCGGCCACCCCGAGAAGGACCGCGAGCAGTTCGAGCGCACCTCACCAGTGCGTCGCGCGGCCGAGATCCGCCAGCCGGTGCTGATGGCCTACGGGGGGCTGGACCAGCGCGTGCCGCTGGTCAATGGCGAGCGCATGCGGGACGCGCTGCGCTCCCACGGCAAGCCCTTCGAGTGGGTGGTCTACCCCGATGAGGGCCACGGGTGGCTGCGCCTGGAGAACAACGTCGACTTCTGGAACCGGGTGGAGCGCTTCTTCGGGCAGCACCTCAAGGCGTGAGGGCCCGCTGCAGCGGGCCCAGGTGGGCGAGGTAGCGGGCGGCCCGGCCCGCCGAACGGGCGTGGATGGGCTCCCGCACCTGCCATGTGCTGGGCGTGCGCACCTGCGACGGCGTTTCGTGGGGTTGCAGGCAGCGCGGATGCCACGCCAGGCCGCAGTGCGCCAGCAGGGCGCGGATGGCGGGCTCGGGCTCGCGCACCAGCGACTCGTAGCGCAGGTCGACGATCGCGTCGCCGTGCACGCGGTGCCAGTGCGCCATCAGCCGGTGGTGTTGTCGCTGCCAGTGGCCGATGTGCTCGAGCGATCGAGCCCAGGGCATCGAGTCGTCGAGGTGCAGGAAGTACACCGCCAGCCCGGTGTCCAGCGGGTCACGGCAGGGGTGGACGATGCGTGCCGCGGGCCACGCGGCAAGGATCAGGCCGATGTGGAGGAAGTTCTCCATCCGCTTGTCGGTCAGCACCCGCGCCTGCGGGAACGCCTCGCGCGCGGCCTGCAGGTAGGCCAGCTGCACGGCCCGCACGGCCTGTGGCGTCCAGCCCGTCGGCGGCAGGCGCGCCAGCCGGGGCAGCGCCGGGAATTCCCCGGCGGTGGTCACCTCGGGGTGACTGCCCAGGATCTGCTCGGTCAGCGAAGACCCCGAGCGCAGCAGGCCGCAGATGAAGATCGGTCGAAGTCCCGAAGTCTCGGCCAAGGGCTCGGGCCAGGACGCAGCGAGTGGCCGGTCGAAGGAGGCGATCAGGTGGTCGACCCAGCGCTCGTGGGCCGCCGGGTCGTAGCGCGTGCGAGCCAGCCGACCGGCTTCGCCGTGGGCGTGCTTCAGGGCCTCGAAGGCCTCGTCGTGGCGGCCCAGCGCGTCGAGCAGCCGGGCCAGCGCGAAGCCCAGGTCGGCCCGTTCCGCGGGTGAGCCGCGCCCCGGGCGCAGCGCATCGCGCAGCGATCGCACGGCGTCTTCCTGCTCGTCGTCGTCGCGCGCCAGGGCGCTGGCGCGCGCCAGTGCCAGGGCGTGCCCCGGGCTGCGGCGTAGCGCCTCGGCGTAGGCGCCCCGGGCTTCGTCGCGGCGGCCGAGTTGCTCGTGAAGGTTGCCGAGGTTGAGCCAGGCCGGCAGGTAGGCGGGGTCGAGCGCCAGCGCGCGCTCGGTCTCCTGCAGGGCCTGCTGCGGGCGCCCCAGGTTCTCGGCCAGCAGCACGGAGCGGTTGAGCAGGATCTCGGGCACTCCGTCGGCGCGGTGCTGCAGGGCGAGCCCGTAGGCTTCGAAGGCGGCTGCCGACTCGCCAAGGCGATGCCGCAGCCAGCCCAGGTTGTACCAATCGTCGCCCTTCATGCACCCCGCGTGCACGAGCCGCGCGTAGGCCTCGTGCGCCTCTGCCAGGCGGCCTGCCTGCAGCAGCGCCTGCGCCTGCCGGCGCAGGCGGTTCTCGTCAGGGGGTGGTTGCACGTGGGGCGGCGTGGGGTGTGATGCGCGGGGCAGTCTATCTCGAAGCCGGCGGCGCGCCCGTGCTCGCCCGGCACGCTGCGCGAGGCGTCGTCACCCGCCCCAGAACAGCATCGGCGTGCCGAAGATGCCCGAACAGCCCGTGAAGCGCCTGCCTGGGGGCCATGACGAGTGCTGGTGGACTTAGTCCAATGAACCTAAATCCGGCAGTTACCCAGTCGCCGGAAGTGCTGGCGGGGGCTCGGGTGGCCCGATGACCGGCGCGATCCGGTCGCTGATGTAGCGCAGCATGCAG
>JBILNT010000269.1:0-3273 GCA_044374875.1 Rubrivivax sp.
GCAGGCGTGGGCGTGCACGCGCGGCGCGTGCGTGCACGCAAAGCGACGCAGCGTGACCACGGGCTCGAGCAGGAGTGCCCAGCCGGCACTTTGCGTGGCCTCGCGGTCGTCGGGCAGCCAGCCATCGACGGCGAACAGGTGGCTGCGAAGCTCAGCCGCGCAGCGCCTGGAGCCATTCACCAACGGCGAACGGGCTCACGGTGAGCGCCATCCAGCCGACATCCGGTTTGACGGCCGGCGCCACCATGAGTGCCAGCAATGCGAGGGAAAGCTGACCTCCCCGTCGCGAAGGCGCGGACTCGCCGCGAGCGACCGGTCCCTGCAAGCGCGGTGGACTCGAATCGACCCTGAACCGAAATCCCCAGCCTCGAACTGGTTGCCCCGAAAGCTGCCGGTCAGACCAAAGGGACAAACTCGGAGGGTCCTTCGGCGGCGGGCACACATCGATCGGCGCCCGTCACGCTATGTCGCCCCATCACCTGGCTGGCGCTGTCCGATGAGCGGATTCAGCCCAACGCTGTCCGGCAGGTGGAGCTGAGGCCAACGACGCCGTGGCGCGACAGAACGACTCACCCGGTGATGAGCCCGCTGGAGTTCATGCAGCTGCTGGCCGCGCTGGTGCCGCGGCCGCGGTTGCACCTCATTCGGTTTCCTTGGGATGCCGGCACCCCGTGCCACGCTGCGGCCCGGGGTGGTGCCGAAAGGGCTCTCTGCTCAGTCACAGGTTGCCACCGAGGCCGCAACCACCGCCGAGTACGAAGTCGATCAATGCTCAGGCCGACTGCCGCCAGGTGCGTGCGTCCGTCGCAAGCTGCGCCGCGCGGCGATCGATCCCCACATAGGGCAGTTCCTGCTCTCGCCGATCTGCGACTTCGACGTTGGCGGGAGTCGGCGCAACAGCCACCACATCGCCTGCTGCTGCCAGCCTCGCAGCCTCTTCGGCGGCCAGTCTGGCCGCGATCGCCGGATTCGGATCTGGCTGCACCTGGCGCAAGTACCGGAGTCCCGCAACGACCAGCCCCAGCAGCACCACATGCGAAGCGAGTTCAAAAATGTCTGGCATGAGCCTACGACCTCCACGATTGCCGACCAAGAACCAATGGTTCTCCTGGATCGTTATCGGCTGCCGGCGCCGCATCTCAATGGCCCATCGACCCGGCGACCGTGGCAACTTGCGGCATCGCACCGTCTGCGTCCAGCCCCGGGCTGGCCTGGCGGCGGGTGCCGGGCCGCTGCCAGGCGGGGCAGGGACGGGCGAACCCCGCCGTGTGCTGGCGGCCGGTCAGTCCGTGCGACTCACACTGACTCGGTGACCGGGCTCGCCGTCGTGTCGCGCAGGCCAGACTCGGTGGCAGTCGCACCCATGAGGGCCAGGTCACCCAGGCTCGCGGCGCGCAATGCGGCGACGTCCGCGTCCGACAAACCCAGGCCGGCGCGCAGCCTGGCATCCGGCAACTGGATGAGCAGCCTGCGAATGCGGCGCCGTCCGGAGTCAATGCCAGGCTCGATCAGCCTGAGAACCAGGGCGCTGTGAACAGGGCCGACTGGCCCCAGGCTGCTGGGCGGCGCGATGGGCGGGTGATTCGGCTTGCAGATGTGCACGGAAACTCCATTGCGGCAGCCAGGGGCCAGGGTGCCCGCGCTCGCGCCTAAAGGTCTTCGGCAGCGTCGGCAAGAACTTGAGCACACTCGGCTGCCTGCGCGCCGAGCCTGGCACACCCGGCGCCCTGCCTCGAAACGCGTCGGCGCCGTGGCAACGTGCTGCCTCCAGCCACCCAGCCGGTGCAGCGGAGCCGGCGAAGCCTGCGGCTAGGCGGTAACGGGCTGGAGCACCGCAACGGGCAACGTCAGCCCGTCGCGTTCGGCCGCGCGCCGCAGCGCCTCGAGGCGTTCCCCGGGCAGGTGCACGCCGGGGTCGCGCTGCATCTCCGTCAGCAGCCCCTCCAGCCTATCGGAGAAGGCGTCGCGGCCGGCCAGCGCAACCGGGTCGATGACCAGGCAGGCCTGGCCCAGGCGCGGGCGGTTGTACAAGGGCCGGGCCGGAGACGCCTGTGGCGCTGTGGATGGCGCCATACCCGCCGAGCGCGAATGCTCGCTCCTGGCCGGAAGTGTCGGTACGCTGGCCGTACAGCGAGCAGACCGTGGGCTCATTGCCGGGTGGCGCAGCGCTCGCTGGATCGCGCCTGCCCGCTTCAGTGCCGGTAGTCCTCTTCCCGCTGGTGCCTAACCGCGCCCACGATCGCGTTGTCGCCGACGATCTCGAAGAGAACGATGTAGCCCGTTCCACCAAACGGAACGATCAATTCGCGCGAGCGGCCATTACCAAGCGCTGCCCGGCGGCATGTGAACGGCGACCAGGACAGCCATCGCATTCCTTCGCGGAGAGCGTCAAGTGCACTCTGAGGAGTGGCCCAGTCCGGTGTTTCGCTCGCAAGTTCGCGCTCGATGGAAAATTCCTCCAGACGCCGCAGGTCCTCCACCGCTTCTTGCAGGAGCGTGACGGTGTACTTCGGCGTCACCGGCCTGCGCGCTGAGCAGCGCGGCGCTTCGCGTCATCGAGGCGCGCCTGCAGGTCGGCCATGACCTCGTCGACCCCTTGCCCGCCGCCTTCTTGCTTCCAGCGCTCAATGGCCGCCTCGCCACGAGTGACGAACTCGGACTGCACGCGGCGCCAAGCTGCGGCCGCGACGACCGCCTCCTCGATGAACTGGGTCAGCGTCTCGCCATCGCGCAAGACAGCCTCGACTTCGGCACGGACCTCAGGCTCGACGCGGATGGGCGGAAAGGTTGCAGAGCGCATGACCCAAATGTATAGCAACCGTGCTACACCAGCAACGCCAGCGGTGCATCCCCTCGCAAGCGCCAAAAAGCGCTTCAGATTGCCCCTCCTGCGAGGACGACAGGAACCCCGCCAGACAGCCTGAAAGCTGTCCACCGCGAACGTCGCGTTGTGGCCGAGACTACCTGTTCGACCGTGCGCCACATGGCTGTGATTCAGGGCGGCCACCCGGCGGCAGTGCCCAGGGTGACCGCCAGCGACAACGTCAGATCTCAGTCTGCTCCGAGATCTCGAGGGCGCAATCGACCTCGATGCCCAGGTATCGCACCGTCAACAGGGTGTGGACCGGCGACATCACCTACATCCACACGGGCGAGGGCTGGCTGTACCTGGCCATCGTGCTGGACCTGTTCAACCGAGAGATCGTCGGCTGGTCGATCAAGCCGCGCATGACCGCCGACCTCGTGACCGATGCACTGACGATGGCCTGGTTC
>JBILNT010000127.1:0-10983 GCA_044374875.1 Rubrivivax sp.
TCTTGCTTCACCCATCGGGTGAGTGTGCCAACACCGCGCAAGTCCGCAACAACACTGCAGATCCAGGTCATCTCGCAGCGGCAACTGCCGGATTTAGGCTGAATCGGCCTGATCGCCAGCCTTCGATCAAGGCCGAGGACACCTCTTTGCTCAACCTGCTGGGCGACGACCAGCGGCATGCGCCACCGCGGTCGTTCGCGCGCCCTGCTGGCTCGCCGCGGCCTTGCAAGCCCCTTTCGCGCAGGCGGTGGCCCGCCGACCAGGCGGAGCACTGACGGGCTCGCCGGCGCGCAAGCCTTCTTCGGACAGCCGCGCCCGGCCGACCGAGCCCACGGGGGCGACTTCGAGATGTCTCACGTGCCGGCCGGCCCTCCAGCACAGCACCCTTGACCGATTCAGGCTGCGACTCGCTCCCGCTGGACGTGCATGTCGATGTGAACGTCCGCGTACGGGCACAACACGCCGCCGGCCTCGTCGCGCTCGACCAGACCGAGATCCGCCAGCACCTGGACATCTTCGTGGACCCGCTTGACGTCCCGTCCGACACGCCGGGCCAGTTCCCTGACCGCCAAGGTGCCCTGCCCCAGCAAGGCCGTGACGAGCGCCCAGCGACGCTCGGTCAGCCGGCCGAAGAACGCACCCGGGGTTTCGAAGTTCAGCGTCTCGCCCTGATAGCTCGTCGCCTCCGCCTTCTTGCCTGCTTGGCGCAAGGCGGCGCGCCAGTCGGGTTGAAGCGTGATCGTCAGCGTTCGTCCCGTCGTCATGGCTTGCTCCTGGCCGCATCGACTGCGGCGATGAATTCCTCGATCAAGGCGTCGACCGTCGTGAAACGGTACGGCAGTTCGCGCCCATGCAGATGGCAGTGGTCACCCTTGCCCCGCTCGTTGTCGAAGCCCACAACGCGAACTCCGTTCACCGCATAGACGGCCCGGTACTTGTAACCGTGGCTCGTGGGCGGGACCGGGTTGGGCACACGCCATACCACCAGTTCGATCACGCCGCCGTCGTCCGTCACGTCCTTGAAGCGCGTGATCAGCTCAGCCTGCATGCTGGCAACTATGACAACACCTGGGACCGTTGGCAACTACGCCAACGTTTGCAGGCTGCAGCCGCGAGCCCCGTCACCGCCCCCGGAACATCCCCCTCGCCACGATCTCCTTCATCACCTCGGTGGTGCCGCCGTAGATGCGCTGCACGCGGGCGTCGGCCCACAGGCGGGAGATGGGGTACTCCTTCATGTAGCCGTAGCCGCCGAACATCTGCAGGCAGGCGTCGGTGACGCGGAACTGCATCTCGGTGCACCACCACTTGGCCATGCTGGCTTCCTCGGTGCCGAGTTCGCCCTTCAGGTGCTTGGCGATGCACTGCTCCAGAAAGGCGCGGGACACCGCCGTCTCGGTGCGGCACTCGGCCAGGCGGAATCGCGTGTTCTGCAGCGCGGAAACCGGCTTGCCGAAGACCTGGCGCTGCTCCACGTACTCCACCGCCAGGCGCACCGCCTCCTCGGCGGCGGCCACGGCGGTGATGGCCACCAGCAGGCGCTCCTGCGGCAGTTCCGTCATCAGGTAGCGGAAGCCCTGCCCTTCCTCGCCCAGCAGGGCGTCGGGCGGCAGGCGCACGCCGTCGAGGAACAGTTCGGAGGTGTCCTGCGCGTCCATGCCGGCCTTCTCGAGGTTGCGGCCGCGCGCGAAGCCCGGGCGGTCGGGCTCGACGAGGAAGAGCGAGACGCCGCGCGCGCCGGCGGCGGGGTCGGTCTTGGCGACGACGACGAAGAGGTCGGCGATCTGGCCGTTGCTGATGAAGATCTTCTGCCCCGTGAGCACCCACTCCCCGGAGGGCGTACGCTCGGCGCGGGTGCGGATGCCGGCCAGGTCGCTGCCGGCGCCGGGCTCGGTCATCGCGATGCCGGCGATGGTCTCGCCCGAGGCCATGCGCGGCAGCCAGCGGCGCTTCTGCGCCTCGGTGCCGTAGTGCTCGATGTAGGGGGCCACGATGTCGGAGTGCAGGCCGAACTGTGCGCCGGTGGCGCCGGCAAAGCCCAGTTCCTCCTGCACGATGTGGGCATAGAGAAAGTCGCCACCGCCGCCGCCGTAGTCGGTGGCGGCACCGGTCAGCAGCAGGCCGAGCTCGCCGGCCTGGCGGTACAGCGTGCGCGGCACCTGGCCGTCGCGCTCCCACTGCGCGTAGTGCGGCCGGATCTCGCGGTCGACGAAGCGCTGCACGGTGTCGCGGAACGCATGGTGCAGGTCGGTGTAGGGCAAGAGGCTCAAGGGTGACTCCCGGCGGCCACGCCCTGGGCGGCGGGCTCGCGAAGCATGTGGACGAAACCGCGCGCGATCTCGCGCGGCGATGCGCCGCCGTCGGCGCGGTGCCAGGTCGGCACCCAGTTCAGCGCCCCCAGCAGCATCAGGCGCAGCGCGCCCTGCGACCAGCCGCCGGGCAGCGGCAGCGCGTCGACCAGCGCGCGGAAGTGGCCCTCGTAGCGCGAGCGCTGCGCCGCGATCTCTTCGGCGCGCGAGGGCACGTCGCGCGGGGCGACGCTGATCACCACCCGCGCGTAGTCGCCCTGGCCGAGCAGGGTCTCGAGGTGCGCGGTGCAGGCGGCCTCCAGGCGTTCCCAGGGGTCGCCACCGCAGCCCTCCAGCGCCGCCAGCACGGCGGCCTCGACGCGCCCCACGCCCTCTGCGTAGACCGCCGCCAGCAGTTCGTCCTTGGTGGCGAAGTGGTAGTAGAGCGAGCCCGGCAGCATGCCGACGGCCCGCACGATGTCGCGAATGGAAGCTGCCTCGAAGCCGCGCGCGGCGAACTGCGCCGCCGCGGCGTCCAGCACCTGCGGCAGGCGGTTGTCGGCACGCGGGGGCCGGCGGTTGGGGGTGCTCAAGGCGACAAACGAACGGTCGTTTGGTGGGTTCCGCGCTTGTAGCACTGCAGCGACGCGCCGGCAACCGCTGGCCGTGCGACGATCGCACGATGGACGACGACGACGAGGTCATCGCCGGCACGCGCCGCTGGCTGGAACGCGCGGTGATCGGGCTCAACCTGTGCCCTTTCGCCAAGGGCGTGCACCAGAAGGGACAGATCCGCTGGGTGGTGAGCGGCGCGCGAGACCCCGAGGCGCTGGCTGCCGAGCTCGCGGCCGAGTTGCAGCGGCTTGCCGCGGCCGACCCGCAGGCGCACGACACCACATTGCTGATCCACCCGCAGGTGCTGCAGGACTTCGCCGACTACAACGATTTCCTCGACGTGGCCGATGCCGTGGTCGATGCGCTCGGCCTCGCGGGCGAGCTGCAGGTCGCGAGCTTCCACCCGGACTACCGCTTCGCCGACGCCGAGCCCGACGACGCCTCGCACCTGACCAACCGTTCGCCGCACCCGATGCTGCACCTGCTGCGCGAGGCAAGCATCGAGCGCGCGGTGGAATCGTTCCCCGACGCCTCGAGCATCTACGAGCGCAACATCGAGACGATGCGCTCGCTGGGAGCCGCCGGCTTCGCCGAGCTGCTGCGCCGCGGCGACTGAAGGCGCGCGCCGGCGGGCGGCGATTCCGCCTCATGTTGCTGCGCATCAAACTGCGCGCGCCACGAATGTCGGGGAGGCGACATGCGGGTGTCGCTGGCATGGCGCATGCTCTCCTATGCTCGGCCGTGTTGCTGCCGAAGCCCAGAGAACGCCGTGGACCGCCACATCCTGAACCCGCTGTTCGCGCCCCGCTCGATCGTCGTCTTTGCCGGCGACCCCGAGGCCGACGACGCCCCGACCCCGATGGCGGCAACGCTGCGCCAGGCCCTGCGCGCCGGCACCTACCAGGGCGAGGTGACCTGGCTGGACACCGGGATGACCGGCACCCTGGGCGACCTGGCGCACTCCCGCGCCGACCTGGCGCTGATCGCGCTGCCGGCCGACGAGGTGAGCGCCGCCCTCGAGATCGTCGGTCGCATCCGGTGCCGGGCCGCGCTGGTGCTCAGCAACGGCCTGCCACTGCCGCTGTGCAACGAGCTGCACCAGATCGCGAAGCGTCACGGCGTGCACCTGCTGGGCCCGAACAGCCTGGGCTTCCAGCGGCCCCACATCGGCCTGAACGCGAGCCACCTCGGGCCGCTGGCCGCCCGGGGCCCGCTGGCGCTGGTGTCGCAGTCGGGCGCGCTGACGGCGGCCATCCTCGACTGGGCGCGCACCAACGGGGTGGGCTTCTCGACCGTGATCTCGCTGGGGCCGAACACGGCCGTCGAACTGCCGCAGGTGCTCGACTTCCTGGCCACCGACGCGAGCACGCAGAGCATCCTGGTCTACATGGAAGGCATACGCCACGCGCGCCGCTTCCTCAGCGCGCTGCGCGCCGCGGCCTACGCCAAGCCCGTCGTGGTGATGAAGTCGGGCCGCCGACCGGCAGGCACGCGCGCCGCACTCACGCACTCGGCGAGCATCGTCGGCGCCGACGAGGTCTTCGACGCGGCCCTGCGCCGCGCCGGCGTGGTGCGCGTGCGGGCCTTCACGCAACTCTTCTCGGCCGCAAAGTGCCTCGCGTCGCGCTTGCGCCCCGTCGGGCGGCGCCTGGCCATCGTCACCAATGGCGGCGGCCCGGGCGTGCTGGCGGCCGACTGGGCCGGCGAGATCGGCCTCGAGGTGGCCCAGCTCGACGCCGAGGTGCGCGGCGAGCTGGCGCCGCAGGTGGCCCCGGCCGCACACCTCGAGGGCGTGATCGACCTCGGCGAGGAAGCCACGCCCGAGCACTACCGCGCGGCGCTCGGCGCGTGCGTGAAGGACCGCGGCGTCGACGGCGTGCTGCTGATCCACTCGCCCAAGGCCGGGGGTGACCCGGAGGCCATCGCGCGCGCCGTCGGCGAGGCCTTCGCGCCGGCGGGCAAGCCCGTGCTGGCCTGCTGGATGGGCGACGCCAGCGTGCGCGGTGCGCTGACCTACCTCAACGACCGCCTGCTGCCGGCGTTCCGCAGCCCCGAGGCCGCGGTGGATGCCTTCAACAGCATCGCCAGCTTCTATCGCAACCAGCAGCTGCTGCAGCAGACGCCGCCGCCGCTGTCCGACCTGGCGCAGCCGGATACCGAGGGCGCGCGGCTGCTGATCGAGGGCGTGCTCGCCGAGCGTCGCAAGATCCTCACCGAGATGGAGAGCAAGGCGCTGCTGGCGGCCTTCCACGTCCCGGTCACGCGCACGATGCTGGCGCGCACCGCCAACGAGGCGATGCTGATCGCCAGCCAGCTCGGCTATCCGGTGGCGCTGAAGATCGACTCGCCGGACATCCCGCACAAGAGCGATGTCCAGGGCGTGATGCTGGACGTGCACACCGCGGCCCAGGTGCGCGACCGCTTCAATGACATGCTCGACTCGGTGCGCCGCGCCATGCCCGAGGCACGCATCAACGGCGTGACGATCCAGCCGATGGCGCGGCGCCGGCACGGCCGCGAGGTGTTCGTGGGGCTGACCACCGACGACCCATTCGGCCCGGTCGTCACCTTCGGCGCCGGCGGCACGATGATCGAGCTGATCGCCGACCGCGCGATGGAGCTGCCGCCGCTCAACCAGTTCCTCGCCCGCCGGCTGATCGAGCGCTCGCGGGTGGCCGAGTTGCTGGGCGAGTGGCGCGGCGCGCCGGCGGCCGACCTGGAAGCGCTGGAGCAGGTGCTGCTGCGCGTCTCGGAGATGGTGTGCGAGCTGCCCCAGCTGCGCGAGATGGACATCAACCCCATCATCGTCGACGAGGGCGGCGCCATCGCGGTCGACGCGCGCATCGTGATCGACCACGCGCCGCAGTCGCAGGGCAGCTACAACCACCTCGCGATCCTGCCCTACCCCACCAGCCACGAGCGCGAGTGGCCGATGAAGGGCGGTGGTCTCTACACCATCCGCCCGATCCGGCCCGACGACGCCGACATGCTGCAGGCCTTCGTGCGCGGCATGTCCGACGAAAGCCGCTACTTCCGCTTCGCCAGCACCATGCCCGAGCTGCCGGCGCGCATGCTGGCGCGCTACACGCTGATCGACTACGACCGCGAGATGGCGCTGGTGGCGGTGCTCAAGGAGCGCCACGCACAGGACGACGGCAGCTTCGCCGAGAGCGAGCGCATCATCGGCGTGTCGCGCTACATCACCAACCCCGACCAGACGAGCTGCGAGTTCAGCCTCGCGGTGGCCGACGACTTCAAGGGCCAGGGGCTGGGCTCGCGGCTGATGCTGTCGATCATCGACTTCGCGCGCAGCAAGGGGCTGGCCGAGATCGTGGGCCTGATCCTGACCAACAATGCCGCGATGCTCCGGCTGATGAAGAGCCTGGGATTCGCGATCGCGCCCTTCCCCGAGGACCCTGACTTCCGGCTGGCGACCAAGGCGCTCTAGGAGCCGGGCAGCCGCCATTCGCCCCTGGTGCGCCGGGGACGTCCGGCTGTTGCACCATCACGGGTTTCGCAGCATGCCGCCCGCCATGGACACCATTCGCCTCACCCACCTGCAGCGCCTGGAAGCCGAGAGCATCCACATCATGCGCGAGGTCGTCGCCGAGGCCGAGAACCCGGTGATGCTGTACTCCATCGGCAAGGACAGCACGGTGATGCTGCACCTGGCGATGAAGGCCTTCCACCCGGCGCCGCCGCCCTTCCCGCTGATGCACATCGACAGCACCTGGGAGTTCCAGGAGATGTACGCGCTGCGCGACCGCATCGCCGAGAAGTACGGCGTGCGCATGATCGTGCACCACAACCCCGAGGCGGTGGAAAAAGGCATCAACCCCTTCGACCACGGCTCGCAGATCCACACCGACCTCTGGCGCACGCAGGGGCTCAAGCAGGCATTGGACCTGCACCGCTTCGACGCCGCGTTCGGCGGCGGTCGGCGCGACGAGGAGAAGAGCCGCGCCAAGGAGCGGATCTTCAGCTTCCGCACCGCGCAGCACCGCTGGGACCCGAAGAACCAGCGCCCCGAGCTCTGGCACCTCTACAACGGGCGCAAGCACAAGGGCGAGTCGATCCGCGTCTTCCCGATCAGCAACTGGACGGAGCTCGACGTCTGGCAGTACATCCACCTCGAGCGCATCGAGATCGTGCCGCTGTACCTGGCCGCCGAGCGGCCGGTGGTCGACCGCGACGGCACGCTGATCATGGTCGACGACGAGCGCATGCGGCTGCGCCCGGGCGAGTCGCCGATGACCAGGAAGGTGCGCTTCCGCACCCTGGGCTGCTACCCGCTGACGGGGGCCGTCGAGTCGCAGGCGACGACGCTGCCCGAGGTGATCCAGGAGATGCTGCTGACCCGCACCAGCGAGCGCCAGGGCCGCGTCATCGACCACGACACCGCGGCGTCGATGGAGAAGAAGAAGCAGGAAGGCTACTTCTGAAGGCCCGCCGCGGGCGCGATGCCGCGACCGCCGGCGACGGGTTCAGCGGGCGGCGGAAGCCGCCGAGGCGGCCGCCCCCGGCCCGCCTGCGAAGCGGCCCGTGTACTCGATCTTCGCCGCCGCCCGCAGCGCAGCGAGGTCGTCCTCGGCCAGCTTGCGCCGGCGTTCGGCCAGGATCTGCTGCTCGATGGCCGGCCGGGCCTGTTCCAGCGTGACGGGCTGCTCGCGCGAGCCGGCGCGCACCACGACCGTCGCGCCGGTCGGGGTGGGCAGCAGCAGCGCCTGGCCGTTGGCCAGCCGCGCGATGGCCGCCAGGCTGTTGCCCGGCAGCTGCTCGGCCGCGCGCACGGCCTGGTTGGCGCCGAAGCGGAAGTCGTTGGCACGCAGCCATTCCACGTACTCAGCGACCGTGCGCGCGCCGGAGAGCTGCTCGCGCAGCTGCACCACCTGCTCGGGGCGGGCTTCGATCGCGAGTTCCTGCAGGTTGTAGGCGCGGCGCTGCGCGAACAGCAGCGGCCGCTCGTCGTAGTACTTCTGCACGTCCGCGGGTGTGGGCTTGGCAGCCCCCTCGCCCACCTTGTCGAGGTACGCGCGCGCCAGCACCTCGCGGCGCGCCGACTCCAGCGCCTGCGCCACGCGGGGGTCGTCTTCGAGCTTCAGGTCCTCGGCCTTCTTCACCGCGAGCTGCTGGTCGATCAGCCGCTCCAGCACCTGGCGCCCAGCGGCCTCGGCCTGCTCGGGACGCAGGTTGCGCTGCTGCAGCACCTGCTCGACCTGCCGCGCGCCGATCTCGTGGCGGTCGACGATCGCGGCCACTTCGCCCGGGGTCTTGTCCTTCGTCTCCCCGCAGGCGGCCGTCAGCACGGCCAGCATGAGCAGCGCCAGGGGCGCCCGCAGCATCGTCGAATCCATTGCATCCCTCGCATCGGCAGCGCCACCGCCGCGGCACCGCCTTCGGGCCAGTTTAACGGCGCCTGCCCGGTGCCCGCCCCCCCTGATCGAGGTGCGGCGCCCCGGGGCCGCATGCGATGTCAGGACAACGCCTGGACCCGCGCCAGCCGCCAGCCAGCGTCGACCGACGACTTGGGATTGGCCAGCAACCACAGCTCGCGGAACGGCGCGGCGCCGGCATCGATGCGCTCGCGGATCAGGCCGGAGAACTCGACGCTGGCGACGAAGGCCTCGCGCATTTCCTCCAGCGCCAGCAGGCGGGCATCCAGCGTGAGCACCTCGGTGTGGTTCGGCGCCGGGCCGCGCTCGGCCAGCTGGTCGCGCAGCTCGGCCAGCAGCGGCTCGGTGGTCATCTTGGCCAGGGCGGGCAGGTCGGCATCGTCCCAGGCCTGCTGCAGGCGCACGAAGCTCAGCCTGGCCACCTGCAGGAAGGCCTCGACGTCGACCGGGGATGCGCTGGCCGGGGGGCGTGCGCGCAGGCGCAGGCGCATGCGCCCGTGGACGCGGCGCCGCAGCCTGTTCAGCACTTGATCCCCGCGTGCAGCGCGACGACGCCACCGCTCAGGTTGTGCACGTCGACGTGGCCGAAGCCGGCGTCCTTCATCATCGCCTTGAGGGTCGCCTGGTCCGGGTGCATGCGGATGCTCTCGGCCAGGTAGCGGTAGCTGTCGGCGTCGTTGGCCACCAGCCTGCCGATCAGCGGCATGACCTTGAACGAGTAGAAGTCGTAGGGCTTGCGCAGGAACTCGGGCACCTTGGAGAACTCGAGCACCAGGAGGCGCCCGCCGGGGCGCAGCACGCGGCACATCTCGCGCAGCGCGGCGTCCTTGTGCGTCATGTTGCGCAGGCCGAAGGCGACGCTCACGAGGTCGAAGCTGCCGCTGGCGAACGGCAGCCTCTCGGCATCGCACACCGCCACCGGCAGCGCGGTGCCCTCGTCGAGCAGCCGGTCGCGGCCAACCCTCAGCATCGACTCGTTGATGTCGGTGAGCACCACCCGGCCGCTCGCCCCGGCGCGGGCCGCGAAGGCGCGCGCCAGGTCGCCGGTGCCGCCGGCGATGTCGAGCACCTTGTCGCCCGGCTTCACGTCCGCCAGGGCCACGGTGTAGGCCTTCCAGACCCGGTGCAGACCGCCCGAGAGCAGGTCGTTCATCAGGTCGTACTTCTGCGCGACCGAATCGAAGACGCCGCGGACCTTGCGGGCCTTCTCGGCCTCGTCGACGGTCTCGAAGCCGAAATGGGTCTGCGCCATGGGGGAAAGTGCCTTCAGTGGTTCGAGCAGGCCGAGCCGGCGGCCACCGGCATCGGTGCGTCACGGTCGACGCCCGCCTCGGCCAGGCGGTCTTCGTAGCGCTTCCAGAGCTCGTCCTGACGCTCGCCCAGGTGGTAGAGCAGGTCCCAGGAGAAGATGCCGGTGTCGTGCCCGTCGGAAAAGCGCGGCTGCACGGCGTAGTGCCCGACGGCGGCGATGTCGGTGATGGTGACCTCGCGCTTGCCGGTCTGCAGCACTTCCTGCCCGGGGCCGTGGCCCTGCACCTCGGCCGAGGGCGAGTACACGCGCATCAGCTCGAAGGGGATGCGGAAGCTGGCGCCGTCGTCGAAGCTGACCTCGAGCACGCGGGAGGCCTGGTGCACGGTGAGCGCGGTGGGGGAAGGGGTGCTGCGATCGAGGCCGGCCATGTCACGAAGAAGCGATACTGCGTTGGAAAGGGAAGTTTACGCCCGCGGACCTGGGCAGGGCCAGCATCCCGGCCTTCCCTTGACGCAGGTAGGGCCGCTGCGGCGCATGGGGATCAACCCGGTCCCGTAGCGGCAGCCGGGGCCGCCACCGCAGCCGCCACGCGGCGGTCGAGTTCGGGCAGCGCAAGCGCGAGCCGCGCCACGGCCGGCGGCTCCACGGCGCGCTGCCGCGGCCCCCAGATCGCCTGCGGGAAGTGGCTGTCCCACTCGAAGCGGGCGATGACGTGCCAGTGCAGGTGCGGCACCATGTTGCCCAGCGCCGCCAGGTTGATCTTGGCGGGTGCGAGCGCGTCGCGCAGGACGCGCTCGACTGCCGCCACGGTCTCCATCACCTCGGCCCGGCGCGCCGCGTCGAGATCGGTCATCTCGGCGCGGTGGTCCTCGAGGATCACCCGGTAGTAGGCGGGGAAGTCGGCATCGTCCACCCGCACCACGCGCAGACCCGCGGTGCGCGCGACGACGAGGCCGCCGTCGCCTTCGCACAGCACGCAGCCGGCCTGGCGCACGGGGGCCGTGCTCACACCAGCACGCGTTCGATGCCGCCGGCGTTGGCGCGGGCGACGTAGTCCTCCAGCCAGCTCGGCCCGAGGATGTGGCGCGCCATCTCGACGACGATGTAGTCGGCCTCGAGCAGCCCGTTGGACAGGTCGTCCTGGTAGCGCGAGAGCCCCTGCAGGCAGCTCGGGCAGGAGGTGAGGATCTTCACCGGCCCCTCGGCCGGCGCCGCGCCCTGGGCGCGCAGCGCGGCCTCGCCCTTGCGGAGCTCCTGTTCCTTGCGGAAGCGCACCTGCGTGCTGATGTCGGGCCGCGTCACGCCCAGCGTGCCGCTCTCGCCGCAGCAGCGTTCGCTCTTCAGCACCTCGGCACCGACCAGCGCCTTGACCGTCTTCATCGGGTCCTGCTGCTTCATCGGGCTGTGGCAGGGGTCGTGGTACAGGTAGCCCGCA
>JBILNT010000128.1:0-10908 GCA_044374875.1 Rubrivivax sp.
GCTTCGACACCATCAGGACCGTCATCTTCCTGATCGCCGGCAAGCTCGACTTCGCAGCGGTCAACCCTCATGCCCGGTAACCCACTCGAAATTCAGTAGAGCCGTAAATCAGCCTCGATACCGTTACTGGACTGGGGAAGTCCCTTCGTATTCGGTCAGTGCTCCAAACCTTCCTTGACGTTGATCACCTTTCATGGAACGGTCGGAAATACATGCATAGGAAACCTACATGACGGAGCAGCGTATGAATCATGCAGAACAAGTGCTGGCCGCTGAAATCCTTAGGAGAGCAACAAGAAAAACCGAGGCGGCTCGGGTCCTGTCGTCTCTTCCTCCTGTCGGTGTCCGCGTTTGGGAACTGCCCGTGGCTTACGCTGTGGCGGCGATTGCATCGGTCGCGTGCTACGCGGCTGGTCAGTCTGTCTTCGTATGTGTTGCGGTCGCTATCGGATTGATTGGCGCCGCAATGGGCGTGGCAGCGAGCGCCGAGACGAGAAGAATTGCAAAGCGCCTCGCTGCAGTCGAGGTGCTTGTCGCAGACCAGATGGATGCGGCCTGACAAGCCAGTCAACCTGACCCGCAACGGCGTGGGTCAATCGGCCGGCAAGCGCACCCTGAAGGGTTACCGGGTTTGGTTGCAGCCGCTCGGACCTGTGGCGCTATCTGCGCTTCGCGTCTGCGGGTGGGAATGATTCTGTCAGCAGCAGGCCGCCGGCCGCTGGCTTGATGTGGTCGCCCCAAGGTCACGCCTCGCAGCCCACGCAGCGCAGACCGAGATACCTCTCGAACGGATCGAAATCGCGGTCGCTGTGAAGGAGCTCGAGTCCGTCGAACATGCAGCGTGTGGCGATCACCGTGTCGATGGTTTTGCGCACGGTGACGCCGCGGGCGCGGAGCTTTCGGAAGTTCCTCGCCGCGAGTACTGCGATGTCCGGTCCGCCGAGGGTCACGAATGTCAGGGCTTCCAGAGTCTTTCGCACGGTAGTGAAGTCACGCTCGGTCGAGCAGCCCTGGAGCACCTCGGTAAGGACCAGATCGCCGATCGCAAGAGGCGTCACCCCGAGCAGTGCGTCCAGCTTGTCCGTCTGCGGCGTTGCCGTTCCTCGCAGGTAGTCGATCCAGACGCTGGAGTCGACGAGGATCACTTGTCGGTCCTCATCGCCTCGAGATCGCCCTCCCACTTCACCTTCCCTCGCAGGCGGCGCACCGCTTTCTGTCGGTTGAGCTGCAGCAGGGTCTTCAACCCCAGCTCGACCGCCTCCTTCTTGGTCTTCGCGCCCGAGGCCTTGAGCGCCTGGGTCATGAGCTCGTCGTCGATCACGATGTTGGTTCGCATGTGTACGGTCCTCGAAATCCCTACACATTCTAGTGTCGACGCCGGCTCCACCACGGCGCCTCGAACTGCGTCTTGATGCGTGATGTATGAATGCGATGCATCACTGACCTTGCCCGGCACCATGCGTACAACCCTTGCCATCGACGACGACATCCTCGCTGCAGCCAGGCATCTTGCCGAGCGCGAACAACACAAGGGCGTCGGCGAGGTGATCTCCTTCCTTGCGCGTCACGGCCTGAATCGCGCCTCGATAGGAAAGGCGACCGAACGCAACGGGATTCCGCTGCTGCCCAACCGAAAGACGGCGACTCCCGTCACGCTGGAACTGGTGAACCAGTTGCGCGACGAGCAGCCGTGTCACGCTACCTGCTCGACTTGAACGTGCTGATCGCGCTGATCGACCCCCCGATTCGAGGTGAGCGCCTCACCCCACCCGCCGCTGCGCCCACCCCGCCACGATCCTCTGCAACGCCGCCAGCCCGTCCGTCAACGCCGCCGGCCCCGGCTGCAGGATCAGCGGTGACTTCACCTCGTGCAGCTCGCCGTCTCGCACGGCCGGGATCGCTTCCCAGCCGGGGCGTGCGGCCACCTTCTCGGGGCGGAACTTCTTGCCGCACCACGAGCCGACGATGATGTCGGGCGCGCGGCGCGTCACCTCGGCGTCGTCGGTGACGATGCGGTCGCGGCCCAGGCTGGCGGCGGCGAGTTCGGGGAACACGTCGTCGCCGCCGGCGATGCCCACCAGTTCGCTGACCCAGCGGATGGCGCTGATGCGCGGTTCGTCCCACTCCTCGAAGTAGACACGCGGGCGGCGGGGCAGGGCGGCTGCGGCGGCGCGGGTGCGCGCGATGCCGGCCTCGAGCGTGGCAACGTAGTCACGGGCCTTGTCGGCGGCGCCGACGAGCGCGCCCAGGCGCTGCACGTAGCCCAGGATGCCCTCGACGCTGCGGTGGTTCGCGATCCACACCTCCACGCCGCGGCGCAGCAACTGCTCGGCGATCTCGGCCTGCATGTCCGAGAAGCCGATCACGAGGTCGGGCTCGAGGGCGACGATGGGCTCGATCTTCGCGCTGGTGAAGGCCGAGACGCGGGGCTTCTCGTGGCGCGCGCGCGGCGGCCTCACGGTGAAGCCCGAGATGCCGACGATGCGGTGCTCCTCACCGAGGGCGTAGAGCACCTCGGTGGGCTCCTCGGTGAGGCAGACGATGCGTTCGGGCAGGCGGCTTGCCATCTTCAGCGGCGCAGCAGCGGCCGCAGCACGGGCCACACGTTGTCGAGGATGCGCGGGTGTGCCTCGGCCTTGGGGTGGATGCGATCGGGCTGGAACAGGGCGGTGGGGTCGGGTCCGTCTGCCACGCCGGCCAGCAGGAAGGGCACCAGCGCCGTGCCCTCGGCCTTGGCGATCTGGCCGAAGAGGGCGGCGAAGTCCTCGCCGTAGCGGCGGCCGTAGTTGGGCGGCACCTGCATGCCGGCGAGCAGCACGCGCGCGCCCGCGGCCTTGGCCGCGCGGGTCATCTCGGTCAGGTTCTGGCGGGTCATGTCCAGCGGCAGGCCGCGCAGCGCGTCGTTGCCGCCGAGCTCGATCACGACCACGGCCGGCCGGTGCGCCTTCAGCAGCGCCGGCAGCCGCGAGCGCCCGCCCGAGGTGGTGTCGCCGCTGATGCTGGCGTTGACCACGCGGGCCGCGACCTTCTCGCGCGCCAGGCGTTGCTCGAGCAGCGCCACCCAGCCGCTGCCGCGGGCGATACCGTACTCGGCCGACAGGCTGTCGCCCACGACCAGCACCACCGGCGCACCGCTTGCCCCCTGCGCGCGCACGGCCGGGTGGCCGAGCGCCAGGGCCGCGAGCGCCAGCACGCTACAGTGCAGCACGCGTCGGCGCCCGGCCCGCGCATCGCTCCATTCGCCATCCATGACCGAACCGATCGTCGTCGTCGAACACATCACCAAGCAGGTGGCGGACGCCACCGGAACGCTGACCATTCTCCACGACATCGATTTCGTGCTGCGGCCGAGGGAATCGGTGGCCATCGTCGGCGCTTCCGGCTCGGGCAAGAGCACGCTGCTGGGCATCATTGCCGGGCTCGACGTGCCGTCCTCGGGCACGGTTCGGCTGGCCGGGCATGACATGTTCGCGATGGACGAGGACGCCCGGGCCGAGCTGCGCAGCCGCAAGGTCGGCTTCGTGTTCCAGAGCTTCCAGTTGCTGGCCAACCTGACGGCGCTGGAGAACGTGATGCTGCCGCTGGAGCTGGTGGGGCGGGCCGACGCCCGTGCGGTGGCCACCGAGATGCTGCGCCGCGTGGGGCTGGGCGAGCGGCTGGCGCACTACCCGAAGCTGCTGTCGGGCGGCGAACAGCAACGCGTGGCGCTGGCCCGCGCTTTCGTCGTGCAGCCGGCGCTGCTGCTGGCCGACGAGCCCACCGGCAGCCTGGACTTCGCCACCGGCGAGAAGGTGATGCAGCTGATGTTCGAGATGAACCGCGAGGCCGGCACGACGCTGGTGCTGGTGACGCACGACCGCTCGATCGCCGCGCGCTGCGACCGCCAGCTGCGCATCGAGGCGGGGCGCCTCGTGGAGTCGGGTACGCTGGCGGCCTGATCACCTTCGCCGCCACGCCATGAGCAGTTTCGCCTTCCTCTCGAACAGCGCTTTCCTCAAGGTCGCCCCGGGCTCGCAGGACCGGCCCTTCGGCATCGCGGGCATCGCCTGGGACGGCTCGACGACGAACCGCCCGGGCGCGCGCTTCGGCCCGCGCGCCATTCGCGAGGCCAGCCACATGCTGTGCGACGGCACGCACCCGTGGTTCGACGTCACGCCCGACGGCCGGCTGGCCGACTTCGGCGACCTGGAACTGCCCAACACCAGCCTCGAGGGCATGCGTGCGGCGCTTCCGGCGCTGGTCGACCCGCTGATCCGCTCGCACCACATGGCCTGGCTGGGCGGCGACCACTCGATCACGCTGCCGCTGCTGCGGCGCTACCGCGAGCACTTCGGCCGGCCGCTGGCGGTGATCCACTTCGACGCCCACTGCGACACCTGGACCGACCACTTCGGCGAGCCCAGCGGCCACGGCACCTGGGTCTACGAGGCGATGCAGGAAGGCCTGGTGGTGGACGCCTGCTTCACCCAGTTCGGCATCCGCTCGGCCGGCGAGCGTGAGGCACGCGAGTACGTGCGCGACCGCGGCGGCCTGATCTTCACCGCGCGTGACCTTCGCGGCCGCGACGGCAGCGCGCAGCTGGCGCCGCTGCTCGGCCAGATCCGCGAGCGCCTGGCCGCGCACGGGCACCCGCCGGTCTACCTGAGCCTGGACATCGACTGCCTGGACCCGGCCTTCGCGCCCGGCACCGGCACGCCCGAGCCCGGCGGCATGACCACCAGCCAGGTGCTCACGCTGCTCGAGGACAGCGCCGACCTGGGCTTCGTCGGCATGGACTGCGTCGAGGTGTCGCCGCCCTACGACCACGCCGAGCTCACCAGCTACGCTGCGGCGCACTTCGTCTGGACTTACCTGTGCGGGCGCATCGCCCGCGGCGGCGCGCGCTGAAGGCGTGAACGGGGGCGGGGCGCCGGAAGCCCCGCTGTCATCGGCCGACAAGCCGGTCAGCCCCGAAGGGAGTTTCCAACGCAGAGGAGCGGAGGACGCCGAGGCCAGGGGGATCTTTGCTGAATCCCCCGCGCTCGCTGCTCCTCTGCGGTGATCAGTGGATCGGCTTGAAGCGAACGCGCTTCGGCCGCGCGCCTTCCTCGCCCAGGCGCTTCTTCTTGTCGGCCTCGTACTCCTGGTAGTTGCCGTTGAAGAAGACCCACTGGCTGTCGCCCTCGGCGGCCAGGATGTGGGTGCAGATGCGGTCGAGGAACCAGCGGTCGTGGCTGATCACCAGCGCGCTGCCGGCGAACTCGAGCAGTGCCTCTTCCAGCGCGCGCAGCGTCTCGACGTCGAGGTCGTTCGAGGGTTCGTCCAGCAGCAGCACGTTGCCGCCCTTGGCCAGGGTCTTGGCCAGGTGCAGACGCCCGCGCTCGCCGCCCGAGAGCTGGCCCACCAGCTTCTGCTGGTCGTTGCCCTTGAAGTTGAAGCGGCCCAGGTAGGCCCGGCTGGGCATCACGAACTGGCCGACGACGATGTTGTCGAGGCCGCCCGAGACGTCTTCCCAGACGGTGTTGCTGGCCGCCAGGCTCTCGCGGCTCTGGTCGACGAAGGCCAGGCGCGCGGTCTTGCCGATCACGACCTCGCCGCTGTCGGGGGTTTCCACGCCCTGGATCATGCGGAACAGCGTCGACTTGCCGGCGCCGTTCGGGCCGATGATGCCGACGATGGCGCCGGCCGGCACCTTGAAGCTCAGGTTGTCGATCAGCACGCGGTCACCGAAGCTCTTGGTGACGTTCCTGAACTCGATGACCTCGTTGCCCAGGCGCTCGGCCACGGGGATGAAGATCTCGTTGGTCTCGTTGCGGCGCTGGTAGTCGACGTCGCTCAGTTCCTCGAAGCGGGCGAGGCGCGCCTTGCTCTTGGCCTGGCGGCCCTTGGCGTTGGAGCGAACCCACTTGAGTTCCTCCTTCATCGCCTTGATGCGGGCGTCTTCCTTCTTCTGCTCGACCTCGAGGCGGCGCTCCTTCTGGTCCAGCCAGTCGGAGTAGTTGCCCTTGTAGGGGATGCCCGAGCCGCGGTCGAGTTCGAGGATCCACTCGGCGGCGTTGTCGAGGAAGTAGCGGTCGTGGGTGATGGCCACCACGGTGCCGGGGAAGCGTTGCAGGAAGTGCTCCAGCCACTCCACCGACTCGGCGTCGAGGTGGTTGGTGGGCTCGTCGAGCAGCAGCATGTCGGGCTTGCTCAGCAGCAGCCGGCACAAGGCCACTCGGCGCTTCTCGCCGCCGGAGAGGTTGCCGATGGTGGCGTCCCAGGGCGGCAGGCGCAGCGCGTCGGCGGCCAGCTCGAGCTGGAGGTCGGTGTTCTCGCTGCCGGCCGCGGCGATGATGGCCTCGAGTTCGGCCTGTTCGGCCGCCAGGGCGTCGAAGTCGGCGTCGGGCTCGGCGTAGGCGGCGTAGACCTCGTCGAGCCGCTTCTTCGCGGCCAGCACCCCACCGATGCCTTCCTCGACCGCCTGGCGCACGGTCTGCTCGGGGTCGAGCTTGGGCTCCTGCTCCAGGTAGCCGATCTTCAGGCCGGCCATCGGCACGGCCTCGCCCTCGATCTCCTTGTCGACCCCGGCCATGATCTTCAGCAGCGTGCTCTTGCCGCTGCCGTTGAGGCCGAGCACGCCGATCTTGGCGCCGGGGAAGAAGGACAGGCTGATGTCCTTCAGGATCTGCCGCTTCGGCGGCACGATCTTGCCGACGCGGTTCATCGTGAATACGTACTGGGCCATGGCAAAGCCGCTTTCGAGCGCGGTGTTCGAGGGGATGCGACCGGAGGTCGGGGCGCCGCAGTGCAATGCAAGACGGCCGCGGCAAAACCCGTGATTATCCCGGACGCCGCGGCGTTGCGGGCCCGCGGGGCGCTTCGTGCCGGGCGGGCAGGCCTCTGGTAACGTGCGCCGGTGACCGCGATGCCCCGCCTGCTCTACCTCTTCTCGCTGTGCAACCTCGTCGTCGGCTCGTCGGCGTTCGTGCTCAGCGGCCTGATCGAGCCGATCGCCCTTGACCTCGGTGTCGGCCTGCCGGCAGTCGGTCAGGCGATGACGGTCTACGCGCTGGTCACCGCGCTGGCAGTGCCGCCCCTGGTGGCGGCCACCGCCCGCTGGCCGCGGCGGCGGGCGCTGCTGCTCGCCCTGGCGCTTTTCGCCAGCGGCAACGTGACGTGCATGCTGGCGGATTCGCTGACGACGCTGCTGCTGGGCCGCGCGGTGATGGGCCTGGGGGCGATGTTCACCCCGCTGGCGGCCGGCCTGGCGCTGGTGCTGGCGGCGCCCGAGCGACGCGGGCAGGCGCTGTCGCTGGTGTTCCTGGGGATGAGCCTGAGCTACGTGATCGGCGTGCCGGCCGGGGCGTGGATCGGCTCGCACCACGGCTGGCAGGCGGCCATCGGTACCGGGGCCGTCGCCACGGTGCTTCTGGGCGCCGTGATCGCCTTCGCGGTGCCTGCCGACCTGCAGGCCCCGGCCCCGGGGCTGCGCGGCCTGGGCGAGGCGCTGCGCGACGGCGAGGTGATCTCTGTGCTGGCGACGACGCTGCTGTACTTCGTGGCCATCTTCGCGGTGTTCTCGTACATCGGCGCCGTGCTGGGCGCGCTGGTGCCGATGACGCCCGGGAAGCTCTCGCTCACGCTGGCGCTGTTCGGCGTCTCGGGCGTGGCCGGGACGCTGCTCGGCGGGGTGGCCAATGACCGCTTCGGGCCGCGGCGGACCATGTCGGTGCTGCTGCCCACGCTGGCGCTGATGATGGCGCTGCTGCCGCTGACGGCCGGCCACCCGGGGCTGATGCTGACGGTGCTGATGGCCTGGGGCGCCGCGGGCTTCGGTCTCATGGCACCGCAGCAGTCACGCCTGGCGACGCGCGCGCCGCAGCACGCCTCGCTGCTCTTGTCGCTCAATACCTCGATGCTGTATGCCGGCACGGCGCTGGGGGCGGTTGTCGGCGGGCTGGCGATAGGGCCGCTGGGCGCGGGCCGCCTGGGCTGGGCCGCCGCGCCCTTCGCGCTGGCGGCCTGCTTGCTGCTGTGGGCGGGAGGTCGCCGCCGGGCCGCCTGATCGCGCCTGAGTGCACACGCCCGCGTGCTACAGTCCAAGGCTTGCGACGAGCCGCTCCAGTCACGCCGTCGCGGTCGATCCCGACTCTTTCCTTTTCCGTCTGCCTCCACGACTGGTGCCGCCCCCGGGCTGCAGCAGGCCGATCCCCGGCCCGTCGACACGGGCGACCCCACCTCCATGAACTTCAGCGATCTCGGCCTCGCCGAGCCGATCCTGCGCGCCGTGCGCGAACAGGGTTACGAGACTCCCACCCCCATCCAGGCCCAGGCCATTCCCGCCGTCCTCCAGGGCGGCGACCTGATGGCCGGCGCCCAGACCGGCACCGGCAAGACCGCCGGCTTCACGTTGCCGATGCTGCACCGGCTCTCCGCCGTGCGCCCGGCGCGCGACGCCAGGGGCCGCATCCCGATCCGTGCGCTCGTCCTGACGCCCACGCGCGAACTCGCCGCGCAGGTCGAGGAAAGCGTGCGCACCTACGGCAAGTACCTGCCGCTGACCAGCATGGTGATGTTCGGCGGCGTCGGCATGCAGCCGCAGGTCGACCGCCTTCGCAAGGGCGTCGACATCCTCGTGGCCACGCCGGGCCGCCTGCTCGACCACCACCAGCAGGGCACGCTCGACTTGTCGCAGGTGCAGATCCTGGTGCTCGACGAGGCCGATCGCATGCTGGACATGGGCTTCATCCACGACATCCGCAAGGTGCTGGCGCTGCTGCCCGCGAAGAAGCAGAGCCTGCTGTTCAGCGCCACCTTCAGCGACGAGATCAAGGCCCTGGCCGACCGCCTGCTGAACCAGCCGGCGCTGATCGAGGTCGCGCGGCGCAACGCCACGGCCGACACCATCGCGCAGAAGGTGCACCCGGTCGGGCGCGAGGAGAAGAAGGAACTGCTGGCCAAGCTCATCCGCGACGGCGACTGGCACCAGGTGCTGGTCTTCACGCGCATGAAGCACGGTGCCAACCGGCTGGCCGAGTACCTGAACGACCACGACATCACCGCGATGGCGATCCACGGCAACAAGAGCCAGGGCGCGCGCACCAAGGCGCTGGCCGAGTTCAAGGCCGGCACGCTGCAGGTGCTGGTGGCCACGGACATCGCCGCGCGCGGCATCGACATCGACCAGCTGCCGCACGTCGTCAACTTCGAGCTGCCCAACGTCCCCGAGGACTACGTGCACCGCATCGGCCGTACCGGTCGCGCGGGTGCCACCGGCGAGGCCATCTCGCTGGTCTGCCTGGACGAGGAGATCTTCCTCAAGGACATCGAGCGCCTGATCAAGCGCAGCATCCCGCGCGAGCCCATCCCCGGCTTCGAACCGCCTGCGGGCGAGCGGGCCGAGCCGATCGTGCTCGGGCGCATGACCATCGGCGTCGGCGGCACGCGGCGCAACGCCGGCGGCGGCCAGGGTGGCCGCCCGGGCGGCGACGGTGGTGGTGGTGGCCGTTCCGACGCGCGTCGCGAGCCCGGCCGCAGCTCCGCACCGCCCAAGCCGGGGCGCGATCCGCACGCCAACCGCAACGCGGCACCGCGCCATGACCGGGCCGGCGCAGGCCACGCGACGCAACCGGCGCCGCACGGGCAGCCGCATGGCCGTCGCGATGCGGCCCGTCCGGGGCCGCGGCTGACGCAGCCCAAGCGCTGAAACCGGTGGAGCAGGGCGCCGCGAACCGCGCGCCCTGCGCAAGCCGCTACGGTGCGGTCAGCGGAACTGCTCGAGCACGCGCTCGAGCGCCGCGACGAACGGGCCGTTCATCGCCGGCAGCGTCAGCAGCATGCCCAGCAGGCCGACCGACAGCGTGATCGGGAAGCCGATCGCGAAGATGTTGATCTGCGGGGCCACGCGCGAGATCGCCCCGAGCACGAGGTTGACGAACAGCAGCATCGTCACCATCGGCAGCGCGATCCACATGCCGATGGAGAAGATCTCGGCGCCCCAGCGATGCGGCAGCGTCGCGCCGATGAAGGCGAAGGGCTCTGGCCCGACCGGGAACGCCGTGAAGCTGTCGACCAGCGCCGCGATCACCAGCAGGTGGCCGTTGACGACGATGAACAGCCACGCGATGGTGGTGCCGAAGAAGCGGCTGGTGGCGGTGCCCGCGCTGGCCGTCAGCGGGTCGAAGAAGCCGGCGAAGTTCAGGCCCATCTGCAGCCCGATGACCTCGCCGGCGAACTCCAGCGCGGCGAAGACGATCCGCACCGCGAAGCCCAGCGCCACGCCGATCAGCACCTGCTGCGCCACCAGTAGGAAGGCCTGGGGGGAGTCCAGCGGCACCACAGGCGCGGCCGGCATCGAAGGCTGCGCCGCCAGCGCGATGAACGCCGCCAGCGCGATCCGCACGCGCACCGGCACCGTGCGCGTGCCCAGCACCGGCATCACGCTGAACAGCGCCAGCGCACGAAGGAACGGCCAGATCATCGGCGTGATCCATGCCAGTAGCTGCGCCTCGGTGAAGGTGATCATGAAATACCGACGGGGTCATACCGACGGGGGCAGACCCCGTTGCGGGAGCATCGCGCCGTCAGCCTACGGCGCCAGGAATCGCCAGCAGCGTGCGCTGCAGGTATTCGACGAGCGTGGTCATCATCCAGGGGCCGGCGATGCCGAGCACGGCGACGGCCGCGACGATCTTCGGGACGAAGCTGAGGGTGGCCTCGTTGATCTGGGTGGCAGCCTGGAAGATGCTCACGACCAGGCCGACGCCCAGCACGACGAGCAGGATCGGGGCCGAAACCATGAGCAGCAGGTACAGGCCCTGCTGGCCCGCGCTGAGGACTTGCTGGGGATCCATCGCGGGTCTCCTAGGTGACGAAAGACGCGGCCAGCGAGCCGAGCAGCAGGTTCCAGCCGTCGGCCAGGACGAACAGCATCAGCTTGAAAGGCAG
>JBILNT010000270.1:0-3214 GCA_044374875.1 Rubrivivax sp.
ACCCCGGCGCGCGCGGCCATGCCCAGGCCGTCGCCGGTGTTGATGAAGGCGTTGGTGCTCGCGGCGTAGATGCGCCCGGCCCCGCCGGTAGCGAAGAGCGTGACCTTGCCCTCGAGGATGTGGACGTCGCCCGTCTCCATCTCGAGCGCGGTGACGCCCAGCACGTCGCCATCGGCGTCGCGGATCAGGTCCAGCGCCATCCACTCGACGAAGAAGTTGGTGCGCGCCTTGACGTTCTGCTGGTACAGCGTGTGCAGCATCGCGTGGCCGGTGCGGTCGGCCGCGGCGCAGGCGCGCTGCACCGGCTTCTCGCCGTAGTTGGCGGTGTGGCCGCCGAAGGGGCGCTGGTAGATCGTGCCATCGGGGTTGCGATCGAAGGGCATCCCGAAGTGCTCGAGTTCGTACACCACGCGCGGGGCCTCGCGGCACATGAACTCGATCGCGTCCTGGTCGCCGAGCCAGTCGGAGCCCTTGACGGTGTCGTAGAAGTGGTAGTGCCAGTTGTCCTCGGCCATGTTGCCGAGGCTGGCGCCGATGCCGCCCTGGGCGGCGACGGTGTGCGAGCGCGTGGGGAAGACCTTCGAGAGGACCGCCACGTTCAGGCCGGCGAGCGACAGTTGCAGCGACGCGCGCATGCCGGAGCCGCCCGCACCGACGATCACGACGTCGAAGCGGCGGCGGGGAAGAGAACCGATTGCCATGGAATTACAGCCTCCAGAGGACCTGAACGGCCCAGCCCGCGCAGCCCGTGAGCCACACGATGGTGAACACCTGCAGGACCAGTCGCACGCCCACGGGCTTGACGTAGTCCATCCAGATGTCGCGCACGCCGACCCAGGCGTGCCAGAGCAGCGAGACGATGACGACGAAGGTCAGCACCTTCATCCACTGCGCGGAGAAGATCGCCGCCCAGCGGTCGTAGCCCAGCGGGCCGCCGAACAGCACCTGCACGAGCAGCACGATGGTGAACAGCGCCATCAGCGCCGCGGTGACACGCTGGCTGAGCCAGTCGCGCATGCCGTAGTGCGCACCGACGACGACGCGCTTGGAACCGTAGTTGACGGACATGGAGTGAACCTCGGAGGACCTCAGAACAGACCGAACAGCTTGGCGCCGAGGGCCACGGTGAGCACCACGCTGGCGGCCAGCGTGACGATCGCCGACGAACGCCCCTGCTCCTTCGTGACCGAGTGCGTCATGTCCATCCAGAGGTGGCGCACGCCGGCGATGAAGTGATGCAGGTAGGCCCAGACGAGCGCCAGCGCGACGAGCTTGACGAACCAGCCGGGCACGAAGCCGATGCCGGCGACGAAGGCGCTGGTGAAACGCTCGTAGGAGATCTCGGAGGTCAGGCTGGTGTCGAACAGCCAGATGACGAAGGGCAGCAGCAGGAACATCATCGCGCCGCTGACCCGGTGCAGGATGGACACGATACCGGCAGGGGGAAGCCGGTACTTGAGGATCTCTGTGACGTGGATGTTGCGATAGACCGGGCGGGGTGTGGGGGCCATCTTCTTCGTCCTACTGCTGGTGCGCTCCGGGCGATTTGAACGCTCCGGAACGCGAGGGATTTTATTGCAACGCATCAGTCTTACGCGGACTTGATGCGACGCTGTCGAGGCGTCTAGCTGAGTTCGTTCCTGTAGTGGTGCGCGCTGGTCTGGTACAGCCCGCGGCGCAGTTCGACCGGCCTGTCGCCGTAAGTGAACGACAGCCGCTCGACCGACAGCAGCGGGCTGCCGACAGGCACGGCGAGCACGGCGGCGTCCTCGCCTGCGGCCGCGACGGCACGGATCTTCTCCTCGGCACGGATCATCCGCACGCCGAACTCGGTCTCGAACAGGCGGTACATCGGGCCGCGATAACCCGCCAGCTTGTCGACCGTCAGCCCCTTGAACAGCGAGCCCGGCAGCCAGATGTCGTCGAGCACGACCGGTCGGCCGTCGGCCAGCAGCAGGCGCCGCACCTGCACCGCGTTCTCGCCGGCCTTGAGGTCCAGCGAACGTGCCACCTCGGCCGGCGCGCGCATGCGGCGGCACTCGAGCAGCCGCCGCTGCAGCGGGGCGGCCGCGCCGTCGTCGGCCTTCAGCCGAAGGAATCGGTACTGGATCTTCTCTTCGGCATGGGTGGCGACGAAGGTGCCCTTGCCCTGGCGGCGCACCAGCAGGTGCTCGGCCGCCAGCTCGTCGATCGCCTTGCGCACGGTGCCCTGGCTGACCTTGAAGCGCGCGGCCAGCTCGAGCTCGCTGGGGATCACCGCGCCGGGCTTCCACTCGCCGGACTGGAGGCCGCGCAGGATCAGGCCCTTGATCTGCTGGTACAGCGGGCTGAATGACGGCGCGGCATCGGCGGCGACGGCGTCGGGCAGGGCTGCTTCGGACATGTGCGGATTGCATCACAAAGCACGCCGCCTGTGGGCTGGTCCGGTGTCTTACATAAGACATAAGACCGAGGAGTCAGCGCCACGACAGCCGTCGGCGCCCTAGAATCAAGGGTTTCCCCGCCGTGCCGGCGGGCGCCTTCCACCCTCTCCAGGAGAGCCCTCATGAGCAAGTCCCCCGTCCGCGTCGCCGTCACCGGCGCAGCCGGCCAGATCGGTTACGCCCTGCTGTTCCGCATTGCCTCCGGCGAGATGCTCGGCAAGGACCAGCCGGTGATCCTGCAACTCCTCGAGATCCCCGACGAGAAGGCGCAGAAGGCGCTCAAGGGCGTGATGATGGAGCTCGAGGACTGCGCGTTCCCCCTGCTGGCGGGCATGGAAGCCCACGGCGACGCCAAGGCCGCGTTCAAGGACACCGACTACGCGCTGCTGGTCGGCGCCCGTCCCCGCGGCCCTGGCATGGAGCGCGCCGACCTGCTGGCCGCCAATGCCCAGATCTTCACCGCCCAGGGCCGCGCGCTCAACGACTCCGCCAGCCGCAACGTCAAGGTGCTGGTGGTCGGCAACCCGGCCAACACCAACGCCTACATCGCGATGAAGTCGGCGCCCGACCTCGACCGCCGCAACTTCACGGCCATGCTGCGCCTGGACCACAACCGCGCGCTCAGCCAGATCGCCGCCAAGACGGGCAAGCCCGTCTCCAGCATCCGCAAGCTCTGCGTGTGGGGCAACCACTCGCCCACGATGTACGCCGACTACCGCTTCGCCACCATCGAAGGCGCCAGCGTGAAGGACATGATCAACGACCACGCCTGGAACAAGGACGTGTTCCTG
>JBILNT010000271.1:0-3189 GCA_044374875.1 Rubrivivax sp.
CGGGCGCGTCGACCCGATCTCCGACATCGAGGTCATCCAGACCGAGCTCTGCCTGGCCGACCTGGCCACGGTGGAGAAGAGCCTCGTGCGCTGGACCAAGCAGGCCCGCGCCGGCGGCGACAAGGAGGCGCAGCGACTCGTCGACGTGCTGAACAAGTGCCAGGCCGCGCTCGACCAGGGCCAGCCGGTGCGCAGCATCGACTTCAGCAAGGAAGAGCGCGTCGTCCTCAAGCCGCTGTGCCTGATCACGGCCAAGCCGGCGATGTTCGTCGGCAACGTTGCCGAGGACGGCTTCGAGGACAACCCCTTCCTCGACCGCCTGCGCGAGTACGCCGCGGCGCAGAACGCGCCGGTGGTGGCGATCTGCGCCAAGACCGAGGCCGACCTCGCCGACATGAGCGACGAGGACAGGGCGCTGTTCCTCGCCGAGATGGGCCAGGACGAGCCGGGCCTGAACCGCCTGATCCGCGCCGCCTTCAAGCTGCTGGGGCTGCAGACCTACTTCACCGCCGGCGTGAAGGAGGTGCGTGCCTGGACGATCCACGTCGGCGACACGGCGCCGCAGGCCGCCGGCGTGATCCACACCGACTTCGAGCGCGGCTTCATCCGTGCGCAGACCATCGCGTTCGACGACTACGTCGCCTGCGGCGGCGAGCAGGGCGCCAAGGACGCCGGCAAGATGCGCGCCGAGGGCAAGGAGTACGTGGTCAAGGACGGCGACGTGATGAATTTCCTGTTCAACGTCTGACGGACCGCGCCGCCCCCCGTACCCTCGCCGGTTGCGGTCACGGCGCCTGCGCCGCACGCGTCTCCAGAGGCGACACCATCTCGGGCAACCGGCCTGCCACCAGCATGACCACGGAGCGCGCCTGCACCCGGTGAGTGGGCCCCTGCACGAGCGCAGCCTGCCCGTCGAGCACGATGTCGTGCGGCGCCGGCAGCGCGGTGTCGACCAGCCGCTTCCAGCCTGAGGTGGCCGCCCACTCGGGCAAGGTCGGCAGCTCGAAGTCCAGCGGGTGCCACCACGCGTTGAGCCCGAAGTGCATCAGCAGGTCGCCCGACAGGCTGCTGGCCGTGACCGCCAGGCTGTGCGACTCGTGCGCGGCGTCCGGGTGCGAAAGGCGCACGCCGTGCAGCTGCACGTGGGCGTGGCCCATCACCTCGGCCAGCGTGAGCTGGTGCCGGGTGCGCACCGACTCGCGCAGGAATCGCACCCGGATCAGGCCGCGCACGAAGCGCAGCATCCCGGCATGGCGCTCGAGATCGCCCCAGTCCAGCCAGCTGGTCTCGTTGTCCTGGCAATAGGCGTTGTTGTTGCCCCGCTGGGTGCGCAGCACCTCGTCGCCCATCAGGATCATCGGCGTGCCCAGGGACAGCACGGTGATCGCCATCAGGTTCTTCGCCTGGCGCAGGCGCAACGCCTGCACTGCCGCGTCGTCGGTAGGGCCCTCGACGCCACAGTTCCAGCTCAGGTTGTGATCCGTGCCGTCGCGATTGCCCTCGAGATTCGCTTCGTTGTGCTTGGCGTCGTGGCTGACGAGGTCGGCCAGCGTGAAGCCGTCGTGGCAGGTCACGAAGTTGATGCTCTGCGCCGGTTCGCGCGGCCGCTCGCCGTAGAGGTCGGGGCTGCCGATCAGTCGATCGGCCAGGCGCAGCACCATGCCGGCATCGCCGCGCACGAACGCACGGACGTCGTCGCGGAACTCGCCGTTCCATTCCTTCCAGCGTTCGCCGGTGAAGCGGCCCACCTGGTAGAGGCCGGCGGCGTCCCAGGCCTCGGCGATCAGCTTGGTGCCCGCGAGCACGGGGTCTGTCTCGATGTCCCAGACCACCGGCGGATTGGCCTGGGGGCGGCCGTGCTCGTCACGCGAGAGGATCGCCGCAAGGTCGAAGCGGAAGCCGTCGACGTGCATCTCCTGCACCCAGTAGTGCAGGCTGTCGACGATCATGCGGCGCACGATGGAGTGGTTGGCATCCAGCGTGTTGCCGCAGCCCGAGTAGTCGGCGTAGCGACCCTGCGCGTCGGTCATGTACCAGGTGCTGTCGGCCAGGCCCCTCCAGCACAGGGTCGGCCCGCTCTCGTCGCCCTCGGCCGTGTGGTTGTAGACCACGTCGAGGATCACCTCGATGCCGGCGCGGTGCAGCGCCTTGACCATGTCGCGGAACTCGTCGAGCACGGCCAGCGGCTCGGAAGGCCGCGTCCCGTAGCCACCGTGCGGTGCAAAGAACGACATCGGCGAGTAGCCCCAGTAGTTGACGAGGCCGTGCGGGGCGTCCTGCGGGTCGAACTGGAACACCGGGAGCAGTTCCACCGCCGTCACGCCGAGCTCCACCAGGTACGGGATCTTCTCCACCACGCCCAGGAAGGTGCCGCGCAGGTGCGGCGCGAGACCCGAGCTGGGATGGCGGGTGAAGCCGCCCACGTGCATTTCGTAGATCACGGTCTGCGCGAACGGCCGGCGCAAGGGGCGATCGCCCTCCCAGTCGTAGGCCGAGGGATCGGCGACGACACTCTTGCAGGCCCAGGCGTCGTTCGACCCGGGCAGCGCCGCGGCCGCGCGTCGGTAGCCCTCGGGCATCGCCAGCGCGCGGCCGTAGGGGTCCAGGAGCACCTTGCCGGCGTCGAAGCGGCTTCCGCCGGCTGGGTCCTGCGGACCGTAGGCTCGCCACGCGTAGAGCTGCCCGGGCCTCAGGCCCGCCACGTGCACGTGCCAGTAGCTGCCGGTGCGATGCCTGCCCGGCTCGAGCGCCAGGACCTGCGAGGGCCGGCTGTCGTCGGCGCGCTCGTACAGCAGCAGTTCCATGACCTGCACCGGCCCGGCGTGGACGCAGAAGTTCACACCGCCACCGTCCACGGTGGCGCCCAGCGGATGGGGCCGGCCCGGCCCGATGGTGTCGGCGATCGGATGCATGCACCGATGATCGGACCTGGCCCGCCGCTGCGGCACAAGTCGGCGTCGCCGCAGCGGGCCACCCCCCGCGATCCGGGGGGGTGGGTGGCGCAGGTGCGGCGGCCGGGTCCGGAGTCGCGGGCGCGCCCGGGCCGGTCCTTAGCGTCGAGGCCATGCCGCCTTGGCGTGACAAGGTGGCCCCGCCGGTAGTCTTTTCCAATCCAGGTATGAGCCTGGAGCCGCCGGGTCGATGGACGCCGCGCGCGGCGATCCGTTGTAGTCATCGCGAGTGTATTTG
>JBILNT010000129.1:0-10754 GCA_044374875.1 Rubrivivax sp.
ACTACGTCTCGCTCGGGATGGTCACGCTGCTGGCCGAGGCCGCGGCCTGCGCGCAACGCAGCGGGGTGGCCGCCGACGCCTTCGTCGACGTGCTGGCCAAGGGCGGCGGCGGCGGCATCGCGCTGGAACGGCTCAAGCCCTACCTGCTGGCAGGCGACACCGGCGGGCTGCGCTTCTCGATCGCCAACGCACGCAAGGACCTGGACTACTACAACGCCATGGCCGGCGACGCCGGCGCGGCGCGCGCGGTGGCCGCCGCCGTGCTGGCCACGCTGGACGGCGCGCTGGCGCGCTCGGACACGACCACGCTGGTGCCCGAGCTGGTGCGGTTGCTGGCGACCGATTGATACACCTGCGCGGCAGCGCAAGGAACCCTTGCCTTCGAGCCGGGTCTGCAGGAGTGGTGGTCGCTCGCGGAGCGAGGCTATTGACTTCATTTAGGCGATTGAATTGATCTAATTACCCTCGCCTCCTACAGTGACCGAACCGACTCACAACGGTCTCGTCAAGGAGGTGAACATGTCCGAAGCCAAGTGCCCGTTCCACGGTTCCGCTGCTGCGCAAACCCGCCAGGGCGCCAAGGGCAACCGCGACTGGTGGCCGAACCAGATCAACCTGGCCATCCTGCACCAGCATTCGGCGAAGTCGAACCCGATGGGCGAGGCCTTCGACTACCGCAAGGAGTTCCAGGGCCTGGACCTCGATGCCGTGGTGGCCGACCTGCGCGCGCTGATGACCGATTCGCAGGACTGGTGGCCGGCCGACTGGGGCCACTACGGGCCGCTGTTCATCCGCATGGCCTGGCACGCGGCGGGCACCTACCGCATTCACGACGGCCGCGGCGGCGCCGGCAGCGGCGCGCAGCGCTTCGCGCCGCTCAACAGCTGGCCCGACAACGGCAACCTCGACAAGGCGCGCCGGCTGCTGTGGCCGATCAAGCAGAAGTACGGCCGCAAGCTCTCGTGGGCCGACCTGCTGGTGCTGGCGGGCAACGTCGCGCTGGAGTCGATGGGTTTCAGGACCTTCGGCTTCGGCGGCGGCCGCCCCGACATCTGGGAGCCCGAGCAGGACATCGACTGGGGCCCCGAGACCACCTGGCTGGGCGACCAGCGCTACAGCGGCGACCGCGAGCTGGCCCACCCGCTGGCCGCCGTGCAGATGGGCCTGATCTACGTGAACCCCGAGGGCCCGAACGGCCACCCCGACCCGGTGGCCTCGGGCCGCGACGTGCGCGAGACCTTCGCCCGCATGGCGATGAACGACGAGGAGACGGTGGCGCTGGTGGCCGGCGGCCACACCTTCGGCAAGGCGCACGGCGCCGGTGACCCGAAGCTCGTGGGCCCCGAGCCCGAGGGTGCGGCACTCGAGCACCAGGGCCTGGGCTGGATCAACGCCTTCGGCTCAGGCAAGGGCGTGCACACCACCACCAGCGGCATCGAGGGCGCCTGGAAGCCCCACCCCACCACCTGGGACCACGGCTACTTCGAGATGCTCTTCGGCTACGAGTGGGAACTGACGAAGAGCCCGGCCGGCGCCCACCAGTGGGTGGCGAGGAGCGTGCGCCCCGAGCACATGATCCCCGACGCGCACGACCCCGCGAAGAAGCACCCGCCGATGATGACCACGGCCGACCTCTCGCTGCGCTTCGACCCCGCCTACGAGAAGATCTCGCGCCGCTTCCACCAGGACCCGCAGGCCTTCGCCGACGCCTTTGCCCGCGCCTGGTTCAAGCTGACCCACCGTGACATGGGTCCGCGTGCCCGCTACCTGGGCAAGCTGGTGCCTAAGGAAACCCTGATCTGGCAGGACCCGGTGCCGCCGGTCGACCACCCGCTGGTCGACGCCGCCGACATCGCGGCGCTGAAGGCGCAGGTGCTCGCCTCGGGCCTGACGACGGCGCAGCTGGTGCGCACGGCCTGGGCCTCGGCCTCGACCTACCGCGGCAGCGACCACCGCGGCGGCGCCAACGGCGCGCGCATCCGCCTGGCACCGCAGAAGGACTGGGAAGTGAACCATCCGGCCGAGCTGGCCCGGGTGCTGGCGGTGCTGGAAGGCATCCGCGCGGCGTTCAACGCCCAGGCCACGGGCGGCCGCAAGGTCTCGCTGGCCGACCTGATCGTGCTGGCCGGCAGCGCCGCCGTCGAGGCCGCCGCGAAGGCGGCCGGCCACGACATGACGGTGCCGTTCACGCCCGGCCGCACCGACGCCACCGCCGAACAGACCGACGCCGCGTCCTTCGCCGTGCTCGAGCCGCGCGCCGACGGCTTTCGCAACTACGTGAGGAAGGGCCTGGAAGGCTCGGCGGCCGAACTGCTGGTGGACAAGGCGCAGCTGCTCACGCTGACGGCGCCCGAGATGACGGTGCTGGTCGGCGGCCTGCGCGTGCTGGGTGCCAACTGGGACGGCTCGCCGCTGGGCGTCTTCACCCGGCGGCCGGGCGTGCTGAGCAACGACTTCTTCGTCAACCTGCTCGACATGCGCACGCAGTGGAAGCCGGTGGCCGGCGCCGAGGGCGTACTCGAAGGTCGCGACCGCACGAGCGGCGAGCTGCGCTGGACGGGCACCGCCGTCGACCTGGTCTTCGGCTCCAACTCGCAGCTGCGCGCGCTGGCCGAGGTCTGGGGCAGCGCCGACGGCGAGGCGGCTTTCGTCTGCGAGTTCGTCAGCGCATGGACGAAGGTGATGAACCTGGACCGCTTCGACCTCGCCTGAGCGGGCCGCCGCGGCGCCCTGGCGGCTCAGCGCCGCCGGGGCGTCTTGCCTCGTTCAACTTCGTCGCGATGGCGCCCGACGAGCGACGGCTGCTCGGAAGGTTCTCGTCGACCCGCCCGATGGTCAAGCCGGCGTCGGCACCGCGCCACCGCGCGCCAGCCGTGGCGCCACCATCGGCACCGTCAGCATCGTGCTGGCCACCGCCATCATCAGCAGCGCAGTGAACATCGCGCTGGTGATCACGCCCTTGTCCAGCAGGATGCTGGCGAAGATGATCTCGATCAGGCCCTTGGTCTGCAGCAGCCAGGCCGCCACCACGATGTCGTTGCGGCTCCAGCCGAGCGCGCGACCGGCCAGCCAGACGCCGCCGAACTTGCCCGCCACCGCCGCCGCCAGCAGCAGCGCGGCGGCCAGCAGCGCGGCCAGGCCGCCCAGGTCCCAGCTGGTGCGCAGGCCGGTGGAGAGGAAGAACACCGGCATCAGCACCAGCAGCACGTGGTCGCGCAGCAGGTCCATCTTCTCGCGGCCGAACCAGTGGCTGTCCAGCACGGCTCCGGCCAGGAAGGCACCCACCATGTAGTGCAGGCCGCACCAGTCGGCGCCAAAGCTGACCACCGCCAGCCAGATCAGGCTGACGAACCAGCGGTCGCGCTCGGGCAGGCGCTGCATCAGCCGGCGCATGGCCCAGGCCGCCAGGCCGAAGGCCGCGAGGAAGATCGCCTGCCGGCCCACGCGCTGCCAGTCCATCAGCACGATGGCCAGCACGGCCCAGATCGCGATGTCGTCCAGGCTGGCGTAGCGCAGGATGCGCTGCCCCAGCGGCTGGCGCAGGATGCCCATCTTCTCCATCAGCAGCACCAGGATGGGCAGGGCCGTGACCGCGCAGGCCATGCCCACGCCCAGCACGAACTGCCAGGGCTGCGCGCGCGCGCCGATCCAGCCGCCCCAGGCCAGCAGCAGCAGCCCCGCGCCGCAGCCCAGCGCCACCGGGCCGGCCATCGCCAGGCCGGCGGCGACGCTGGTCTCTCGCCGTCGCTGCCAGGCCTCGCGCAGGTCGAGTTCGATGCCGGCGATCCACACGAACAGCATCACCGCCCACCACGCCACGCCGTTGAGCGCGCCCACCACCTGCGGCGTGAAGACGAAGCCGTAGAACCCGGGGAACGCCGCGCCCAGCAGGCCCGGGCCGAGCACGATGCCGGTGACGATCTGCACCACCACCAGCGGCGCCCAGTACTCGGTACGCAGCAGCCGCCACACCAGGTAGGGCAGCGCGAAGATGATCGCCATCGCGATCAGGTAAAGCTCGGTGGTGGGCAGCGCAGGCACGGCAAGCGTCGGCGTTTCGCAAGGCCCGCGAGCATAGCGGCAGCGCAGTGCCCGGCACGGCGTGCGGGCCACCGCGCACGGGCGTTCAGCCCGCTGCCGCGCGACGATCCGCCGCAGCCCCAGCCCGACGACGATCGCGCCATGGGCGAGGAACGCCGGTCGCCGGCACCCGCGCCGGCCCGCCCTGGCGCGCGGGCGAGCATCGACTCAGAGCCTGAGAGTTTTTCCGCCGTGGCCGAAAGGCGAGCCAAGACGCCCCGTATCCAGGCGCAAACCACAGCCATAGCTTGGGCTATGGCGCGGATTTGCAACGACGAGGCGGGGTGTCTTGGGGTGCAAGGCGGGCATGGGGGAAAGACTCTCAGGCTCTCAGCGCAGGCAGCCCGGCCAGTAGCGCGTGGTCTCGAGCGGGACCCCGTCCCACGCCGCACGTTCGCGGCCGCGCGGGTCGTCGATCACGGCGCAGGGCTGGTCGAACACCATGGTGGCACGGCGCGTGGTGTCGTACCGCGGCCAGTGCGGCAGCGAGGGTGCGTTGGGGTCACCGCTGCGGGCAAAGGCCGTCCAGGCATCCATCGCCTGCCCGGACAGCGTCCCCCACTGCGCTCGCGGGGCCGTCACGGCCTGGACTTCGGGCCCGTCGTTGCCGAAGACGAATGGAATCTCGACGGAGTGGTAAGCGCCGTAGTCCTGCCCGGTGCGTCCCTTGACTGGCGAACGGAACGCGAAGATGTACATCCAGGTGGGCTGACGTTTGCTGACAGCGGCCGCGAATCGCGTGGACATGATCCGGATCAGCCCGTCGGTCGACAGGGCAATCGCTGCCTCATGGCGGGTCGGGTAAGACCGCAGGTACAGGTCGATGACCCGCTGCGCGTCGTCCCCGAAGAAGGGCACGAGACTGCCCGGGTCGCCGAGGATGTCGTTGGTGAACGACTCCTGTGTCATCCCGGGGTCGTCGGGATCGGCGCACACGGCCGAGAAGTACCGGGTCTCCTCGAGCGTCGTTCCGATCAGCAGCGGCACGTCGGCGCAGCGGCCCGCCGCCAGGGCGTGCCGCGGCTGTTCGTGCAGGACGACGCCATCGAGGTTGGGCTTGCACCAGGGGAAGGCGAAACCAGCGCGATCGGCCAGCGCCAGCAGCGCCGGCCACGGCAGATGCTGCAACTCCGGCAGCGAGGCGCCACTGGCCTGGAGCAGCCGCGCCGCGTTGTGCGCCGATCGCTCGCGCGGATGCAGGTCCGTCAGGATGCCGCTCTGGATGATCGCCCGGTGGAACAGGCCCCGCGCCCGCGGTGCGACCATGAGGCGCTGCACGTGGTCGGCGCCTGCCGACTCGCCGAAGACCGTGACCTTGCCCGGGTCTCCGCCGAAGGCCAGGACGTTGTCGCGCACCCATTCGAGCGCCTGGATGATGTCCAGCAGGGCCGCATTGCCGCCGCCCGCGAAGTCTTCGCCGCCGATGTCGGAGAAGTCGAGGAAGCCCAGGACGCCGAGGCGGTACTGGATCGTCACGACCACCACGTCGCCGCGCCGCGCCAGGTTCTCGCCGTCGTACTGGCTGTTGCGCGCGCTGCCGCCGACGTTGCCGCCGCCGTGGATCCACACCATCACCGGTCGGCGGTTCCGGTCGGCCGCGGGTGTCCACACATTCAGTGCCAGGCAGTCCTCGTCCATCACGTCGGCACCGCGCTCGGTGGGATCGAAGTAGTGGAGGTGCGGGCAGGCCGGCGCGAAGTCGAGCGCGCGACGCGGGCTCGACCATGGCGGCACGGGGGCGGGCGGCTTGAACCGCAGCGGCCCCACCGGGGGTGCCGCGAACGGCAGGCCGAGGAAGGCCTGCACCGTGTCGCCACGGCGCCCCAGGACGGGGCCGCTCAGGGTCTCGACCCGGATCCAGCCGGTCGAGAGGTCCACCTCGTCATGCGCCATCAGGGCTTCCTCGTCCGGCGATGTCGTCGCAGCGCGCCGCTGCGCCGGCGGCCTGGCCTGCCTTGCGCTGCGCCGCGGTCCGGTCGGTGGCCGTCAGTGCCTGCGAAACCACCGATCGACCTGTTCGATCAGGTCCAGCCAATGGCTCGGGTGCCACTCGAGGCTGTGGTTGTTGTCAGGGTAGCGCACCAGCGCCGTCGGCACGCCGCACAGCTTGAGCGCGGTGAAGTACATCTCCGACTGCACGATCGGCGTGCGCCAGTCGCACTCGCCGCACAACAGCAGCGTCGGGGTGCGAACCCGGTCCACCAGGGCCAAGGGCGAGCGGCGCCGGTAGTGCTCGTCCATGCCGGGCGCCCACGGCGGGGCCGGCAGCCAGTAGTAGCCGTAGTAGTCGGGCCGGTCCACGGTCAGGGCCATGCCGGCCCAGTCCATCACGCCGTAGATGACCGCTGCCGATCTGAACCGCGCGCTGTGGCTGATCAGCCAGGCCGTCATCACCCCGCCGCCCGACTCGCCGGCCACGTGCACCCGCTGCGGATCGATGCCGCCCCGGGCCACGACGTCCTCCACCATGTCCAGCAGCCGGAGGTCGTCAGGCCCCGGGAAGTCGTGCTGCAGTTCGTCGATGAAGGCCTCGCCATGGCCCAGCGACCCGCGCGGGTTCACCATCAGCACCGCGTAGCCCCGCGCGGCCCAGATCTGCGGCAGGATGGCCAGGTGCGGGCACCAGGCCAGGTAGGGCCCGCCGTGCAGCCAGAGGATCAAGGGCACCGGCTGGTCTGCGGGCACGCCCGCAGGACGCACCAGCCACGCCTGCCACGCCGGCGTCGGGCTGCCGGCCTTGCGTGTCGGCAGCCACAGGCTCTCGATGGGCGCCACCTCGCGCCGTTCGATCCAGGCGGACTCCGCGGTCAGCACCTCGCCGGGCTGCCCGTCCGGCTGCAGCAGCGCGAGTTCGTCCGTGCGCGAGACGCTGCCGCGCAGGTAGGCCACCGTTCCGTCGCGCGCGACGGACAGGCCCTTCTGGTACAGCCCGTAGCCCGTGGCTGCGGAGCCGCCGACATCGCGCGCCAAGGTCGTCCAGCGCCCGTCCAGTCCCAGGCGCACCAGGCAGCCGTCGCCGGCCTGCGGCATCAGCAGCAGCAGTCCCGTGCTGTCGGGCAGCCACTGGAATGACTGGTGCACTTCCATGCGCTCGGGATGGGGCAGGGCCTGCACGGGGCCACCCGCACGCGGCATCACGTGCACCACGTTCGTGTGGAACGACTTGCGCTCGTTGCGAAAGCCGATGAAGGCGATCCACCGCCCGTCGGGCGACACGGTGGCCTGGCAGACGGCGCCGCCGAAGCGGGTCAATGGCCGCACGGCGCCATCGGAGAGGTCGAACTCGTGGACCTCGGACTGCAGCACCGCCAGCGGGTCGTGGGGCCCCTCGTACGCAGCGCCGCGCGGCATCGACATGACGAGGTGGCGGCCATCGGGATCCCAGGAGATGTGCCCGGCCAGCGCCAGCTTGGTGATGCAGGTGCGCGGACCCCCGTGGTCGTGCGGCCCGTCGGTCAGCTGGCGAAGCGCGCCGGTGGCGATGTCCAGCACGAAGATGTGGTGCCGCCCTTCGGGCAGGTCTCCGGGCAGGCCCTCGGCCCGGCGGACGAGCTGCTCGGTGTAGACCCCCGGTGCCGCCCACTGCGGCGTGCGCAGCGATTCCCAGTCGGGCGCACCCCCCGGGGCGACCGCGGCAGGCGCCGGCACGAGCATGACGAAGGCCAGGCTCCTGCCGTCGTGCGACCACGCCAGGCCCGAGGGCGCCTGCGCGAGCGTGGCGAGTGCCTGGCGCGTGCCGTCCCCCGCATGCCAGCGCTCGATGACATGCTGGCCGCCGAGCGTGCGCACGAAGGCCATGCCGCGGCCGTCGGGCGCCCAGCGGGGCTGGCTGCCGGCGCCGAGCTCGTGGTGCCGGCCGGTGGCGCGATCCACCACGCACAGCTCGCTGGTCCACCGGTCCGCCTGGACGTCGGCCCTCGCACGCACGTAAGCCACGAAGCGCCCGTCGGGCGAGATCTGCGGGTCGCACGGCAACCGCAGCTCGAAGTGATCCTGCGCCCGAAACGGGGCGTGCCGCGGCGGGCTCATGCGGGCGCTCCAGGCATCATGCCGGCAAGGCTCGCGAGGCCCGGCGCGCCTTGATCCACGCAAAGCCCAGGTGCACGAAGAACACGACCCCCAGCAACTTGACGGCCAGCAGGGCCCAGCGCAGCGAGGACTGCCCGAACTCCGCCGTCAGGGCGTCGCTGAACATGCCCACGAGCAGCGGCCCGCCGCCGGCGCCGAAGAGCGTCAGCGCCAGCAGCAGCACCGACACGCCCAGCACCCGCCGCTCGCGCGGCAGCGTGTTGCTGATCATCGCGAACACGGGGCCGTTGGGCATGGCCCCCACGAAGGTGGCCGCGACGTGGGCGACGAAGGCCACCTGCAGGTTGGGCGCGAACAGCACGGCCGCGATCAAGGGAAACGTCAGCGCGTAGCTGACCATGCAGAAGGCGAGCAGCCGCTCTTCCCGGCGCCCCCCCAGGCGGTTGCCGATGATGCCGCCGGCCAGCAGGCCCAGCAGCGAGCCTGCCAGGTAGGCCCCCCCGAAGAAGGCCGCCGCGTGCTCGGGTGCCAGGCTGAACTGGCGGTTGTAGAAGCTGGGCATCCATTGCGTCAGGCCGAAGGTGGCGAACGACGCCCAGGCGTAGCCCAGCGTGATGTGCAGGTAGGTCGGGTTGCGGACGAGGTCGGCGAAGGCCTTCGCCTGCCCCGGTTGCGCAGGTGGCGCCACCTCGACCGGGCTCGGCGCGGCGCGGTCGGGCGCGACCCGCATCTGCACCACGGCGATCACCACGGCGACCACCCCGAAGACGACGAAGGCCTGTCGCCAGCCCAGCTGCGCCGCCAGGTAGCCGCCTGCGGTCAAGCCCCCCGTGATGCCGACGAAGTAGCCTGCGGAATACAGCGCCAAGGCGCCCGACCGGCGCTCGGGCGGGTAGTGGTCGCTGACGATGGCCTGGCCCAGCGGCATTTCGGATGCGGGCCCGAACCCCGAGGCCAGCTGGGCGACGACGAACTGCCAGAAGGCCCCGCAGGCCGCGAACACCGCCAGCGCCGCGCCGTAGATCGACAGACAGGCCCCGAACACGCGCGAGTTGCCCCAGCGCGCCGCCCAGACCGTGACGGGGAACGCCAGGGCCGCGATCGTCACCGCCGACGCGTAGCCGGTCAGCAGGCCGAGCTGCGTGTCGCTGAAGCCGAACTCGGCCTTGATGAGCGGCAGGCATGCCGACAGCAGCGAGGCGCCGGCATTGGCCATCGCGCTGGCCAGCGCCAGCACGAGGACGACGACGACCGGCCTGCCGTGCGCGCGGGCGCCGGCGGGGTGCGCGGTGTGGTCGGCGGACAAGGTCAGAAGTCGTAGCGGACGGCAACGCCGGCCGTGCGCGGGCGAATCGGGTAGAACTCGGTGAAGAGCGCGCTCGTGAAGTCGACACCACCCGAGATGCCCCGGGCATCGCTGGCGTTGTTGAGGAACGCCGAGACCTCCAGCTGCGACCAGGAGAACGTCAGGCGCAAATCCAGCGTCGAGTAGCCCGCCAGGGTCATCGGCGAATCGACCTGGGCCCGGCGCTTGCCGGTGTGCGCCAGCACTGCGGCAAGGCGGCCGCTGCTGTCCAGCGGCCCGGCGAAGTGGACGGTCCCGTCGATCGTGCCCTGCAGCTTGGCGGTGCCGGGCAACGGGGTGCCGTCGGCCACCGGCACGCCGCCGACCGTGAGGCCGCCCGAGGTGGTGGCGTCGGTGTACGCGATGGCGCCGCGCAGCGAGAAGCTCGGACTCGGTCTCCACCCGCCGGCGACTTCGATGCCTTGCGACCGGGCCTTGCCGATGTTGCCCGTCACCAGGAAGTCGCGCCCGCTGACCGGGTCGCGGGCGAGCGTGGCCAGCTGCACGTCCTTCCAGTCGATGCGGAACACGCTCACGTCCAGGCTGGTCTGGGCGTTGGGTGTCCAGCGCACGCCGGCCTCGTAGTTCCAGAGCGAGTCGGTCTTGTACGGGAACGCCAGCGCACCGAACCCGACGTTGGAGATGCCGCCGAAGCGATAGCCCCGGGAGGCCAGGACGTAGGCCGAGAGCTGCGGGTCGAAGGCGTATCGCAGCGACACCTTGGGCGTCGTGCCACTGTCGCTGGTGCCGTAGGCAATGGCGGTGCCAGGATCATCGACACCCGTGATGCGGTCGTAGTCGAGCTGGGTCTTGTAGTAGCGCACCCCGGCCGCCGCGGTGAGCTGGCTGGTCAGCTTCATCTCTGCATCGGCGAACAGGGCGGCTTCCGTGGCGTTGCCATTGCGGCGGAAGCGGATGTCCGGCACCGCACCGCGCGGTTCGTAGTACACCTTCTGGTCGCGCCTGACGTCGGCGTCCATCCAGAAGGCACCGACCAGCCAGTTGACCGCCCCGGGCTTCACCGGGGCCAGCCGGATCTCCTGCGAGAACGTGCGGGTGTCCAGGTCGACATCGCTGGTCCACTGGTCGCCGAGGTAGGCGGGATCGAAGAAGTCGCGGGTGAAGTCGTCGCGCTGGATGCGCTTCTTGGTCTGGTAGCCCGTCAGGGACGTCAGCCTCAGAGCCCGAGAGGCATTTGATTTGCGCCGCCGGCTGTGCTTCGCGCGGCTGACACGGCGATGCAAGCGCCGCGAAGCGAGTCGCCGGCGCGTGAAGTGCCATCTGGGACGTTCTGGGGTCT
>JBILNT010000130.1:0-10743 GCA_044374875.1 Rubrivivax sp.
TCATCGACAACGCGATCTCGCGCACCTGGAGTCGCACCATCATCACCCACGGTTCGACGCAGATCATGGTGCTGTCGATGCTGCTCTTCGGCGGCCCGACGCTGCACTACTTCGCGCTGGCGCTGACCATCGGCATCCTGTTCGGCATCTATTCGTCGATCTTCGTGGCCGCCGGCATCGCGATGTGGCTGGGCGTCAAGCGCGAGGACCTGGTCAAGGCGGGCCCTGGCAAGGAGTCCGATCCGAACGATCCGAACGCCGGTGCCGTGGTGTAGAGTCTTCCCGTTCCAGGGACGATTTCGAGCAACTGCGCCGCCCGCATGGCCACCCGTGCCGACTCCCACAGCCTTGCAGCCCAGACGCGCCGGCTGTTCACCGAGGAACTGGCCAAGGGGCTGGTGGGCCTGGTGCAGGCCACCATCGACGACGCCCGCGCGCAGCTCGACCGACCGGGCGACCCGGGCGGTCTGGGTCGCCGCCGCGATCTGCTCGCCGGGCTGACGGCTTCGGCCCAGGGCTGGCATCGCCACATGGTGCATGCGCTGCGCCAGGCGCTCTCGGGGGTGGCTGGTTCGCGCAGTGGCAGCATGACCCTCGCCCAGGCCACGAGCGCGCAGCTCTCGCTGGTCGACGACGACACCATCGAGCTCGAGATCCTCGCTTCCAGACTGGCGCTGGCCATGATGGACCGCGCGTCGTGGGAGTTCTCGGACCTGCGCGCCCGCGTGGCCAGCCTCGAGCGCCGCGCCGAACTGGAGCCTGGCGACCTGCTGCGGGCCCACGTGCTGGCCCGGCTGGCGATCGATGCCTGGCGCGCCGCCGGTCTTTCGCTGGAGGCGTGGCGTGACGCCCAGCAGGTGCTGCACGACGAGTTCGCCGTGCTCGTGGAGGAGTCGTACCACGAGGGCAACCGCTGGTTGCTGGAGCAGGGCGTGCTGCCTGACGTCGACCTGCGCCCGTTCGTGCGGCGCAACCGCACGCACCCGCTGCCCGTCGGCTGGGTGCCGGCCAGCGTGACCGTCTACGTGGCCTCGACCGGGGCCGGGCTGACCGGGTTTGGCGGCGACGGCGTCGACGAAGAGACGCGGATGCTGACACGCGTGGCGCCGATGCCGGGCAACCGCGAGCAACCCGAGGCCGTGCTGGGGCGCCTGAACCGCCTGATCGGGCGTCAGCTGCCGGGTTTCGCCGCCACCGCCGGGGGCGCCGCGCGGCCCGGCGGGCTTTCGCGCGATCTCTCGCAGGCGATCGACACCGCACAGCGCGGTATCCGCCAGCGATTCGAGCCCAGCACCCAGCGCGAGGGGCCGCTGGTCACCACGCCGGTGATGCTCGAGGAACTGCAGCAGCGCAAGCAGGTGCTGAAGAGGGCCGCCGCCACTGCCGAGGAACGGGCCACCATCGAGATCGTCGCGCTGTTGTTCCAGAGCATCCTGACCGAGGAGGACATCCCGGCGGCGGTGCGCGTCTGGTTCGCGCGGCTGCAGATGCCGGTGCTGCGCGTGGCGGTCACCGAGCCCGACTTCTTCGCCACCGTCGACCATCCGGCCCGGCGCCTGATCGACCGCATGGGTGCCTGCGTGATGGGCTTCGACGGCGCGGCTCGAGGCATCGACGGCGTGCTCGAGAAGGAAATCAGGCGCGTCGTGCAGGTCGTCGAGGCCTACCCCGACACTGGCCGGCGCGTCTTCCAGACGGTGCTGACAGAGTTCGAGCGCTTTCTCGAGAACTACTTCAAGAGCGAGAACGAGGCCAGCCGCAAGGGCGTGTCGCTGGCCCAGCAGATCGAGCAGCGCGAGACGCTGGCGATCCAGTACACCATCGAGATGCGCCGCATGCTCGACGGGATGCCGGTGCAGGACGGCGTGCGCCAGTTCCTGTTCCAGGTCTGGGCCGACGTGCTGGCCACCGCGGCGGTGAGCCACGGCCTGCACAGCGAGCAGACGAAGGCGATGAAGAAGGCCGCGGCCGACCTGATCTGGTCGGCCAGCGCCAAGGTCACCCGCGAAGAGCGTGCCGAGGTGATCCGCCGTCTGCCGCCGCTGCTGAAGACGCTGCGCGCCGGCATGGCCGCCGCAGGCATGGACCCGGCGCGGCAGGACGAGCAGATCCAGCACCTGAACAACTCGCTGGCCGCGGCCTTCACTGCCAAGGCGGCGGTGATCTCCGACAGCCGGCTGCGCGAGCTGATGGAGCGGCTGGAGACGCTGGAGGAACTGTTGCCGGACAGCGAGCATCTCGCCGTGGACGAATCGATGGTGCTCGACCTCTCCGGCCATCAGAGCGACGAGCTCGAGGTCATCCTCGAGGGCGGCTCGCCGCCGTCACCGGCCATGCTGGCCTGGGCCCGCGAGCTGCAGGTCGGCACCTGGTACATGCTCGAGCACCGCGGCCACAGCGCGCCGGTGCAGCTGGCGTGGCACGGACTGAAGAAGCAGCTCTCGCTGTTCGTCGGCCGCGAGGGGTATTGCCTGCTGTTCCAGCAGCAACGCCTTGCCGCCTATCTCCAGGCCGGTCTCCTCGTTCCCGCCCATGACGAGGCCCTCACGGTCCGGGCGACGCGCAGCGCCCTGGCCAAGCTGGACGCCGACGCGTCGCGCCTGCTCTCCTGAAAGGCTGCGAGGTCAGGTCTCGTTTCTTGCAGCGATGCAGGAAACGGTATCTGACCCCGTTGGTGTTTCAGTGGATCAGGCGCTCTTCGGGGCTGACGAAGAGTTCGTCGAGGATCAGGGCGTCGGGCTCTTCGCCCAGGCTCCAGAACACCATCAGCACGATGATCTTCAGGTCGTCGAGGTCGATCTCGCCTGCGCCGACTGCCATGGCGCGGTCGATCACCATCTCGCGCATCGGCGCGGGCAGGACGCCGGCCGATTCAAGGAAGCTGATGAAGCCGATCGACTCGTCGCCGAGCACTTCGCGCTCGTTGTCCGAGTAGACGCGGATGCTGGCGCTGCTGTGGCTGCCTGCACAGGACTCGGCCGTGCTGGCCAGGCCGTCGAGCCAGCGCAGTGCCTCCTGGATCTCGTCCGACTCGAAACCCACCGCAGACAGCTTGCGCTGGAGTTGCTGTGGGTCGGGGCAGGCGTCAGGACGCCAGTAGTTCTCGTAGAGGTACACGAGGACATCGAACATGAGCCCACTATACCCCAGAGGCTCGCACGGCATTCCGGAGGGTGCCGCAGACGGTGAAAAACAGACGATTCATTGATGTGAGCAAGCGCTCGCATTCTTTTGAAGTCATATTTCACGTGGAAGCAAGTTGCTGATACAGTCCTCCGGGGAGTCGGGCCACACGCCCTTCGAGCTCCAGTTCGAGCAGCCGCGCGAGCAGTTCGGCGGTCGGCCATCCGGTGCGCGCCTGCAGGGCGTCGAGGTGGGTCGGGTCGTGGCCCAGGGCGTCGAGCAAGGGGTCTGCCGGGGCGTCACCGGCGTCCTGCGCCGGCACCTCTGATGCTCCTTGCGCTGCCGCCTTGCGCGGCGCCATCGACAGCAGGAGGTCGGCCACTTCGTCGGCCGACTCCACGAGGGCCGCCCCCTGCCGGATCAGCGCGTGGCAGCCATGCGACTGCGCCGAGTGGATCGACCCCGGGATGGCGAACACCTCGCGGCCGGCCTCGACGGCCAGCCGCGCGGTGATCAGCGAGCCCGACTTCAATGCCGCCTCGACGACCAGCGTGCCCAGCGTCATGCTGGCGATGATGCGGTTGCGCAGCGGGAAGTGCTCGGGCAGCGCCGGCGTGCCCGGCGCGAATTCGCTGACGAGCGCGCCGCCGCCGGCAGCGATGCGGGCGGCCAGCGCCGCGTGGCGCTTCGGGTAGGTGATGTCCAGCCCCGTGCCTACGACGGCCACGGTGGCGCCCCCGCCCCGGGCCAGGCCTTCGAGCGCGCCGGCGTGTGCCGCGCCGTCGACGCCCAGCGCCAGTCCTGAAACGACGACGAGGCCGCGGCGGCTGAGCTGCAGCGCGAACTCGCGCGCGTTCGCGAGACCTTGCGGGGTTGGCGCGCGGCTGCCCACCACGGCCACCGAGGGCGCGGACATCAGTTGCACGTCACCTTCCACGTACAGCACGAGCGGGGGGTCGGCCGTCTGCAGCAGGCGTGATGGGTAGGCGGCGTCACCGAGCGTGATGACGTGGCGGGCCGGCCCGCCGTCGAGCCAGGCCCGGGCGGCGTCCAGGCGCTGGCGAAACTCGGGCGGCCACTCGCCGAGCGCCCGCGCGCAGGCCGTGTCGACGACCGTCTTCAGCGCCGCGGGCGGTGCGTCGAACACCGCCATCGGCGAGCCGAATGCCGCGAGCAGGCGGCGCGCGCCGCCCCGGCCGATGCCCGGCGTCTCGAGCAGCCGCAGCCACGCGGCGAACTCGTCGGCGTCGGCGGCACCCGCTGCGCTGGTCATGCCTGTATCTGCCGCGGCGGCCGACTTCGCGAAGATCAGGGCTGCGTGAAGCGGTCGCCCGGGCGCACCGGTTCCTTGACCGTGACGATCAGGGCGTAGGACACGCGCTCGAAGGTGCGGAAGACGAACAGCAGGCCGTGGCGCTCGTCGGGCAACTGCAGCGCGGTGCGCTGCGGGCTGGTCATGTCGACGGCCACCCGGCCCGCACGCCACAGCGCCAGCACGTGGCCGCGCTCGACGCCGTCGGCCGTGCCTCGATTGATGGCGACGATCTGGTTCTGGCCGCCGGTCATCGCCTCGCCGTAGATCGAGACGATGCGTCCCTCGACGGGCTTGTCGGGCGCGCGCGGCGCGAAGGCGGCGAGGTCGCGCGGCGGGACTGGCGAAAGCCGGTCGCCGACGCGGCCCTCGAGGCGGGCGCTGGTGAGCACGAAGGTGGCCGGTACGACCACCGGCTTGCCGTCGGCGCCGACGCGATCCTCCGCCGGGCGCACGGCCTCGGCCGTGCCGACGTAGCGCGCCTCGAAGCCCAGCACCTCGCGGGTCACCGGGTCGAGCAGCGGGCGGGGCTCGCGGAAGAGGCGGAAGTCGCGGGCACCGCGCAGGTCGCCGAGCACGTAGGCCGTCTCGCCGCGCGAGACCATCACGCGTCCTTCCTGGGTGGCGACGACGCGCGGCGCGGTGTCGAGCTCGCTGGTGTCGAACACCACCGCCTCGTTGAGGAACGGGCCGATCAGGTTCAGCGGGATCGAGGCGATGGCGCCGCTGTCGAGCCGCTGGCTGCGCACGCGCGGCGAGAGCCTGGCGGTGTGAGTGGGATCGCCGTCACCGGCGCCGGCCACGCGCAGCGTCGCGCGGCCGTCCTTCTTGATGAGCACCAGCACCTGGCCGGGGAAGATCAGGTGCGGGTTGCGGATCTGGTCGAGGTTCATGCCCCAGAGCTCGGGCCAGCGCCACGGGCTCTTCAGGAACAGCTTGGAGATGTCCCAGAGGGTGTCGCCGCGCTGCACGGTGTGCGAGTCGGGCGCGTTCGGCGCCAGCTCCGACAGCGGCACCCCGGCCTGTGCCACCTGCTGCGCGGTGCCGCGCTGCTGCGCCGTGATCGGGAAATCCGGCTCGACCGCGACGGCCTGCCCGGCTGCGCCCAGTGCAAGCAGCGCTGCGGCCAGCGCTGCGCGGGCTCGGCGTTGGCCGTGGCGGAGACGGTCGCTGGGGATCATGCGGTCAGCTCTCCCGGCGCGTGCAGCGGCTGCTGGGGCAGCGGTGCCTGCGGCGCCCGACGTGTGGTGATGGAGCCCGTGCCGCGCGTACGCCGCCGGACTCCACGAAAATGCTCGTATGGTGCGGTAGATTCTGCCCATTCAGCATGGATGCCGCAACGAAACCGCCCGCCTGCGCCCGCTGCCGTGAAAGCCGTCACGCCGGCGTGCGTTGCGGGTCGTCCACAGCGCTTGCCCGGTGCTTCGCAGGCGTGCTGGCGCCGTTGAAGGACCTGCCCTGGAGAGCCCGCGAGACATGGCCCGACTGACGATCCTCCGCTACCCCGATCCGCGCCTGCATACCGTCGCCCGGCCGGTGGCCGAGGTCGACGCGCGCATCCGGCAGCTCGTCGACGACATGCTGGAGACCATGTACGACAGCGACGGCGTCGGCCTGGCGGCCACGCAGGTCGACGTGCACGAGCGCGTGATCGTGATGGACACCTCCGAGACGCGCGACAAGCCGGTCGTGCTGATCAACCCCGAGATCGTCGCGGCCAGCGCCGAGCTGCACCTTGGCGAGGAAGGTTGCCTGTCGGTGCCGCAGATCTACGACAAGGTCGAGCGCCACGCCCGCGTCACCGTGCGTGCGCACGGCCGCGACGGCGAGCCCTTCGAACTGGCGGCCGAGGGCCTGACCTCGGTGTGCGTGCAGCACGAGATGGACCACCTGCGCGGCAAGGTGTTCGTCGAGTACCTCAGCCCGCTCAAGCGTGACCGCATCCGCACCAAGATGATCAAGCGCTCGAGGGAAGAGGCCCGGGGCTGAGGTTCGCATGAGGTTCGCATGAGGGTCGCATGAGGGTCGCCTTCGCCGGCACGCCGGAGTTCGCGCGCGTCGCCCTGCAGGCCATCGGCGACGCCGGGTTCGAGGTGCCGCTGGTGCTGACGCAGCCCGACCGTCCCGCCGGCCGGGGCATGAAGCTGCAGGCCTCGCCGGTGAAGGCGCTGGCGCTGGAGCGCGGCTGGCCGGTGGCGCAGCCGCGCAGCCTGCGCCTGGACGGCCGCTGGCCCGACGACGCTGCTGCGGCCCGCGCGGCGCTCGAGGCAGCCGCGCCCGACGTGATGGTGGTGGCGGCCTACGGGCTGATCCTGCCGCGCTGGGTGCTTGAACTGCCACGGCTGGGCTGCCTGAACATCCACGGCTCGATGCTGCCGCGCTGGCGCGGCGCGGCGCCGATCCATCGCGCCATCGAGGCGGGTGACGCCGTCACCGGCATCACGATCATGCAGATGGACGAGGGGCTGGACACCGGGCCGATGCTGCTCGAGCAGGCCGAGCCCATCCGCGCCGACGACACCACGGCCACGCTGCACGACCGACTGGCGGCGCTGGGCGCACGACTCGTCGTCGAGGCGCTGCGCGACGCTGGCGCCGGGCGGCTGGCCCCGCGCCCGCAGCCGGCCGAGGGGGCCACCTACGCGCACAAGGTCGAGAAGGCCGAGTCGGCGGTCGACTGGCGGCAGCCGGCGGCGGTGATCGAGCGCCGCCTGCGCGCCTTCGACCCCTTCCCGGGGATGCACTTCGCCCTGGGCGACGCCAGCGTGAAGCTCTGGCGCGGTGCGCTGGCCGTGGCGGCGCCGGCCGTGCCGGGGACGGTGCTCGAGGCCGCCGGTGACCGCATCGTCGTGGCCTGCGGCGAGGAGGGTGCGCTGCAGCTGCTGGAACTGCAGGCGCCGGGCGGCCGCCGCCTCGGTGCGGCCGACTTCCTGCGCGGCCATCGGCTGGAAGCCGGCACGGTGCTCGCTGCAAGGAACCAGACCTGACCCCCCCGCGAAGGGTCTCAAGTCAGCCGCCGTGGTGGCCGATAGCACAGGAAGTCGCCATGCGTCCTGCTGCCCATCCCCCCGCCATGCGTAAAGCCTTCCCCGCCGCGCTCGCCGTTGCCCTGCTGCTGGCCGGCTGCGACATGCTGGGCATCGAGTCCGCGAGCGCCCTCGCCGAGCGCAAGGCGGCCGAGGGCAAGGCCATCGGCGCCGCGTGCCGCCACGCCGGCCGCGCGATCGAGGACTGCTACGCGCTCAACAAGCGGGCCGACAAGGCGGGCATCTTCGCCGGCTGGCGAGAGATGAACGACTACATGCGCGAGAACAACATCGAGGTCGTGCAGCCCAAGCTGCAGACCGAGCTGGCGGCCCGGCCCGCCGACGCGCAGAGCGAGCCCGAGGCGCCGCCGGCAAAGGCCCGCAAGGGGTCCTGAGCCCTTTCCGGTTCGGCTCTCTCTGGACTTCGCGCTTGGAGGATGGGGGTTCCTGACCCCCGCGCCGGTGACCCGGCGATCACTCTTCTTGCGTCCACCCGCCCGCATCGACGCTTCATCGTGTCGCGTCGCGTCCTGTCGCGCCGTGCTGGCGCGCGCTGCGCTGGGCCGGCACAGTCGCGCCATCGATCCCTTCCACCCGAGGAATCCGCGATGGCCCCGCTGCAGCGCTCCACCTTCGTCACCCCCGCCGTCCTGCTGGTGGCGCTCCTGTCGGCCCTGCTGCTGACCTTCGCGCCGTCGGCGCAGGCCGCCACCACCGGCTCGGGCCGCGTGGTGACCGAGTCCCGCGCCGTCGCCGGGTACGACGCCATCGCGGTGGCCGGCTCGCTCGACGTCGTGGTGCGCCAGGGCGGCCGCGAGGCCGTGGAGGTCAGCGCCGACGACAACGTGCTGCCCCTGGTCGAGACGGTGGTGGAGGCGCGGCGCCTCGTCGTGCGCATGCGCCCGGGCACGAGCCTGCGCTCGCACTCGCCGATCCGCGTCGCGGTGGACGTGATCCAGCTCTCGGCGCTGTCGCTCTCGGGCTCGGGCGACGCGATCGTCGGGCCCCTGAAGGCTGCGACGTTCGAACTGGCGATCTCGGGCTCGGGTGATGCGCGCATCGAGCGCATCGAGGCCGACAGCCTGGGCGTGGCGGTCAGCGGCAGCGGCGACGTGCGCGCCGCCGGGCGGGCCGCCGCGCTACGGGTGCGCATCGCGGGCAGCGGCGACGTCGACCTGCGCGAGGTCGTGGCCGCGGAAGCCAGCGTCTCCATCGCCGGCAGCGGCGACGCCGCGATCCACGCCACGCGCTCGGCCGAGGTCCGCATCGCCGGCAGCGGAGACGTGACCGTGCACGGCCAGCCGCCGGTGCTGAAGTCGTCGGTCGCCGGCAGCGGCCACGTGATCCGCCGCTGAGCCTGGCGCCCCCTGGCGGCGATGGGACAATCGTCGCCATGAGTTCATGGAGCGCGACCTGGCGCCATCCCGAGTTCCGGCGCGGCGCGCGCGAGATGTTCTCCATCTCGCTGGGCATTGCGGCCTGGGGGCTCGTGGCGGGCGTGGCGATGGTCAAGAGCGGCCTCGGCGTGCCGCTGTCGGTGGCGATGTCGCTGCTGGTGTTCGCCGGCAGCGCGCAGCTTGCGGCGCTGCCGCTGATCGCCAGCGGCGCGCCGCTGTGGGTGGTGTGGGCCACGGCGTTCTGCGTCAACCTGCGCTTCGTCATCTTCAGCGCGCAATGGCGGCCCTACTTCGGCCACTTCCCGTTCCGCAAGCGGCTGTGGCTGTCGTACTTCTGTGCCGACCTGAACTACGTGACCTTCATGCGACGCTTTCCCGAGCCGCGGCCGGCGCCCGGGCAACTGCCCTACTTCTGGGGTGGCGTCACGCTCAACTGGGTGTCGTGGCAGGCGGCTTCGCTGATCGGCATCTTCGCCGCACACGCCATTCCCACCGAGTGGGGCGTGGGCTTCGCCGGCACGCTCGCGCTGCTCGGGCTGCTGTGCTCGCTGCTGGGTTCGCGGCCGTCCTTCATCGCCGCAGTGGTGGCCGGCGGCGCGGCGGTGGCGGCTTACGCGCTGCCGCTGCGACTGAACATCCTGGTGGCGATTGCCGCCGCGGTGGTGATCGGGCTGGTCATCGACCACACCACGCCCCGCCGGGCCGAGCCTGCCGAGGATCGGACCTGATGGGTACCTTAGAAGCCCTCGTCGCGATCGTCGGCCTGGCCGTGATCACCTTCGTCACGCGGGGCTTCTTCATGCTGCCCGAGCGGGAGGTGCCCTTGCCCGAATGGCTGCGCCAGGGCCTGCGCTACGCGCCGCTGGCGGCCCTGGCGGCCGTGGTGGTGCCCGAGATCGTGATGATCCAGGGCCGCCTGATCGACACCTTCGCCGATGCGCGGCTCTACGCGGCGGCGGTGGCGGTGGCGTACTTCTTCTGGCGCCGCGACATCCTGGGCACCATCCTCACCGGGACCGCCGTGATGCTGGCGCTGCGGCTCGGCCTGGGCTGGTAGCGGCCGGTTCCTTGACGCCGCGCACGCCGTCGTGGGCACGGCGTCTGCGAAACTAGCGGGCCACGCAGCTTCCACCCTCCAGCCGTTCCCCCGCCATGAACGTCCTCCGCTTCTCCGACCTCATCGCCCAGGGCCGCGTCGCCGGCAAGCGCGTCTTCATCCGTGCCGACCTCAACGTGCCGCAGGACGACGACGGCCGCATCACCGAGGACACGCGCATCCGCGCCTCGGTGCCCTGCATCCGCATGGCGCTGGACGCCGGTGCGGCGGTGATGGTCACCTCGCACCTGGGCCGCCCGACCGAGGGCGAGTTCAAGCCCGAGGACTCGCTGGCCCCGGTGGCCGCGCGCCTGGGCGAACTGCTCGGCCGCGAGGTGCCGCTGCGCTCGAACTGGGTCGACGGCGTCGACGTCGCGCCCGGGCAGGTGGTGCTGCTCGAGAACTGCCGCCTCAACAAGGGCGAGAAGAAGAACAACGAGGACCTGGCGCGCCGGATGGCCGCGCTGTGCGACGTGTTCGTGCACGACGCCTTCGGCACCGCCCACCGTGCCGAGGCCAGCACCTACGGCATCGCGCAGTTCGCGCCGGTGGCCTGCGCCGGCCCGCTGCTGGCCGCCGAGATCGACGCCATCACCAAGGCGCTGGCGCAGCCGAAGCGGCCGCTGGTGGCCATCGTGGCCGGCAGCAAGGTCAGCACCAAGCTCACCATCCTGCAGAGCCTGGCGAAGAACGTCGACGGCCTGGTGGTGGGCGGCGGCATCGCCAACACCTTCATGCTGGCCGAGGGGCTGCCGATCGGCAGGAGCCTGGCCGAGCCCGACCTGCTCG
>JBILNT010000015.1:0-35737 GCA_044374875.1 Rubrivivax sp.
CACGCCGCCGGGGCCGGTGAGCACGGCCTCGACCTGCGGCGAGCCGGTGACCACGAGGATCACGACGTCCGAGCGGGCCGCCAGCTCGCGGGCACTGTGCACGCTGGTCGCGCCGGCGGCCTTCAGTGCGTCGAGCGGCTGGTTGCCGGGGTGCTCGAGCATCGTGAGGGCATGGCCGTGGCGAACCAGGTTGGTGGCGATGCCGTGGCCCATCAGGCCGATGCCGATGACTCCTGTCTTCATGGGGGCTTCCTGCTGGCGGTGCGAGGGTGTGGCGTCCGGCAGCGAGGCCGGGGCCGCATCGTACGGCGTGCCGCGGCAACGGTTGCGGGCGGCGTGGCGCCTTGGTCTATCGTCGAGCCGTGCCGAACGATGGAGACGATGCCATGCCCCGGGGCTTGCCCGACGAACTGCCGCTGGCCGGCACGAGGGTGGTCGAGTTCACCCACATGGTCATGGGCCCGACCTGCGGGATGATCCTCGGCGACCTCGGCGCCGAGGTCATCAAGGTCGAGCCGCTGGCCGGCGACGCCACGCGCCGGCTGCTGGGCTCGGGCGCCGGCTTCTTCGGCACCTTCAACCGCAACAAGAAGAGCCTGGCCGTCGACGTGAAGAACCCGCGCGGGCGCGAGGTGGTGCTGCGCCTGGTGGGCTCGGCCGACGTCTTCAGCGAGAACTTCAAGGGCGGCACGATGGACGCGCTGGGTCTGGGCTGGGAAGCGCTGTCGCGCCTCAACCCGCGCCTGGTGTACGTGTCGCACAAGGGCTTCCTGGGCGGCCCCTACGAGCACCGCACCGCGCTCGACGAGGTGGTGCAGATGATGGGCGGCCTGGCCTACATGACCGGGCCCGAAGGCCGGCCGCTGCGCGCGGGCACCAGCGTCAACGACATCATGGGCGGCATGTTCGGCGCCATCGGCGCGCTGGCGGCGCTGGCGCGGCGCGAGAAGACCGGCCGCGGCCAGGAGGTGCACAGCGCGCTGTTCGAGAACAGCGTGTTCCTGGTGGCACAGCACATGATGCAGTTCGCGGTGACGGGGCGGCCGGCCGCGCCCATGCCGTCGCGCATCAGCGCCTGGGCGGTGTACGACGTCTTCACGGTCAAGGGCGGCGAGCAGATCTTCCTGGCCGCCGTCAGCGACACGCAGTGGGCGCTGATGTGCGACGAGTTCGGCTTCGCCGACCTGAAGGCCGACGCGCGCCTGGCGAGCAACAACGACCGGGTGCGTGCCCGTGACTGGATGCTGCCGCTGCTGCGCGAGCGCTTTGCCGCCTTGGCCGCCGCCGAACTGGCCCGCCGCTTCGACGCCGTCGGCCTGCCCTACGCGCCGATCACGCGCCCGCAGGACCTGTTCGACGACCCCCACCTCGCAGCCACGGGCGGGCTGGCACCGGTGACGCTGCCGGCCGACGCCAGCGGCGCCGGCCACCCGGTGGACACGCGCACGCCGCTGCTGCCAATCACGCTGGGCGGCGAACGTCCGGGCCTGCGCCACCCGCCGCCGGCGCTGGGGCAGCACACGGCCGAGGTGCTGCGCGACCTGGGCTACACCGGCGCCGAGATCAAGGCCCTGTGCCGCGACGGGGTGGTGGCCGCCGGTCCCGCGCCGGCCGCTGCCTGACAGCGTTCACGGGTTCTCAGCCGAAGGTCTCGGTCATCAGCGACCGGTACCACGTGCCCATCTTCGAGAAGCTGCCGGTGCTGGGCGCGCGGGCCTCGGTGGCGCCCGCTGTGCCGCTGACCTGGTCGAGCGCGACGTACTTCCAGGTGCCCGACACCGGGTCCGGCTGGTACTGGTAGACCGCCGTCAACCACGACGCCAGCGTGTTGCTCAAGGGCGAGTAGCAGGCCGAGTTGGCCGTCGGCGTGGCGTAGGGCGCCTGGCCGTCGAAGCCCCTGACGATGGCGTCCGCGCAGATCTTCGCGCCCTGGTTGCCGACGTGCCCGGCCTTGGGCAGCGAGGTCTTCGCGGCGTCGCCAATCACGTGGATGCCCGCCATGCCCGGGACGGTGCTCTCGAAGCTGCGCCCGTCCACCGGCGCGAAGCCGGTGGCGTCGGCCAGGCCGAGGTTCTGCACGATCGCGCCGGCGCGGTGCGGCGGGATGACGTTGAGCACCTGCGCGTCGTAGGTCTCGGTGCCGACGACGACGTCCGCGCCGCTGGCGTCCTTGACGACGATGTCGACGACCAGCGATCCGCCGGGCTGCCCCGCCACGGCGGCCACGCTGCGCACCACGCGGCCGGGCCGGTAGCTGAGGTTGCTGCCGTACATCACCGAGAACGCGTGGGAGAAGTTCTCCTTCTCGGCCATGATGTCGGGGTTGGCGTCGAGCACCACGACCTGCGCGCCGGGCTTGTTGCGCTTCAGGTAGTCGGCGACCACGCAGGCGCGCTCGTACGGCCCGGGCGGGCAGCGATAGGGCGCCTTGGGGATCGTCAGGACGAAGGTCCCGGTCGGCGGCATCGCCGCGAGGAAGTCGCGCAGCTGCGTCGTCTGGCTGCCGGCCTGCCAGGCGTGCAGGATCGGGGCCGCCCGCGCAGGGTCCGCCGTCGAGGGCACCGGATCGAACTTCACGCCGGGCGCCAGGACCACGCGCTCGCAGTAGAGGATGCTCAGCGTGGTGCCCTTGGCGACGGTGACCTTCCATGCACCGAGGCTGCCCCCACGCTCGACCCGCGTGACGGTGCCACCCAGCAGCTTGACGCCATGCTTGCTTACCAGGTTCGACCAGCCGTAGTCGAGGATCGTGGGCGCGTACTGCCCCGTCACGACGAGGTTGCTCATGATGTTCGAGACGTACCTGGTCGAGGTCTCGACCAGGGTCACTTCCACCGTCTTGTTGCTCCACAGCCGCAGGTACTTGGCGGCTGCCGCGCCCGCCATGCCGCCGCCGACGACGACGACGCGCCGGGGCGTCTGCGCGCGGCTGGCCAGCGGTGTCAAGGCGCCCAGCGAGCCGACGCTGAAGGTGCCGAGGAAGTGACGTCTGTTGATCATGAGGGGCTCCCGTGCGGCAAGTCGTTCTTCGCTCATGGCTTGGGCTGCCGCGCGAAGTAGTCGGCGATCAGTGACAGCTGGTGACTCGTGTAGCCCCGGGCATGCGGATTCATGATGCTGCTGCGGGCATCCTTGCTGCGCATGTCGTTGTTCAGCTTGTCCAGCATGTCCTGGCGGCTCATGCCGGCCAGCGTGCCGAAACCGCCCTTCAGGCCGCTCGTGCCGTGGCACTGGAAGCAGCCGGACGCGAGCAACCGCCCTTCGTCGGCCACCTGGGCCATGGCGGCATGCGCCCACAGGCACGCGGCCAGCGCGGCCCACCTTATCTTCGAACCCATCGTGCATCTCCCAGAACAGGATGTCCCGTTTACCCTTTGGGGTATAGCATGCGCTGCGACGGATCTCGTGAAGAGTTGTGTCCTGGTCGGATTTGGCGGTGACGCGACGGGCCGGCCGGGGGCGCCCCTCGACCGGTGGCGGGCAGCGAATGCCGCGTGCCGCGAACCGCGTCAGGCGGCGCGGCCCAGCAGCCGCCGCGCCTCTTCGGCGATGGTCTCGGCCGTGATGCCGAAGTGCCGGTAGAGCACGTCGGCCGGGCCCGAGGCGCCGAAGCCGCGCATGCCGACGAAGCCGCCGCGCTCGCCCAGCCAGCGGTCCCAGCCGAGGCGCACCGCGGCCTCGCAACCCACGCGCACGGTGCCGGGGCCGAGCACGCTGTCGCGCCAGGCGGGGGCCTGCGCCTCGAACAGCTCCCAGCTCGGCATCGAGACCACCGCCGTGGGCACGCCCTCGGCCTGCAGCGCCTGCCGTGCCGCCAGGGCCAGCGCCACCTCCGAGCCCGTGGCCAGCAGCGTGACGCGGCGCTCGCCGCCCTCGGCCTCGGCCAGCACGTAGGCGCCGCGGCGCGAGAGGTTTTCCGGCACGTGCACCTGGCGCACCGCGGGCAACGCCTGGCGCGCGAACACCAGCGTGCTCGGGCCGCTGCGGTGCTCGAGCGCGATCTCCCAGCACTCGGCGGCCTCCACCGCGTCGGCCGGCCGCAGCACCAGCATGTTCGGCATCGCGCGCAGCGAAGCCAGGATCTCGACCGGCTGGTGCGTGGGCCCGTTGCGGCCGATGCCGATGGAGTCGTGGCTGAAGACGAACTTCACCGGCAGGCCCATCAGCGCGGCCATGCGCATCGCCGCGCGCTCGTAGTCCGAGAACGCGAGGTAGGTCACTGCCAGGGGCACCGCGCCGCCGTGCGCCGCGATGCCGTTGGCCATCGCACCCATCACGTGCTCGCGCACGCCGCAGTGCAGGTAGGTGCCGCGGCGGTCGTCAGCCGTGAAAGCGGCCAGCCGCCGCTTGTGGTTGGTTGGCGCCTCCAGATCGGCGCAGGCCACCAGGCGCTCTGGCATCAGCCCGGTCAGCGCCTCATGGATCTCGGCCGAGACGAAGATGCCGCTGGGCAGCGGCTCGGCGCCCGCGGCGCGCTGCTTGCAGCGGGCCAGCACGTCGCGCCAGCCCTCGGCCAGCGTGCCCGCGAGCACGCGCTGGAACTCGGCACGCTCCGCGGCGGGCAGCGCGGCCACGCGGGCGGCCCAGGCCTCGCGGGTGGTGCGGTGGCGGGCGCCGGCGGCCCGCCACGGCGCCAGCACCTCGGCCGGCACCTCGAAGGGCGGGTTCGGCCAGCCGAGGTCGCGCCGGGCCTGCTCGGCGTCCTCGGGGAAGAGCCTCGCGCTGTGGCCGCCGCGCTGTCCCTGCAGCCGCGCGACGCCCCGGGCGATGGTCGTGCGGCAGGCGATCATCGACGGCCGCGGGTCGGCCTTGGCGGCGGCCATGGCCTGCGACACGGCCTCGATGTCGTGACCGTCCACCTCCAAGACGTGCCACCCGGCCACGCGGAAGCGCTCGGCCACGTCCTCGCTGATCGACAGCGAGGTCGCGCCGTCGTCGGTGATGCGGTTGTCGTCCCACAGCAGGATCAGCCGGCCCAGCCGCAGGTGGCCGGCCAGCGAGACCATCTCCTGGCCCACGCCCTCCTGCAGGCAGCCGTCGCCCACGAAGGCCCAGGTGTGGTGATTCACCACGCCTTCGCCGAAGCGCGCGCGCAGGTGCTCCTCGGCCACCGCCATGCCCAGCGCGTTGGCGATGCCCTGGCCCAGCGGGCCGGTGGTCACCTCGATGCCGTGGGCGGGCGCGTACTCCGGGTGGCCCTCGCAGTGCGAGCCGAACTCGCGGAAGGCGCGCAGCTGCCCGATCGGGAAGGCCTCGTAGCCGGTGAGGTGCAGCAGCGCATACAGCAGCATCGAGCCGTGGCCGTTGGACAGCACCACGCGGTCGCGGTCGGGCCAGGTGGGGCGGGCGGCGTCGAACTTCAGGTGCCGCGTGTACAGCGCGGTGGCGATCTCGGCCATGCCCAGCGGCACGCCCTGGTGGCCCTCGCCGGCGCGCACGATGGCGTCGATGGCGAGGAAGCGGATGGCATGCGCCAGGCGCTGCGGATCGGCGGCCGCGCCGGCCGTCGGGGTGCCGGTGTCCATCAGCCGAGCCAGCCCTTGATGCGTGCCGCCAGCGCGCCGCGGCTGATGCCGTAGCGATCGTGCAGCGTGGGCAGCGCCCCGGCGTCGAGGAAGGCATCGGGCAGCCCGGCGAGCTGGAAGCCGGCCGGCTGCACGCGGTGGCGCAGCAGCGTCGAGGCCACGGCCTCGCCCAGGCCACCCACCACGGAATGGTTCTCGGCCACGACGACCAGCCGGTGTCGGTAGCGCACCGCCTCGACGATGGCCGCCTCGTCCAGCGGCTTGATGGTCGGGCAGTGCAGCACGGCCACGCCCACCTTGTCCTTCGCCAGGTCCTGCGCCGCCTCCAGCGCGCGCATGGTCAGGATGCCGCTCGAGATGACGAGCACGTCGTCACCCTCGCGCAGCAGCTTGGCCTTGCCCAGTTCGAACCGGTAGCCCTCGATCTCGTCGAGCACCAGCGGCACGCTGCCGCGCAGCAGCCGCATGTAGACGGGCCCCTTGTGGGCGGCGATCTGCGGCACGGCCTGCTCGATGTCGAGCGCGTCGCAGGGGTCGACGATGGTCAGCCCGGGCACGCCGCGCATCATCGCCAGGTCCTCGGTGGCCTGGTGGCTGGGGCCGTAGCCCGTGGTCAGGCCGGGCAGCGCGCAGCAGATCTTGACGTTGAGGTTCTCCTCGGCGATGACCTGGTGGATGAAGTCGTAGGCGCGCCGGGTGCCGAACACCGCGTAGGTGGTGGCAAACGGCACCAGCCCTTCCTTGGCCATGCCGCCGGCCGCACCCATCAGCAGCTGCTCGGCCATGCCCATCTGGAAGAAGCGCTCGGGGTAGGCCTGGGCGAAGAGGTGCAGGTCGGTGTACTTCGCCAGGTCGGCGCTCAGGCCCACGACTTCCGGCCGCGTGGCCGCGTATTCCACCAGCGCCTTGCCGAAGGGCGCGGCCTTGACGCGCTGCCCCTCCGAGGCGATCGAAGCGATCATCGCCGAGGTGGTGAGCCTCGGCTTCTTCTCCGTGACGGCCGCGCTGCTCATCCCAGGGCTCCTTCGGGCTGGTTCTGGTCGAGGATGTCGAGTGCCTGCTGCCATTCGGGCGGGTCGACGCGGATGAAGTGGTTCTTCTCGCGCTGCTCGAGGAAGGGCACGCCCTTGCCCATGAGCGTGTCGAAGAGGATCACGCGCGGCTTGGGCTCGGCCAGCGCGCGGGCGGTGTCGAAGGCCTGCAGCACGGCCGGCAGGTCGTTGCCGTCCACGCGCTGCACGTGCCAGCCGAAGGCGGCCCACTTGTCGGGCAGCGGCTCGAAGCCGAGCACGCGGGTGGAGGGGCCGTCGGCCTGCTGGTTGTTGATGTCGACCAGGCAGATCAGGTTGTCGAGCCGGTGGTGTGCGGCCGACATCGCGGCCTCCCAGGTCGAGCCCTCGTCGAGCTCGCCGTCGCTCATGCTGTTGTAGACGAAGGCCGGGTTGCGCTTGTGCTTCAGGCCCAGCGCCATGCCCACGGCGATCACCAGCCCTTGCCCGAGCGAGCCGCCGGAGATCTCCATGCCCGGCGTGTAGGTGGCCATGCCCGACATCGGCAGCCGGCTGTCGTCGCTGCCGTAGGTCTCGAGCTCGCTCTCGGGGATCACGCCGGCCTCGATCAGCGCCGCGTAGTGCGCGATCGCGTAGTGGCCGTGCGAGAGCAGGAAGCGGTCGCGCCCTTCCCAGCTCGGGTCCTCGGGGCGCAGGTTCAGCGCATGCGCGTAGGCCACTGCCAGCACGTCGGCATAGCCGAGCGCCTGGCCCACGTAGCCCTGGCCCTGCACTTCGCCCATGCGCACGGCCAGGCGGCGGATGCGCCAGGCCGCGGCGGCCAGCGCGGCCAGCCGGGCGTTCGGTTCGGTCATGGATGGCTCCTTGGAAGCGTCGTCGGGTCGCGCCCGTGGCGCGCCCCGGGGGTTCATTTCAGGATCGACGCCGGCACGTACGACACGAGCGCCAGCACGCCGAAGGCCACGAGGTAGAAGGGCCCCAGTTCGCGCACCGTCTGCCCGACCTTGACGCGCGCCAGCGCGCTGGTGATGAACAGCGTGGTGCCCACCGGCGGCGTGTACAGGCCGATGGCGAGGTTGACGACCATCATGATCCCCAGCTGCGTCATGTCCATGCCGATGCTCTGCGCCAGCGGCACGAACACTGGCGTCAGCAGCAGCACGGCGGCAGGCAGGTCGATGAACATGCCCAGGAACAGCATCAGCAGGTTCATCAGCAGGATGACGACCCACTCGGCGTGCACGTTCTGCTGCACCCACTGCACGATGCCCTGCGGCATCTGGTCGAAGGTCAGCAGCCAGCCCACGGCTGCCGAGGCCATGATCACCATCAGCACCACGCCGGTGGCCAGGCCCGCGTGGGTGATGGCCTGGCCCAGGCGCCGCCAGCCGAGGTCACGGTAGATCACGGCGGACACCAGCCCCGCGTACAGCGTCGAGAGCACGGCCACCTCGGTCGGCGTGGCGATGCCGAAGCGCAGGAAGATCACGATCAGCACCGGCAGAAGCACCGCGGGCGAGGCGTACAGCAGGTGGCGGCGGAAGGCCGGGCCGTCGAATGGGCGCGTGTCGCGCGGCAGGTTGCGCCGCCTGCCCACCCACCAGCACGCGGCCATGAAGCCGCCGCACATCAGCAGGCCAGGCAGCACGCCGGCGACGAACAGCGCCGCGATCGACGCGCCGGACGACAGCGCGAACAGGATCATCGGGATCGACGGCGGGATCAGGATGTCGATGGTGGCGGCCGAGGCCAGCGTCGCCGCCGAGAACGCCGGCGGGTAGCCCAGCCGCTTGTGCCAGGGGATGAGCAGCGAGCCGATGGCCGAGGCGTCGGCCACCGCCGAGCCCGAGACGCCGCCGAACAGCGTCGACGACAGCACGCCCACCTGCGCCGGGCCGCCGTGGAAGCGGCCGATCAGCGCGGTCAGCACGCCGATCAGCGCCTCGCCGAGCTTGCCGCCCATCATCAGCGTGCCGGTCAGCATGAAGAACGGGATCGCGATCAGCGGGAAGCTCTGCACCTGGGCGACCATCTGCTGCACCAGCAGGTCCAGCGGCACCCGGTCGGAGCTGGCGGCGGCAGCCATCGCCGCCACCATCAGCGCGTGCGCGATCGGCATCGCGGTGACCGCGGCGCCGAGGAAGACGAGGAGGATCAGGGCACTCATGGTGGTTCCTTGGGCGCGACGCGCCTCACCAGTGGGCCGCGGGCACCCGCGGCTCGTCGCTCGTGCCCTTCGCGGCCTCGGCCGCTTCAGGCCGGCTGCGCCAGGCGCGCCAGGCCGACTGCAGCGCCAGCACGGCCAGCAGCGTCATGCCCCCCATCACGCAGCCGTAGGTGATCGAGCCCGGCAGCCCCAGGATCGGCGTGCGCTCGTCGTGCACGATCTCGAGCATCCGCAGGGTCGCCAGGGCGAGCGTGGCGTACAGCGCGGCCACCACCAGCCAGGCCAGCGTGGCGACGACCCGCCGCACCGCGGCCGGCAGCGCTTCCATCAGGAAGGTGGTGGCGATGTGCGCACCCTGCTGCGCCGCCAGCACCACGCCGGCCATCACCATCCACGGGAACAGCAGCTCGGGCACCTCGCTGGCCCACTGCAGGCTCGAGCCGGTGGCATAGCGCAGCATGGTGTTGGTCGCGAGGATCAGGAAGATCACCGCGGTGGTGCTCCACAGCACCAGCTGGCACAGGCGCGTGATCGCGCGCCCGACCAAGCCGGGTTCGGCAGCTTGCATCGCCAGTCTCCAGGCAGGGGTGCGGCGGCGCCCGGCTCGGGCCGGGCGCCGCGGGGCGGTCAGGGCGCGATCAGTGCGAGGTCACTTCGCGCGCGCCGCTGCGATGACCTTCTTCACGAAGGGCCCGATCGGGCCGGCCGCCCACTTGTCGTCCACCTTCGAAGTCGCGGCCTCGAACGCCGCCTTGTCGGCGACGTTGACCTGCACGCCCTTGGCCCGCAGGTCGGCGAGCAGCTTGTCCTCGCTTTCCTGGCTGAGCTTGCGCTGCAGCGCGGTGGCTTCGGCCGCCGCTTCCGTCACGGCCTTGCGGTCGGCGTCGGACAGGCGATCCCAGGTGCGCTTGCTCATCAGGAACGGCGTCATCTCGTACTTGTGGCCGGTCAGGCTGATGAACTTGTTCACCTCGTAGAGCTTGCTGGCGTGGATGTTCATGATCGGGTTCTCCTGCCCGTCGACCACGCCCTGCTGCAGCGCCACGTACAGCTCGGCGAAGCGGATCTGCTGCGCCTCGGCACCCAGCGCCTGCATGATGTCCACCGTCACCGCGTCGGGCGGGGTGCGCATCTTCATGCCCTTGAGGTCCTCGGGCTTGGCCAGCGGCTTCTTGCTGTTGGACATGTGGCGGATGCCGTTGTCCCAGTAGCCCAGCACCACCATGCCCTTCTCGGCGGTCTTCTCGGCGAGTTCCTTGCCCAGCGGGCCGTCCAGCAGCTTCCAGGCCTGCGGCAGGCTGGCGAACAGGAAGGGCATGCCGAAGGCGGCGTACTCGGGCACGGCGTTGGCCACCGCGCCCTGCGAGTTGGCGCTGATGTCGAGCGCGCCGGTGCGCAGCGCGGTCACCATCGCGGCGTCGTCGCCGAGCTGTGCCGAAGGCGCCACCGTCACCTCGACGCGGCCGCCGGTCCTGGCCTTGACGACCTCGGCGAACTTGACCGCGGCCTCGTGGCGGGGGTTGCCGGGCGCGGCGCCGTGGCCCAGCGTGAGCTTGACGGCCTGGGCCTGCGCCAGCGCCGGCAGCAGGGCGGCCGCGGCCACGGCGATCAGGGAAGCGGTGAAGGTCTTGCGTTGCATGGACTCGTCTCCTTGGGTCTTCTCGGGGTGCAGGGACAGGGGTGGGGGGGGTCAGTGGATCAGCATGCCGCCGTTGACGTCGAGCGTCACGCCGGTGAGGTACTTGGCCAGGTCGCTGGCCAGGAACACGAGGCAGCCGGCCACGTCGTTCGGCTCGCCGATGCGGTTGAGCGGGATGCCCTCGAGGATGGTCTTGAGCTTGTCCTCGGGGATCAGGCCCTTGTTGATGTCGGTGGCGATCAGGCCCGGCGTGACGCTGTTGACCCGGATGCCGTCGATGCCGAACTCGCGGGCCATCGCGCGCGCCAGCCCCAGCACCCCGGCCTTGGCGGCCGAGTAATGCGGGCCGCCGAGGATGCCGCCGCCGCGCTGCGCCGAGACCGACGACACGCAGCAGATGGCGCCGCCCTTCTGCGCGCGCATCGCCGGGATCACCGCCTGCGACATGTACAGCGTGCCGCGCAGGCTGACGTCGAGGATGCGGTCGTAGTCGGCGCCGGTGATCTCCAGCGTCTTCACCGGCTGGGTGATGCCCGCGTTGTTCACCAGGACGTCGATGCGGCCGAAGGCCTCGAGCACCGCCGCGGCGGCGGCATCGCACGAAGCCTTGTCGGTGACGTCGGCCACCAGGCCGAGGTGGCCTTCGCCCAGGCGCGCGGCGGCAGCCTGCGGGTCGGCCTGGGCGAGGTCGAGGATCGCGACCCGCGCGCCGTGCGCGGCCATCATCCTGGCGGTGGCGAAGCCCAGCCCGTTCGGGCCTGCGCCCCCGGTGATCACCGCAACCTTGTCTTTCAGCAGCATCGCTTCCATCTCCACTGTGAGGAACGGCCGCGATGTTCAGTGCGCTCTTGGCTGACGACAAGCGAAGTTTTTTCATCCTAAGATGACCACCATTCATCTTACGACCGGGTAGACCCTATGCCGCAGATGCCGCCCATCGCCAGCCTGCAGGCCTTCGAGGCGGTGGCGCGCCGCCGCAGCTTTGCACTGGCGGCCGCGGAACTGCACGTCACCCCGTCGGCGATCAGCCATCAGGTGGCCCGGCTGGAGGAACAGCTCGGCGTGCGACTGCTCGACCGCAGCGCCCACGGCGTGCGCCTGAGCGCCGCCGGCGAGCAGTACCTGGGGCGCGTCAGCGGTGCGCTGACCGCCATCTCCACCGCCACCGACGACCTGCGCCAGGGCGTGGCCACCAGCCTGTACGTGCACTGCTCGCCCAGCATCGCCACGCTGTGGCTGATGCCGCGGCTGCCGTCGTTCGCCAAGGCCAACCCCGACATCGCGCTCAACCTCTCGGCGGCGCACACGCACAGCGACTTCGCACTCGGCCAGGCTGACCTCGACATCCGCTACGGCGTGCCGCGCTGGCCCAATCTGGTCGTCGAGCCCCTTTTCGAGGAGCGCGTGCTGCCGCTGGCCAGCCCGTCCTTCATCCGCGAGCGCAGGCTGCGCCGCGTCGAGCAGCTGCTGGACGTGCCGCTGATCCAGAGCAACGTCAACGTCGTGCAGTGGACCGACTGGTTCGCCGCGCACTCCGGTCAACGCCCGCCCGACCGCATGACGCTGCGCTTCGACCGCGCGGCGATGGCCATGGAGGCCGCCATCCTCGGCCTGGGCGTGGCGCTGGAGAGCGCCACGCTGGCAGCGCGCCACCTCCAGGAGGGCAAGCTGCGGCCCGTGTTCGGCTTCGACAAGGCGGTGCGCGCGAAGGCGCACTTCATCGTCTACCCCGAGCGCCACGCCCGCCGGCCGCCGGTCGAGGCCTTCCTGGCGTGGATCCATGCCGAGGCGGCGCGGGGCGCGGGCCCGGGCTGACCCCGAGCCACCCTCGCCCGGGGCCGCTCAGCGCCGCAGCGGCAGCATGCTCTGCTTGAGGCTGCGCAGCACGAAGCTCGACTTGCTGTGGCGGATGCCGGGGATCTTGTAGAGCTGCTCGCGCAGCAGCCGCTCGTAGTCGCGCGTGTCCCGCACGGCGATGCGGACGTAGTAGTCGTAGTCGCCCGAGACGAGGAACGCCTCCAGCACCTCGGGGATTGCCTGCAGCGCGCGACCGAACTCGAACAGCGCCTCGTCGGAGTGGCTGTCCAGCGTGACCTGCACGATCACCGTGTCGGCCAGCCCGATGCGCTCGGCGTTGACCCGCACCGAGTAGCCCTCGATCACGCCGGCCTCCTCCATCCGCTTGATGCGCGTCCAGCACGGCGAGCTGCTGAGCCCGACCTGGCTGCTCAGGGCCTGCAGGCTGATGCGCGCGTCGCGCTGCAGCGCTTCCAGGATGTCGATGTCGAATTTGTCGAGCTTCATTTCGAGAACTGGCTTGAGTGCAGAAGGATTTTCCGCGAATCAACCCTGGTTCGAGAAACTCAGGAACTCTTTCCGCGCCGGGTCGAGCACAGTGACGGCATGAATGCCGTACTCGAACCGCCGCTGCCTTGCCTCGCGCCTGCCGCCGCGAGCGCCCCGCCACTGACCGGCGCGGCCCTGCTCATCCGCACCCTGCTCGACCTGGGCGTGGACACCGTGTTCGGCTACCCGGGCGGCGCGGTGCTGCCGCTCTACGACGCGCTGCACGCCGAGCCGCGGCTGCGCCACGTGCTGGTGCGCCACGAGCAGGCGGCCGTGCACGCGGCGCAGGGCTACGCGCGCAGCACCGGCCGCGTCGGCGTGGTGTTCGTCACCTCCGGTCCGGGCATGAGCAACACCACCACCGGCCTGCTCGACGCGCTGTGCGATTCGGTGCCGGTGGTGTGCTTCAGCGGCCAGGTGGCCACCAGCGCCATCGGCACCGACGCCTTCCAGGAATGCGACGCGCTGGGCATCTCGCGGCCGGTCACCAAGTGGAACCGCCAGGTGCGCGACGTCGCGGCGCTCGAGGCCGTGGTGCGCAAGGCCTTCGAGGTGGCCGCCGGCGGCCGGCCCGGGCCGGTGCTGGTGGACGTGCCCAAGGACGTGCAGGCCGCGTGGGTGGCCTGCCCGGCGGCGGTGGGCCCTCAGGCGCGAGCGCTGCCGTCAGCGTCCGCGTCGGTGTCGACGTCGAGGTCGACTTCGCGAGAGCGCCCGGCGCCCGAACAGGTGCGCCGGATCTGCGAGGCCATCGCGCAGGCGCGCCGGCCCGTCTTCTACGGCGGCGGCGGCCTCGTCAACTCGGGGCCGCTGGCCTGCGAGCGCTTCCGCGCGCTCGTCGAGCGCAGCGGGGCGCCGTGCACGCTCACGCTGATGGGCCTGGGGGCGTTCCCGGCGTCGAGCCCGCAGTGGCTGGGCATGCTGGGCATGCACGGCACGCTGGAGGCCAACCTGGCCATGCACGAGGCCGACCTCGTGGTGTGCGTGGGCGCGCGCTTCGACGACCGCGTCACCGGGCGCCTGGCCGACTTCTGCCCGCAGGCGAGATTAGTGCACGTCGACATCGACCCGGCCTCGATCGGCAAGGTCGTGCGCGCCGACCTCGCGATCACCGGCGACTGCGGCGACGTGCTCGCAGCCCTGCTGGAGGCCATGCCGGCCGACGCCGGGGCGATGCAGCGCCTGGCCCCCTGGTGGCGGCGCATCGACGGGTGGCGCGCGCAGCGCTCGCTCGCCTTCGAGGACCGCCCCGACGCGATCGCTCCGCAGGCGCTGATGCAGCGGCTGCAGGCGCAGCTGGCGGGGCGCGACGCCATCGTCTCGACCGACGTCGGGCAGCACCAGATGTGGGCCGCACAGCACCTGCGCTTCGAGCACCCGCGGTGCTGGCTCACCTCGGGCGGCGCCGGCACCATGGGCTACGGTCTGCCGGCGGCGATCGGCGCGCAGGTCGCGCACCCGGGCAGGACCGTGGTCTGCGTCAGCGGCGACGCCTCCATCCTGATGAACATCCAGGAGCTGGCCACCGCCGCGCAGCACCGCACGCCGGTGAAGGTGGTGCTGTGCAACAACGGCTGGATGGGCATGGTGCGGCAGTGGCAGGAACTCGTCCACGGCAGCCGCTACAGCCAGAGCTACAACGCGTCCATGCCCGACTTCGTGATGGTGGCGCGCGGCTTCGGCTGGCAGGCGGCGCGGGTCGAGCGCCGGGCCGACCTCGACGACGCCCTGGCGGCGTGCCTGCGCTCCGGCGGGCCCTTCTTCCTCGACGTGCGCGTCAGCGGCCAGGAGAACTGCTTCCCGATGATTCCCGCAGGCTGCGGGCACCAGGAGGTGCTGCTGGGCATGGGGCGCCCGTACGGGCCGGAAGTGGCGCGGGATTGAGGGAGTGGAACGGCGCCCCTGTGGACGACCTCAGCCGCCCTGTGGCGCCGCCTCGGCCAGGCGCGCGGAGGCCACCGTGGCCGGATAGCGGAAGGCCAGCGGCAGCAGCGCCAGGAACGATGCCACGAGCGAAACCAGCGCGATGAAGGTCATTGCCAGCAGCAGGCCGTGGGGCAAGTCCTTCAGACGGTCGGACAGGGCGCCGACGGCGGCGGGGCCCAGCGCCGCGAACGCGATGTTCGTCGTGACCGACAGCGCCGCGAGCCGGGCCCGCATCGGTGCCGGCGTCATGTCCTGCAGCGCGGCGGGATACAGCAGCGAGCCGGCCATCACCGCGGTCAGGAATGCGCCGGCGCCGATGAACAGGTGAACCGGCTCGCTGCTGAACGACATCGCGACGACGGGCACCGTGGCGCAGCCGGCCGCGGCCAGCAGGGCCAGCGGCGCCAGTCGCGAGCCGACGCGCGGGCCCAGCAGCCGGTTGGCCAGCAGCGCGATGACGAAGCCCAGGAGGGTGGCGGTGAGCGTGGCGGCGCCCATGCCGTTGCCGGCCTGCACGGGCGTGGCGCCCATCAGCCGAATGGCGGCCACCGGGGCGAAGTTCAGCACGCAGCCGATGGCCATCGACTGCAACCCGATGCCGAGGTAGAAGCTGGCGAAGGCGATCCGCTCCTTCCTCAGGAAGGGCCAGGCCGGCGGCGCGGGTGCGCGGAACTCCGAAGCCCCGGGGTCGCCCGGGCGCCAGCCCCGCGGTGCCAGCGGAAGGCGGCGCTGGCGCGGCATCGTGAGGATCAGCGGCACCAGCAGCGCGCCGGGCAGCGCGATCGCGATCAGCGCCAGCCGCCATGTCGGCAGCGTGTCCAGCGGCGCCGGCAGCAACCCGCGCCAGCTGTCGACGGCAAAGATGAGCCAGCCCGACATCGCGATCACGGCGCCTACGCCCAGCCGGCCGCCGACCAGCAGCACCGAGTTCGCGAGGTGCCGCCTGTCACCGCGGAACAGCTCGGGGATCATCGCCAGCGCGATCGGGACCAGCGCGGCCTCGCCGGCGCCGACGAACGCGCTGGCGAGGAAGAGCTCCTCGAAGGACCGGGCCAGCCCGGCGAGCACCAGCGACACGCACCACACCGACATCGACGCCGCGAGTACCCAGCGGCGATCGAAGCGGTCGGCCAGCCACGCGATCGGGTAGGCCACGACGGCGGTGAACAGCGCCACGCTCACGCCCTGCACCAGGCCGACCTGGAAGTCGCTGAGTCCGAGCTCCTTGCGCAGCGGCTCGACCTGCAGGTTGATCATCGGCCGGTCCGCGATGGTGTAGAGCACCAGGATCAGCAGCACCGTGAGCGACCACCATGCGGCCAGCGGCGACACCGGCGCTTCGCCGGAGACCGATTCAACGGGGGTTGCCGGGGCCAGCGCATCACCGCGAGATGTCGTCATCGGAAGCTGCTCTCGCAAGGTGTGGGTGGAGTCGGGCGTGTCTCGGGCGCCTCAGCCCCAGAGCGCCGCCGCGGGGGGCTGCAGGACGCTGCGGTCGTACCGCATCGGGTGGTCCCGGTCACGCTCGTTGAAGAGCGGGCCGTCCAGGTCGACCCAGCGCGCGAGCTGCGCCACCAGGAAGGCTGGCGCCATGCCCAGCGAGGTGCCGCACATGTTGCCCACCATCACGTCGAAGCCCAGCGCGCGGGCCTCTCGCGCCAGCGCCAGCGCCTCGGTCAGCCCGCCGGTCTTGTCGAGCTTGATGTTGACGCCCTGGTAGCGGCCGTGCAGCGTCGGCAGCGAGCTGCGGTCGGTGCACGACTCGTCGGCCACGAGGGGAATCGGCGAGTCCAGCCCGTCGAGCTCGGCGTCGCGGCCGCGGCGGACCGGCTGCTCGATGAACTCGACGCCCAGCGCCTGCAGCGAGGGCATCAGCTCCTCGAGCAGGCGGCGCGTCCAGGACTGGTTGGCATCGACGACGAGCCGGGCGTGCGGCGCCTCCTCGTGCGCCGCGCGGATGCAATCCAGGTGGCGCTGGCCGTCGACCTTGATCTTGAGCATCGGGGCATGCGCGAGCTGCCGAGCGCGGCGGCGGATGTCCTCGATGGTGCCCAGCCCGATCGTGCAGGCCGTCGACAGCGGGCGCAGCGGCTCGAGTCCGGCGGCGACCCACGCGGGCACGCCGCAGCGCTTGGCGTGCAGGTCCCAGAGGGCGCAGTCGAGCGCGTTGCGGGCGCCGCCGCGCGGCAGCCACGCGGCGAGGTCGGCCGCGGTGGTGGTGTCGGTCAACCGTGCGGCGACTGCTTCCACCTGGGCCCGCATCGAGCCGGGCGTCTCCCCGTCGTAGTCCACGCCTGCCGCCTCGGCGTGGCCCTCGAGGCCGTCGCGGTCGGTCAGTTCCACGTGCAGCAGTGGCAGGTCGACGATGACCTGCCCGGCGATCTCGAAGGGCTCGCGCAGCGCCCAGCTCTCCTCGGTGAGGCGGACCCGCAGCGTCATGCGAGCAGTGTCTCGACGATGGGCTGGACGCCGCCGCGCATCGGGTCGCAGACGGGCAGGCGCAGTTCGGCCTGCAGGCTGTCGCGGTAGCGTGCCCAGTCGTCCTCGTCGAGTGACGACGAGTTGATCGCCACGCCGACGCAGCGGATCTGCGGATTGGTGAGCCGGCCGGCCTCGAGGTAGCGGCCGATGGCCTCGCCCAGCGGCGGCAGCGCGATGTGCGGATGGTCCTCGATCGTGCGGCGCGAAGGGTCATGGCACAGCACGATGGCATCGGGCTGCGAGCCGTGCAGCAGGCCCAGCGTCACGCCGGCGTAGGCGGGGTGGAACAGCGCGCCCTGGCCCTCGACGACGTCCCAGTGATCGTGGTCGTTGGCGGGCGACAGCGTCTCGGCCACGCCGGCGATGAAGTCGGCCACCACGGCGTCAATCGCCACCCCCTGGCCGGCGATCAGGATGCCGGTCTGGCCCGTAGCGCGGAAGGTGGCCTTGACGCCCCGTGCCGTGAGCGCACGCGTGATCGCCAGCGCGGTGTACTTCTTGCCCAGGGCGCAGTCGGTGCCCACCGTCAGCAGGCGTCGCCCCGGGCGCCTGAGCCCGGTGCCTACGGGCCAGTCGCGGTCGGAGTGGCGCACGTTGATGAGGCGGGCCCCGCCCGAACGTGCCGCCTCCACCAGTTCGGGGTATCGCTCGAGACGCGTGTGCATCCCGCTGACGACGTCGAGCCCGGCGTGAAGCGCGGCCACGAGCGTCGGCAGCCAGGCGTCGGGCAGCCGGCCGCCCGCCGGCGCGACGCCGATGACGATGGAGCCGGCCCCTTCCCGCGCCGCCTGCTCGGGCGTCATCACCGGCAAGCCCAGGCTGACGGTGGCCGTGGGCAAGGCGCATTCGCCGATGACGTCGCCTGTGCACCAGTCGCGCAGGCCGAAGCCGGTCTTGGCGTCCGAGCGCAGCGCGACGTCGCCGAGGAAGACGAGATAGGGCTTGCGAAGCTGGTGCATAAGTGGATGGTATTTCATCCACCCATGCAGACGCAATGGGGCCTGCCCGGCCCGGCCTTCAGACCGGGGGCGTGTTGGCGCTGACGACGATGGCCTCGCCGTCGCCCACGTTGCGGAACTTGTGCGGCAGGCGGCTTGAAAAGAGGTAGCCGTCGCCGGGGCCGAGGACGCGCCGGCTGCCGCCCACCGTCACCTCGACCTGGCCCTGGATCACCACGCCGCCCTCGTCGCCGGCGTGGCTGTAGGGCGTCTTGGCCGTCTCGGCCCCGGGCGCGTAGCGCTCGAGCAGCACCTGCAGCGGCCGGCCCTTCAGGTTGTGTCCCACCTGGCGCAGCGAGATGCCGCCGCCGCCGACTTCCAGCAGCTCTGCGCTGCCGAAGAACACCTGTGTCTCGCCCGCCGGGTCGAGCGCGAAGAACTCCGACAGCGTCATCGGGAAGCTGTCGAGGATCTTGCGCAGCGAGCCGACGGAAGGCGAGATCGCGTCGCGCTCGATGGCGCCGATGGTGGCGTGGGTCAGACCCGCGCGGCGCGCCATCTCGCGCTGGGACAGGCCGTGCATGTCGCGCAGGAAGCGCAGTCGCGCCCCGACGCCGGCCGAGGTGTCGGCCTGCTCCGTGGCGGCGCGGCCGGCGGGCGCTGCGCCCTGCGCCCGCCGGCCGCGCACCGGTCGGTCGGTCGGGGTGTCCGGCGGGGACTCGGCGGTGCGGCGGGCGGTCCTGGGCATGGGGCGGGGCGGTTCGGCGGCGTGAGGGCGCGGGGGCAAGTTTAGCGAGCCGTGTCGCGCCGCTGCGGGGAGGCTGATACATTGGACACTTTAGTATCCAGCGGACGGATCCCATGAGAGACGAGGTGCCCCTCGGCGATGGCCTGGCGGCCTCGCTGGCCGGGTCGGCTCGCGCGTTCGGTGTGCCTGGCCTCGCCGTGGCCCTGGCCGCGCCCGGCCGCAAGGCCGTGTGGCTGCACGGACAGACGGGTGCGGGGGCTGCGCGGCCGGTCGACATGGACACCTGGTTCTCCGTCGCGTCGCTCGGCAAGCATGTCACGGCCGCGGCCGTGCTGGAACTCGCGCAGCGCGGGCGGCTGGATCCGGAAGCGCCGGTGGGGCGCTTCATGCCGGACGTGCCGGCGGCCTGGGCCGACCGCAGCGTGCTGTCCCTTCTGCGGCACACGAGCGGGCTGGCGGAGTACCTGGCCTACGCGCCCGGAGAGGTCGTGCCCGGCGACCGGGCGACGTTCATGGACCGCTACGGCGCGCTCGCGCCGGCGTTCGCCGAAGGCGCGGGCTGGATGTACACCAACACCAACTACATCCTGGCGGGGATGCTGGTGTCGCAGCTCGGCGGCGGGTCGTACGCCGACGCGGTGCAGGCGATCTTCGAGCGCGCCGGGTGCCCCGGCGCGACGGTCGCCGGCCCGCAGTGGGCGCGGCTGGCCAACGAGGACTCGGCGCGAGCGGGGGTGCGCGACGCCGACGCCGCGGCGCGCGAGGTCATCGGCGACGGTGACGTCTGCTTCACCCCGGCCGGCGCGCTGCGCTGGCTCGAGGTGCTGCTCGACGGCGGGTTGCTGGACGCCGCCCGCACGCGGCTGATGTTCGGCGCCGGGCTGCTTGCCACCGGCCGGCCTGCGCAGTACGGCTGCGGCTGGTTCGTCGAGCCGCTGGGCGACGGCACGCTGGCGCACCACGCCGGTCACTTCGACGGCTGGACGGCCATCGCCATCGTCAACGCCGCACGGGGCAGCGGCGTGCTGGCCATGTGCAACCTGGCGCCCGGCCACACGCGCGCGATCCGCCACCTGGCGCAGGCGGCGCTCGAGGGCTTCGCGCCGGGGTCGACGCCGCTGTCGCTGCCGGTGATGGCTGACCCCGATCCCCTGCTGACGCAGCGTGTCCGCTCGCAACTGCTGCGCGAGCCGGGCACGGCGCCCGACCTGTCGTGCCTGGCCGATGAACTGCGCCGGGTGGCCGAGCATGGCAGCCCCGTGCGCACGGTGCCCAACCTGTACGCCGGCGCGCCCCCCCAGGGCTTCGAACTGGTGCTGCGGCAGCCGCACCTCACCCACACCTGGCACCGCTACCGCCTGACCTATCCCGACCGCGTCGAGCATGTGCTGGTGGGCACCACGCCCGATCGGCGCATCTTCTGGGCCTGGGCCCTTTGAAGGAACATCGAGGATGAGCGATCCGTCCCCCGCGCCGGAAGAAACCCTGGACGCCACCCCATGGCCCGGGCGGGCCTTCGCCACGCGCACCCTGGCGGCCGTGCGCCGCATCGCCACGCCCGAAGGCATCGAGCGGCTGGAGCAGGTGGACGTGGGCGGCGACCTGCAGTGGATCTCGATTCGCGGCCGCAACCGCGCCAACCCGGTGCTGCTGCTGATCCATGGCGGCCCGGGCACGGCCGAGATGCCGCTCGGCTGGGCCTTCCAGACCCCTTGGGAGGACTTCTTCACCGTCGTTCACTGGGATCAGCGCGGCGTGGGCAAGAACGCCGCCACGGCCGACCGCGAGGCGCTGCTGCCTACCCTGTCGGTCGAGCGCATCCTGGCGGACGGCGAGGCGGTGATCGACCACCTGCGGGCCACGCTGGGCAAGGAGCGCGTGGCCTTGCTGGGCTATTCGTGGGGCGCGATGCTGGGGGTGCGGCTGGCCGAGCGGCTGCCGTCCAAGGTGAGCGTGTACGCCGGCGTCGGGCAGGCCATCTCCACCGCCTGCGAGACGATGATCCGGGCCGAGGCGCTGGCCGCGGCCGAGCGCGCCGGCGATGCCGAGGCCGTGCGTGAGCTGCGGGCGCTGAGCCTCTCGCCACAGGCCGACGGCAGCCTGCCACTGGATCAGGTGCGCAGCCTTCGCCGCATCGCCTGGCGCTACAACGGCATGTGGTACGGGCACCCGAACATGGATGCGATGGCCGACATGGCGGTGCTGGCGCCCGAGTACGACGATGCCGACGTGGCCGCCTTTCGTGTCGGCTCGGCATGGATCATGCAAGGGCCCCTGGCGCGCGACATCGTCGCCTGCGACCTGCGTGCCGTCACGGCACTGTCGGTGCCGGTCGTCCTGCTGCTGGGGCGCCACGACCTCGCGACACCCCATGCCGCGGCGGTCGCGTGGCTCGATGCGCTGACGGCACCCGCCAAGCAGCTGGTCACCTTCGAGCGCAGCGCGCACTTCGCGATGCTGGAGGAGCCGGGCCGCTTCCTGCTGGCACTGGTCCGGCACGTGCTGCCGCACACCGAGGGGGCGCCGGACTTCGAGCCGCGGCCGCGCTGAGGCGAAGCAGCCCTGGCGACCCTCGGCTCGGCGACCATGCGCGCGAGGCGCCGGCGTCCTGGGTCCGCGCAGGGCCCTGCACGACATGGCCCGAGCAGCCCAAGCCGCCGGGCGCATGGCCTGCGGGAAGGCCATCGAGGCCGGGCGTCGCGGTGTCGCGGCAGGCGGCGGCGTTCCGGGCTGGGCGGCGGACCGGCGGTTCGAGGATGACCGTGGGTGCGCTGGACCCCGTGTTCACGCCGGCACGGATGGAGCGCCTGCGCCAGGGCATCCGCGGCTGCCCGCCGGCCATGGTCGTCTCCCAGGGCGGGCCCTTCGTGCAGGAGCATGGCGCGGCCATCGCCCGGGAGGCCTTGCGTCAGCTGGCCTGGTCCCGCCCGCGATCAGGCCGGCCAGGCGCCGCCGCCTACCCCAGCGTCTCCATCAGCCGCATCAGCAGCCGCGTGCGCGGCAGCACCGAGCTGATGTAGAGCCGCTCGTGCGGCGTGTGCGCGTCGTCGCCGTCCACGCCCATGCCGTCGAGCGTGGGCGCGTAGGCGGCCGTGAAGTTGCCGTCGCTGCCGCCGCCGGTCTTCAGGTCGACCAGATCGAAGCCGATCCCGGCGGCCAGGGCGCGGGCGTGCTCGTAGAGCGCGGCGATCTCCGGTGTCTTCTCGTAGCCCGGGCGGTTGATGCCGCCTTCGATGGTGAGCGTGACGTCGGGGCCCACGGGCTTCAGCGCGCGTATGCGCTGCACGATCTCGTCGCCTAGCGCGGCGTTGGGCATGCGCACGTCCACCTCCACCGAGGCCTGCTCGGGCACGACGTTGGATCGCGTGCCGCCACGCACCACGCCCACGTTGACGGTGAGCTCCCGCGCGTAGTCGGTCATCGCCTCCAGCGCCAGGATCTGGTGCGCGATCTCGCGGATGGCGTTGCGCCCCAGGTGGTGCTCCACGCCGGCATGCGCCGGCCGACCCCGCGCGGTGATGGTGAAGAAGGCCACGCCCTTGCGCGCGGTGACGATCTTGCCCCCCGAGCGCGCGGGCTCGGTGACGAGCACGAACTTCGCGCGCCGCGCCTCGCGCTCGATGTGCGCGCGCGAGGTCGGGCTGCCCATCTCCTCGTCGCTGACCATCAGGTGGCGGATCGGCAGCTTCGTGCGCCGACCCTCGCGGGCGATCTGGCGCACGGCCGCCATCGCGATGTGGGTGCCGCCCTTCATGTCCTCGGCACCCGGTCCGTAGAGACGGTCGCCTTCGATGCGCAGCGGGTTGTCGCGGGCCAGCGTGCCGATGGGGTGCACGGTGTCGATGTGGCTCAGCAGCAGGATGCCGGGGCCGGCAGCGGCCTCCGGCGGGCAGTGGCGGTCGTCGACGGCCAGCACGTGGTCGCCGAAGCCGTCACGGCCGGGGATGCGCTCGACCCGGGCGCCGAAGGCCTCGTAGTCGGCCTGGACCTGCGCGGCCATGCGCGCCATGCCCTCGGCGTCGTCGGTGGGGCTCTCGATGGCAATCCACCGGCGGATGCCTTCGAGCAGTTCGTCGAGGTCCAGCGTGTCGTGCAAGGCGGCCTCCGTCGTTCACTCGCTGCGCAGCGCGAAGCGGATGCCGCGCGCGATGCCTGCGGGAGGCACCATGTTGTGGTCGTCGCCCAGGTGCACGACGGTCTGCACCTCGAAGCCGGGCCGCTGCTCGGCGGCCAGCCTCGCCCCGAGTTCCTCGGTGTTGGGCACCATCCGGCAGTAGTCGGTCATCTGCTGGAAGTCTTGCACGCCGGCCGGCAGCTTGTCCCGCCCCGTCGCCGGATAGCGCAGCGAGGATTCGAGCTCGCCCACCGAGATCAGCGCGCGGGCCGCGACCTCGCCCGCGCGAACACGCTGCACGAAGCCGGGCTCGTGCTGCAGCACCTCGCGGTCGTTCCACCAGATCGAGGGCGCGATCGCGACGAAGTGCCGGAACGACGCGGTGCGGCGGAACAGCGCGTGCAGCGTGGTCAGCCCGCCCAGGGAGTGACCCATCAGCGTCTGGTCGGCGGCATCCAGCGGGACGAGTTGCGCCACGCGCGGCTTCACCTCCTCGTCCAGCATGCGCAGGTAGTCGTCCATGCGGCCGTAGCCGTTCGGTGGCGGCGGCATCAGCGAGAACCAGGGCGCGCGGGTCATGGCCTCGGTGAGGGGCGTGGTCAGGTCGTCCATGCGCAGCCCCAGCGCGTCGGCCACCCGGTCGGTGGGGTAGCCGATCCCCACGATCACCGCGTCGCGCACGTCGGGCCAGCAGGCCTGGATGCGCATGGTGTCCACCGTGATGCCGAAGTGCAGGTTGCCGTCGATGAGGTAGACGACGGGGAAACCCCCGTCGGGTGCCGGCCGGCCGGGAATCGAGATCTGCAGCCGGTAGTCGCGCCCGCGGATCGCCGACCTGAAGTCGACCTGCAGCGCGTTGACGGCCATTTCGTGCGAGCGGGCGGTCGCTGTCGGCGACACGGTGGGGGCGGTCATGGGCGGTCTCCGGGGAATGCGGCGGCGGTGTGCCTGGCTCGCCGGGCACGAGATGCCCGAAGTGGGGCAGTTCGATGCGCGCGAGCTGGATCATGACACAGACGGACACTTTAATGTCCATTGGGCATGCTGGCCGCGCGACTCCACGGAGGCTTCGATCGCCGGAAACGCTGTAGCACAATGGAGGAAGACTCGAGGCATCAGCAATCGCCCCTACGTCCCAGGTGGTAGTGATGTTGCGACCGCTAGATGGACAAAATATCATCCATCTCTCACCGAGAAGCAGGAGGCCCAGGTGGTGCCGGCACGACGAACCGCTGCGCGATCGAGGTTGCCGACGAACAGCCTGCCGAAGTCCGCAGCCCGCTTCGATGCGCGGGAGCGCAGCTTCCTGCTGCGTCAGCGCGGCATCGCCGAGGGCGTGCTGGCAGGTCTGGAAGCGCTGGGCGTGGGCACGCTCGAGGAGCTCGCCGCGATCGGTGCCGACGAGCTGTGCCGCCGGATGCAGGTCGTCCATGGCTGGGATGTGTGGGGCAACCGGCGGCGCATGCTGCAGGCGGCGATCGATGCCGCTGCCGCCCTCCGCGGCGGTGTCGACCCTTCGGGGCGAGCGCGTTCCGGCGCCAGCCTCTCGAGCCGGAGCCCCGGCCAGCTCGAGCACACGGCCTGACTCCGCGCCCCGTCCTGCACCGGCAGCATCAGCGCCTGCGCCCGGACCGCAGTGTCAGCTGGGTCTGCACGCCGGGCTGGGTGAAGCAGGGTTCGAAGAACGCCAGATCGAAGTGGCGCTGCACGGCCTTGACGTCGCGTGCCGGCGCGGGCGTGCCGTGGATGAGCCGGTAGCGATGGCCGGCCACCAGCTGCACCAGATCGAACAGCGCCTGCGGCGTGTCGAGCCGGGGCAGGTGCTCGTTGGGATAGACGAACAGCTCGCGCAGCAGCGCGTTGAAGCCGTCGGCCTCCATGTAGCCCAGCAACAGGCGGTCCGTGGCCGAGACCGGCACGTGGCCCGGCGGCTGCAGCTGCTCGCCCAGCGCCTTGTTCAGCTCATGAAGCAGGCGACTGAAGACCGCGTTCACCGAGGCCACCCGATCCGTGAGGCCGAACATCAGGCGCATGGCGCCGCGGTTGCGCACTGCCGTGGCCAGGATCCACGCCAGATAGCCCACCAGGGCGGGGTAGGTGTAGCGCTGCGCCCCGACGGGCAGCTGCCTGAAGAAGGCGATGTTGCGCTGCTCGAAGTCGTGCGCGATGGTCCCCAGCAGGCCGCCCGGGTCCCCGAAGTGGTGGTACAGCAGCGGGCGCGAGATGCCGACCTCGCGCGCCAGGTCGGCAGGCTGCACGTGGGTGGAGAGCGACCGGTCCAGCGCAGAGACCGTCACCGCCAGCACGCGCAGGCGGGTGCGCTCCGAACGGTCGGTGGCCTGTTCGGAGGCGGCCAGATAGTCGGCGGCCAGGGAAAACGTGGCGGGGAAATCCATCTCGATCGGCCGTCGGGGCGGGAAGGACGGCCACGCGGATGATGCCCCAGATGCACGATCCCGGCGCCCTCGGGCAGGGGAGTGGTTTCACCGATGTTGACGCCATGTCAGCCACGTCTCACACTGACAATGTGTCAGCAAAGGCTGGCCAGGAGTACAGCATGACCCCCATGCACGACCGCGACGGCAAGATCTGGATGGACGGCGAGCTCGTCGAGTGGCGCGAAGCCAAGGTCCACGTGCTGACGCACACGCTGCACTACGGCTGCGGCGCCTTCGAGGGCTTGCGTGCCTACGACACGGTGCACGGCACCGCCATCTTCCGCCTGCGCGACCACACCAACCGGCTGTTCGACAGCGCCAGGATCCTGCGCATGGAGATGCCCTTCACGCGCGAGCAGCTCATGGACGCGCAGCGCGAGGTGGTGCGCGCCAACGGCCTGCGCCAGGGCTACCTGCGCCCGCTGATCTGGCTCGGGTCCGAGGCCCAGGGGCTGGGGGCGCAGAACGTCCTGACCCACGCGATGGTCGTCGCCTGGGACCTGGGCGCCAATCTCGGCGAGGAAGGGCTGCGCAACGGCATCCGTGTCAAGACCAGCAGCTACACCCGCCACCACGTCAACATCACGATGACCCAGGCCAAGGCGGTGAGCAACTACACCAACTCCATCCTCGCGCATCGGGAGGCCATCGCCGACGGCTACGACGAGGCCCTGCTGCTGGACCCTTCCGGCTTCGTCGCCGAGGGGGCCGGCGAGAACATCTTCATCGTCAAGGACGGGATGGTCTTCACGCCGGACCTCTCGGCCGGTGCGCTCAACGGAATCACGCGCAGGACGATCTTCCCGATCTGCGACGACCTCGGCCTGAAGCTGGTGGAAAAGCGCATCACACGCGACGAGGTCTACATCGCCGACGAGGCCTTCTTCACCGGCACCGCCGCCGAGGTCACGCCCATCCGCGAGCTCGATCGCATCGCCATCGGCACCGGCCGGCCCGGCCCGGTCACCGGCCGCATCCAGTCGGCCTTCTTCGACATCGTGCAGGGTCGCAACGCGCGCTACCGCGACTGGCTCACCCCCGTGGCCGCAACCTGATCCGCCGGGCGGCGCCCACGCCCCGCGTCGGCGCCGCTGGATTCCCCCACCTGCCTGCGCGAGCCCATGAACGAGACCCGCCAACCCCTGCCCGAGGTGTCTGCTGGCGACGGGGCCGCCCCGCCCCCGAAACAGCCGACTGCGTGGTCGTCCTGGGCAGTCATGTTGCTGCTGCTGGTCCTGATGCTCTACACCATCGTCGACCGGCCGCTGTTCAGTCTGGTGGTGGAGCCGCTGAAGAAGGACCTCGGCCTGACCGACCTCCAGGTCGGTCTGGTCCAGGGCCTGAGCGTGGCCCTCTTCACCGCAGTGGCCGGCTACCCCCTGGGCTGGCTGGCCGACCGCTACGACAAGCGCCTCATCCTGGCCGGCTCGATCGCGGTGTGGAGCAGCTGCATGGCGCTCGCGGGGCTGGCCCAGAACTTCGGGCAGCTGTTCATCGCCAGCGCCCTGGTGGGTGCCGGCGAGGCCGGGCTGGTGCCGATCGCGATCGCGCTGGTTCCCCGGCTGTTCGCCGACAGCCAGCGGCAGATGGCCAACTCGCTGCTGCTCGTGGGCGCGCGGCTGGGCGTGGGCGTGATGATCGCCGTGTGCGGCTGGGTGCTCGCGGCCGCCGAGCCGGCACGCGCCTGGTTGCCTGCGGGGCTGCAGGACCTGTCCGGCTGGCGCCTGGCGTTTCTCTTCATGGCCCTGCCGGGTCTCGTGCTCGTGCCCCTGATCCTGATGCTGCCTGCCGAGGCCCCGCCCTCCAGGCCGCACCGGCCGCAGCCCGGCGATGCACCGACGCAGGCCGAGATCCCGGCCGTCTGGCCGCACCTGCGCGCTCAATGGCGACCCTTCCTGTGCTTCTACGGCGGCGTGGGGTTGATCGCCTTCGGCATCGGCTGCGTGATGGCCTTTGCGCCGGTGGTCGCCATCCGGCAGATGGGTGCCACGCAGCTGAGCACCGGAAACCTCATGGGCGCGGCCACCTTCACCGCCACCGTGGTGGGCTTCCTGCTCGCGCAAGGCGGCACGCAGTGGGCGCGGCGGTGGGTGGGCGAACGGCTGCCTGTCGTGGCCCTGCTCGCGGCAGCGACGACCAGTGCCGGTGCCGCGGCAGCCCTGGTGCTGGCCAGCACCCCCGTCACCCTGTTCATCGGCGTGGGGGTCTTCCTGACCGCCATCATGGCCGGCACGCTGCTGTTCCCCACGGCGGCGCAGGACCTGACGCCCCCGCGGCTGAGGGCGCGCCTGGTGTCGATCATGGTCACGGTCAACATCGTGCTCGGTGCCCTGGGGCCGGCCGCCGTGGGGGCGGTGTCGGACCAGCTCAGGGGCCACCCCCAAGGGCCGCTGCTGGCCATGGCCGGATGTGCCGCGGTGGGGCTGCTCGGTGCGCTGGCCTTCCTGCTGCCGCTGACGCGGCTGTACGTGCCGGCGGTCCGTGCGGCCCGTGCGGGTTGAGGGTGCCCGCAGCGCAGGCCGCGCCCCAGCGCTCTGTCGGGCCGCTGGCGATGCACACGCGCCATCACGGCTGTCGCGCCGGGACCTTGGTTTCCCCGATATTGACAATATGTCAGTTCAGCTTCGAAACTAACAAAGTGTCAGCGAGCGGGCGTGCCGCGCCGATGTCCGAGTCCATTGCGTCACCGCGATGGAGCGTGCAGTCGGCCTGGCCCTGCACGCGCTTCGTCACCTGAACAACCTGGAGCCAATCCATGCCCTCTCGCATCGCCAGCCTCCGTTCCACCCGCGCAGGCACGACCAGGACGTCCCGGGCCATGAGCCTGCTCCTGTGTCCCTTCGCGCTCTTCGTGGCCGCGCACCCGGTTCTGGCCCAGGCCCAGGCCGCGGCCCCCGCCCCCGCTGACGCGGAGGCCAGCCAGGTGGTCACCGTCACCGCCACCAAGCGCAACGAGCGCATCACGGACGTGCCGCTGGCGGTGACCGCGATCGGCGACGCCGAGATCCGCGACCGCGGTGCCGCCGACCTGCGCGACATGCAGTACTCGGTGCCGGGCCTGAACATCCAGGAACAGACACCGGGTGCCAACCGCATCCAGCTGCGCGGCGTGAACGCCGGCTTCGGCACGGGCCTGCCCATCGTCGGCACCTACCTCGACGAGATGGGCATCACCATCGACCAGCAGTCGCGCGACAGCCTGGTGCAACTGGTCGACATGTCACGCATCGAGGTGCTGCGCGGCCCGCAGGGCACGCTGTACGGCGAAGGCTCGATGGCCGGCACGATCCGCTACCTGACCCGCAACCCCAGCCTGACGAAGACCGATGGTTTCGTGGAGGCCAACCTGTACCAGCAGCAAGACGGGGGCATGGGCCACCGGCTCAGCGGCGCCTTCGGCACGCCGCTGATGCAGGGCAAGGCGGGCCTGCGCATTGCCGCCGGCAGCGACAAGCTGGCCGGCTGGATCGACTATCCCCAGATGGGCCTGAAGGACGCCAACGGGGTCAAGCGCTACTTCGTCCGCCCCAAGCTGCTCATCCAGCCGAACGAAAAGCTCAGCATCTCGCTGCTGGCCCTGCATTCGCGCTTCGAGGGCGACAGCGACAACATCGCCAACGTCGCCGATCCGGCGGTGCGGCTGCGCACCACGCTGTTCCCGGCCAAGGACAACAGCGACCTGGTCAACGCGATCGTGACCTACGACCTCGGCCCCGTCACCCTGACCTCGTCCACCGGCTACCTCAAGCGCGACTTCGGCTTCACGGCGTCGTTGAGTGGCGGCGCGATCCGCTTCAGCGCAGACACCAGCTTCAAGCAGTGGAACCAGGAGCTGCGGCTCAGCTCGAACGGTGACGGACCCCTGCAGTACACGGTGGGCGTGTGGGCACGGGACTACGCGTCACTGATCGACCGCAGCGGCACACTCAATGGCGCGGCGTTCGCGCCGGTGCGGCGCGTCGGTACCGACCCCGTCGATTCGAAGTCCTCGGCCATCTTCGGCGACGCGACGTGGAAGCTGAGCAAGCAGATCGAGCTCAGCGCCGGCGGCCGCTATTACAGCGACGAACGCACCATCCAGTCGACCACACCCGCCTTCGGTCCGGTCACGGCCAAGTTCAATGCCTTCAGCCCTCGGGTGTCGGGGCGCTACGAATGGAGCCGCAACGCGTCGACCTATGCCACGCTGTCCAAGGGCTTCCGTTCGGGCGGCTTCAACGGCAATGGCACGTTCTACGATCCCGAGACCCTGTGGAACGCCGAGGTCGGCCACAAGGCCGTGCTGGCGCCAGGCCTGTTCTTCGACGGCGTGGTCTATTACGCCGACTACAAGGACCGCCAGGCCCAGTCCGCCATCGAGATCAGCCCCGGCGCGTTCCAGGCCATCACGAAGAACGTCGGCAAGGCCTCCGGCCCTGGCATCGAGGCGGCGGTCAATGCGAAGCTGCCGGCCGGACTCGAACTGACGGCCACGCTGGGCTGGAACGACATCCGGGCCAGATCCTCGAACGTCGAGGTGCTCGCGGGCGAGCGCTTCGACATGGTCTCGGCCCTCACCAGCTCGCTGTCGCTGAGCCAGCGCTTTGCCGTGCGCGCCGGGCTGAAGGGCATGTGGCGCGTGGACTACCAGCATGCCGATCCGTTCAGCCTCATCGTCCGCCAGGCCCAACCCAACGGCACCATCGCCACGATCCAGAACTGGAAGAGCTCGAACCAGGACTTCTTCAACGTGCGCGCCGGTGTCGAGGGCGCGGACTGGAGCCTGACCTTTGACGTGAAGAACCTGTTCGACAAGCGGCCACTGGTGCTGCCGATCGTGCCCTACAACGCCACGATGGGTGAAGGCGTGAGCGTCGCGCCGCGCACGATGGGCCTGACGCTGCGCAAGAGCTTCGGCTCCTGATCGGCGGCGGCGCCCCGGCCTGACTCCGGCGATGGAGGAACGCCCCCGTTGCGGCCGCGACCGCGGCAACCCGGTGCTGCCGGTGACCCACGGCAGCCCGGGGTCGCCGGCCACGCCCCCGGCGCACCCGCCGGGGGGAGCCTTCCCGTGCCCTTCCCCGCACGAACCACCCCAGGAGACACACCCATGAGCCCCGATCGCCGCCGCTTCGTCCAGGCCACCGCCTCCATGCTGCTGCCGGCGCTGGCCGCTCCGGCGCGCGCCCAGGCCGCGCTGGAGAGCGTGAAGATCATCACCGGCTTTCCCCCGGGCGGCACCTCGGACGCCCTGTGCCGCCGCGTGGCCGCGAAGCTGACGCCGGGCTACGCGCGCAGCGCGGTGGTGGAAAACCGCACCGGGGCGGGCGGCCAGATCGCGATCCAGGGCGTGCGCGCGCTGCCGCCGGACGGCGCGACCCTCCTGCAGACCCCGATGTCCATGCTGGGCATCTACCCGCACATCTACCGCAAGCTGGCCTACGACCCGGTGGCCGACCTGTCGCCGGTGTCGGTGGGCTGCACCTTCGACTTCGGCTTTGCCGTGGGGCCATCGGTGCCGGCCACGGTGCGCAACATCGCCGACTTCCTGGCCTGGTGCAAGGCCAACCCGGCGCAGGCCAACTATGGTTCGCCGGCGGCGGGCTCGCAGCCGCACTTCATCGGCGTGCTGCTCGGGCGCAGCGCAGGCATCGAATTGCGGCACGTGCCCTACCGCGGCACCCAGCCGGCCATCCTGGACATGATCGGCGGCCAGGTCCAGGCCGTGTGCGGGCCGATCGGCGAGTTCACGCAGCACGTGGCCGCCGGCAAGTGCCGCCTGCTGGCCGCCACCGGCGCCAGCCGCAGCCGCTTCGCGCCCGAGACGCCCACGCTGGTGGAGCAGGGCCTGCGCGACATGGCCTTCAACGAGTGGTTCGGCTTCTACCTGCCCGGCAAGGCGCCGGCCGAGGTGGTGCAGCGTGCCAACGCCGCGCTGCGCGCCGCGCTGGCCGACAAGGAGACCGTGGACGGCCTGGCGGTGATGGGGCTGGAGGCGAAGTCCTCGACGCCGGCCGAGCTGGCGGCGATGCTGGATGCCGACACGCGCCGCTGGGGCCCCATCGTCAAGGCCATCGGCTTCACCGCCGAGAGCTGAAGCGCTGCACGGTCGGCGCCTGCCGGCCACCCCCCAGGAGCCGCATGCCCGACACTGCCCTCGCGTCGCCGCTGGCCGATGACCTCGACGCCCGCCTGGCGAAGGTCGACGCGCTTTTCGCGCCCTTCAACCGCACCGACGCCCCCGGCTGCGTGGTCGGCATCGCGCTGGGCGGCCGCACCGTCTACCGCAAGGCCTTCGGCCTGGCCAGCGTGCAGCACGGCGTGGCCAACACGCCGCGCACGCGCATGCGCATCGGCTCCACGAGCAAGCACTTCACCTGCCTGGCGGCGCTGCTGCTGGCCGAGGAGGGCAGGCTCGACGTCGACGCGCCGGCCAGCGACGCCTTGCCGGACCTGGCCCTGCCCGCGCTGCAGGGCATGCCCACGCTGCGCCAGTTCATGCAGCACACCAGCGGCTGGCGCTGCGGGCTCGACCTGGCCATGCTCGGCAACGGCATGGCGCTGATGCCCACCGGCTGGATGGCGGCGGCCGCGGCACGGCAGCAGGGCGTCAACTTCGCCCCGGGCACGGGGCAGATCTACAACAACGTCGGCTACCACCTGCTGTCGATGGCCATCGACCGCGCGGCGGGCATGCCGCTGGAGGCCTTGCTGCGCCAACGGGTGTTCGTGCCCCTGGGCATGGACGACACCGAAGGCGTGCCCAGCGACCACACGGTGACGCCCGAGCGGGCGTCGAACCACGTTCCCGGCCCCGGGGGCGCCTGGCGCCATGCGCTGATGATGACCGAGGAGATCCGCGGCGAAGGCAACATCGTCTCCACCGTCGACGACATGCTGCGCTGGCTGGCCCACCTGCGCGGCCCGAAACGCGTGGGCAGCGAGGCCACCTGGGCGCAGATGCTCGCGCACGCCGTGCTGGCCAACGGCCACCGCACGCCCTACGCGCTGGGCCTGATGCGGCACGACTACCGCGGCGTCGAGGTGATCCACCACGCCGGCGGCGTGGCCGGCGGCAACAGCGACATGCTCACCGTGCCGGCGCACCAGCTCGACGTCGTGATGATGACCAACGGCCTGCCCGTGGGCATGCGCGACCTGACGCCGAAGATCGTCGACCTGCTGCTGGCCGACCGGTTGGGACCCGAGGCGCCGAAGGCCGAGCTCGCGCGATTCCGGCACCTGGTGGGCACGCGCTATCGAAGCCGCTCGGGGCTGATGGTCGGCTTCGGCGCGGCGGGCGACCGGCTGGGCCTGTCGGTCATGGACAACCCGCCACTGGAGCCACTGGCGGTGGTCGGTGACGAACTGAAGCTGGGCTTCGAGAGCGGCGCCCACAGCCACCTGAGCCTGCGCGTGGCCGACCTGGCACCGCAGGCCGACGGGCAGGCGCCGGCCACGCTGGAGATCCGCGACGCCGGCCGCGCCGAGCACCTGGTGCGCCTGCCCGAGGCGCCGCCGCCCGCGCTGGCGGCCGGCGCGGCGCTGCTGGGCCACTGGGTCAGCCACGACCTCGCCGCCACGGCGGAGATCGCCGCCGAGGGCGATGCGCTGGTGCTGCGCCTGCGCGGCGACTACAGCGCGACGCGCACGCTGCGCCTGGCGCCCTACGCCGACGGCGTGTTCGGCGTCGGCGAGCCGGACATGCCGATGCCGCGCGTGGTGCTCGGCCGCGACGACGATGGCGGCCCGCGCGCCACGCGTTTGCGCCTCGACGGCCTGCGCACGCGGCACCTGGCCTTCGTGCGCGCCGCCGATGCCTCGGGTGACGCGCCATGAAGGTGTTCATCGCCAGCATCGCCACCGAGACCAACACCTTCTCGGCCTTCCCCACCGGCCGGGCCGCCTTCGAGACGAACCGCGGCAAGGACCCCGTGGCCACCGCGTTTCGCCCGCACCTGGAGCGCTGGGCCGCGAACGAGGGACACACGCTCGTGTTCGGCCTGACCACCTTCGCGCAGCCGGCGGGGGCCACCGTGCGCAGCGCCTGGGAGGCCCTGCGCGACGAACTGCTGGCCGACCTGCGCGCCGCGATGCCGGTGGACGCCGTGGTGCTGCCGCTGCACGGCGCGATGGTGGCCGAGGGCTGCGACGACTGCGAGGGCGAACTGCTAGAGCGCGTGCGCGCCATCGTCGGGCCGCGCGTGCCCATCGGCGTCGAGCTCGACCTGCACTGCCACTTCACCGAGCGCATGCGGCGCTTTGCCGACATCCTGGTGGCCTTCAAGGAGTACCCGCATACCGACGCACTGGACCGCCTGGCCGAGGTCTGGCGCCTGACGCTGGACGCCGCGGCCGGCCGCATCCGCCCGGTCACGGCGGTGGCCGATTGCCGCATGGTCGGCCTGTGGCACACCACGCGCGAGCCGATGAGCGGCTTCGTGCGCCGCATGCAGGCGCTGGAGGGCCAGGGCGGCGTGCTCAGCGTGAGCTTCGGCCACGGCTTTCCCTTCGCCGACGTGCCCGAGGCCGGCGCCAAGGTCTGGGTGGTCACGAACGACGACCGGCCGCGCGCCCAGGCGCTGGCCGATGAGCTCGCCCGCGAGCTGTTCGCGATGCGCCGCGAGACCCGCAGCACGCCGATGGGCCTGGAGCCCGCGCTCGACAGCCTTCAGGCGGCCCCGCCCGGAAAGCCCCTGGTGCTGGCCGACGTGGCCGACAACGCCGGTGGCGGCGCCAGCAGCGACAGCACCTTCATCCTCGCCGCGCTGCGCGGGCGCGGCATCGGCAACGTCGCCATCGGCCCGATCTGGGACATCGGCGCGGTACAGGTGTGCCGCGAATCCGGCGTGGGCAGCACGCTCATGCTGCGCGTGGGCGGCAAGTGCGGGCCGACCTCCGGGCAGCCGGTGGACCTGCCCGTGACCGTACGCGCCTTCAGGGAAGACCACGCGCAGTCGCTGGCCGGCCTGGCCCGCTTCGATTGCGGGCCCTCGGCCTGGGTGCAGACCGCCGACGGCATCGACCTGGTGCTGACCTCGATCCGCCACCAGGGCTACGGCACCGACCTGTTCACCGGCCTGGGCATCGACCTGGAGGCCAAGCGCGCCATCGTCGTCAAGTCCACGCAGCACTTCCACGCCGCCTTCGCGCCGCTCGCGCAGCAGGTGCTGTACGTGGACACGCCGGGCCTGCTGCGCAGCGATTTCGAGAACATCGAGTACCAGCGGCGATCGCCGAGGTACTGGCCGCGGGTGGACGACCCGTGGGATGGCCCTGCAGACGGCCCGGCCACGGACGCGAAGCGTGGATGACCCGCCAGGGGTTCGTGATCGCGGGGACGGGAGACGCCCTCGCAAAGAGTGGCCTGAACCGGACAGACATCTTTCATCGACCGGGTCCAAAGGAGACCATATGAACGCGCTGAATCGCCGAGCCTTCTGCCTGTCTTCAATCTCTGCCGCTGGCGCCTTGGCGCTGACCACCCCGATCGCCCGGGCCCAGCCCCAGCCCCTGGAATCGGCGCGAATCCTGATCGGCTTTCCCGCAGGCTCCGCGGCCGATGCCATGGCCCGTGCCCTGGCCCAACGGCTGGCGCCGACCTACGCCAGGCAGGTGATCATCGAAAACCGGACAGGCGCCGGGGGCCAGATCGCGGCGACGGCGCTGAAGACGGCGCCCGCCGACGGCTCGACCATCCTGTTCACGCCCCTGGCCGTGGTGGGTGTCTACCCCCACACCCACCGCTCGCTGCCCTACAACGTGGACGCGGACTTCGCCCCGGTGACGCTGGGCGTGAGGTTCGATGTGGCCCTCGCTGTGGGCACTGCGGTTCCGGAGTCGGTCAAGTCGGTGCCTGAATTCCTCGCCTGGGCCAAGGCCAACCCCTCACGCGCGAATGTGGGCTCCCCTGCGCCAGGGTCGCCGTTGCACTTCACGATTGCCGAACTGACCCGCCTGTCGAAGGTCGAACTGCAGCACGTCCCCTACCGGGGGACGGTCGCGGCCATTCCCGACTTGATCAGCGGCACGCTGCCCGCGATGGTGAGTTCGTTGAGCGAGTTCGTGAGGCACATCCCCGAGGGCAGGATTCGCGTCCTGGGCATCTCGGGTGGCAAGCGCAGCCCGTTCGCGCCACAGGTCGCCACGTTCAGCGAGCAGGGCCTCAAGGAGCTCGAGTTCGAGGACTACTTCGGCTTCTACGTGCCGGCGAAGACACCTGCAGCGCAGATCCAGGCACTCAACGCGGCCATCCGGCAGGGCATGGCCCATCCTTCGGTCAAGGAAATGATCGACGCCTCTGCCGCACTGGCTGCGGCCGGCACGCCGGAAGAGCTGACAAGCACGCTGCGCGCCTACAGCAGGCGTTGGGAGGCCGTGGTGAAGGCCATCGGCTTCAAGGCGGACTGAGAGCCTGAGAGTTTTTCTC
>JBILNT010000131.1:0-10705 GCA_044374875.1 Rubrivivax sp.
CGCCTCGTCGTTGCAAATCCGCGCCATAGCCCAAGCTATGGCTGTGGTTTGCGCCTAGATACGGGGCGTCTTGGCGCGCCTTTCGGCCACGGCGGAAAAACTCTCAGGCTCTGAGCCCGATGCCTGCGCCGGCGTCGGCGGGCAGGTGGGTCGATCAGGAAGAAAGAAGGGCGCACCTCGGTGCGCCCTTCGTCCTTTGCAGCGGCCATCAGGCCGCGGGCCGTCAGCCGGCCTGCTGCTGCTCGAACGGCAGCTTCATCTGCGAGAGGTCCTTGCGGGTCTCGACAAGGATCAGCGGGCCTTCGTCGACGACGACCGGCGGCCGCGGCTGGCGCGGAATGTGGACGGGCCGGGGCTCGGCGGCAATCTGCGCCTGCGCCGCGCGGATCTTGTCGGCATCGGAGTTCACCCATTCCAGGCCGGCCCCCGCGGCCAGGGCCTGCAGTTCGTCGATCGGCAGGCGATAGGGCTCCACGCGCGCCGGCTCGGCGACGGCCGGCTCGGCCGTGGTGGCTGTGACTGCGGCGGTGGCGGTGGCTGCCAGGGGCGGCTCCGGGGCTCGCTCCGGCGCTGGCTCTGCAGCCACTGCCAGCGGGGCTTCAGGCGTCGGCGTGCCGGCGTCTGCGGCCTGCACCGGCGCCTCGGCCACGGTGGCCGGCGCGGCTTGCGCCAGGCCTTCGACCTCGGCGCCGGAAGCCTCGCCGCCCGCCTCGAGAGGCTCGCGGCGTGTGCGGTCGCGGCCGCGGCGGCGACGGCTCGAGCCCTCGCGATCCGCACCCTCGGTGCGCTCCGTCCGCTCGACACGCTCGCCGCCTTCGTCGGTGGGGGCTTCGCCGGCAACGGGCTCGTCGGCTTGCTGCGCCAGAGGCTCGCCGGAGCTGCCTTCGACCGGCAGGCCTTCCGGGCGCTCGCCGCGCTCGCCGCCACGGCCGCGACGGCGGCGACGGCGATTGCCTTCGCGTGGGCCTTCGCCAGCCGGCTCGACGCCGGGCTGGCTGTCGACGAACGACTCCACCGGCGCCGCCGCCTCTTCGGCCACCACGGGCTGCGCGGGGGTGCGCTCGGGTCGCTGGCCGCGACGCTGGTCGCGCTCGGCGCGCAGTTCCTCGCGGCTCTCGCCACGGGGCTCGGCGCGGGCTTCTCCGCGCGAATCCGTGCGACTTTCGCGGCCTTCACGTCCGCCGCGCGAACCACGGTCACCGCGCTCGCCTCGTTCGCCACGCTCCGACCGCTCACCACGGCCGCCGCGGCGGCTTTCGCCGCGGTCACGGCCTTCACGCTTGTCGCCGGCCGCCGCGGCCGGTGCTGCCGGCGCGCTCGTCGTCACGGCCGGTGCCGGGGCGACCACGGGCGCAGCAGGGGCCGGGGCCGGCACCGGGGCGCCGCCGAAGAACTTCCTCACCCAGCCGAAGAAGCCGCTGCCCTCGGTCGCCGGTGCGGGCATCGGGGCCGGTGCAGGGACGGAAGCCGGCATGGGCGCGGTCGCGGGGGCCTCGGTCTTGACGGGTGCCGGGGCAGGCGCGGGTGGCGCGGGCTGGTCCGGCAGCACGCCCTTGATGACCGGCTCCTGGCGGTTCTTCTTCTCGTTGGCGTCGCGCCGGCGCGTGATGCCCACCTCGTCGGCGGGCTCCTCGATCATCGTGTAGCTGGCGCGGAAGCCCTCGAGGCGCGGGTCGTCGTGGCGCAGCCGCTCGAGCTTGTAGTTGGGCGTCTCGAGGTGCGGGTTCGGGATCAGCAGCACGGTGACGCGCTGCTTGAGCTCGATCTTGGTGATCTCGGTGCGCTTCTCGTTGAGCAGGAAGCTGGTCACCTCGACCGGCACCTGAACGTGCACGGCCGCGGTGTTCTCCTTCATCGACTCTTCCTGCACCATGCGCAGGATCTGCAGCGCCGAACTCTCGGTGTCGCGGATGTGGCCGGTGCCGTTGCAGCGCGGGCAGGTGATGTGGCTGCCCTCGGACAGGGCCGGGCGCAGCCGCTGGCGGCTGAGCTCGAGCAGGCCGAACTTGGAGATGCTGCTGAACTGCACGCGGGCGCGGTCGAAGCGCAGCGCGTCCTTCAGGCGCTGCTCGACCTCGCGGCGGTTCTTGCTTTCCTCCATGTCGATGAAGTCGACGACGATCAGGCCACCGAGGTCGCGCAGCCGCATCTGGCGGGCGATCTCGTCGGCGGCCTCCAGGTTGGTGCGGGTGGCGGTCTCCTCGATGTCGCCGCCGCGCGTGGCGCGCGCGGAGTTCACGTCCACCGCCACCAGCGCCTCGGTGTGGTCGATCACGATCGCGCCGCCCGAGGGCAGGTTGACGGTGCGGCTGAAGGCCGTCTCGATCTGGTGCTCGATCTGGAAGCGGCTGAACAGCGGCGCGTCGTCGCGGTAGCGCTTCACGCGATGCGCGTTGTCCGGCATCACGTGGTTCATGAACTGCGCGGCCTGCTCGAAGATGTCGTCGGTGTCGATCAGGATCTCGCCGATGTCGCTGGTGAAGTAGTCGCGGATGGCGCGAATGACCAGCGAGCTCTCCTGGTAGATCAGGAAGGCGCCCTTGCCGACCGTGCTGGCGCCCTCGATGGCGCCCCACAGCTTGAGCAGGTAGTTCAGGTCCCACTGCAGCTCGGCCGCGCTGCGGCCGATGCCGGCGGTGCGGGCGATCAGGCTCATGCCCTTGGGGTAGTCGAGCGACTCGAGGTTCTCCTTGAGCTCCTCGCGGTCCTCGCCCTCGATGCGCCGGCTCACGCCGCCGCCGCGAGGGTTGTTGGGCATCAGCACCAGGTAGCGGCCGGCCAGGCTGATGAAGGTGGTCAGCGCGGCGCCCTTGTTGCCGCGCTCCTCCTTCTCGACCTGCACCAGCAGTTCCTGGCCTTCCTTGACGGCGTCGCCGATCTTCGCGCTGCGCATGTCGACGCCGTCGCGGAAGTAGCTGCGCGCGATCTCCTTGAACGGCAGGAAGCCGTGGCGGTCCTCGCCGTAGTCGACGAAACAGGCCTCGAGCGAAGGCTCGACCCGGGTGATGACGGCCTTGTAGATGTTGCCCTTGCGCTGCTCGCGCCCTTCGAGTTCGGTCTCGAAGTCGAGCAGCTTCTGGCCGTCGACGATCGCCAGGCGCCGCTCTTCCGGCTGCGTGGCGTTGATCAGCATTCTCTTCATCGATTCTCCCGTGCCGCGCCGGCCGCTGCCGGCGCGCGACAACGCGCCGCCGGGCCCCGGGGGCCTGGCGGCCGTCGAAGATGCACGAGAAACGCGGGAGAACCGTGGCGACGAACTGCCCTGGACTGCGTGCGGCCCCCGCGCGAGGCGGTGGTCAGGTACGCAGCGTTGGCGCGTGCGTGCAGCGCTGGCCGGGGCCTTCGGCGACCGTTCCCGGCCGACCCGGCCGCGGATCACGCGGCAGCGGGCGATCGCCGGCGGCGCTTGCGCTGCCGGTCACGGACCGGGGGCGCTGCCAGGCGAGGGGGGCGGGGAGGGGGGGTCGCATGGGCCTCGTGCGTCGTGCTGCACGCCGGCACCAGGCGGCGGAAGGGCCGCCTGATGCCATGAAACTTTCGTTGCCCCTGCCTGGCTGCCCGTCACGGGCTGCCCTGCGGGGCCGGTCCTACGCTTGCTTCTCTTTCGTCGCGCCTGCCGTGCCGCCGGGTCGCTTCGGGACCCGGCCTGCGCGGCGTCGCGTGACGCTGCATCACCATGAACATGCGCGACACCTCGCGCATGGCTTGCCACGCCCGCTCGGTGTGCCCGGCTAAACTCCGGAAAATCAAGCACTTACCGAAAGAACGTGGAGCGCCGGATTATAGGGGGCAAAGTCGGCGCGACGCGCCCGCCGGAAGGCCCGAAGGTGCAGCGGCTGGTGGTCGACGCCGAGTCCGACGGCCAGCGCCTGGACAACTATCTGCTGCGCATCCTGAAAGGTGCGCCCAAGACGCTGGTCTACCGGGTGATCCGCTCGGGCGAGGTGCGTGTCAACAAGGGGCGCGCCGCGGCCGACACCCGCGTGGCGGCCGGTGACGAGGTGCGCGTGCCGCCGGTGCGCCTGCCCGAGCGGGCGGCACCGGTGAACGTGCCGGCGCGCGAGTTCCCGATCCTCTTCGAGGACGAGCACCTGCTGGCGGTGAACAAGCCGGCCGGCGTGGCGGTGCACGGCGGCAGCGGCGTGAGCTCCGGGGTCATCGAGCAGTTGCGCCGGGCCCGGCCCGAGGCGCGCTACCTCGAGCTGGTGCACCGCCTGGACAAGGAAACCTCCGGCGTGCTGCTGCTGGCCAAGAAGCGCAGTGCGCTGGTGGCGCTGCAGGACCAGTTCCGCGCGCGCGACACCGGCAAGCGCTACCAGGCGCTGGTGGCGGGGCGATGGCCGGTGTCGCTCAAGGTCATCGACCTGCCGCTGCTGAAGACCACCGACGCCGCCGGCGAGCGCAACGTCCGGGTGGCCGCCGGCCACGACGACGCGCGCCGTTCGATCACGCTGGTGAAGGTGGCTCGCGTGCTGCCTGGCTTCACGCTGCTGGACGTGACGATCAAGACCGGGCGCACGCACCAGATCCGCGTCCACCTGGCGTACTCGGGCCACCCCATCGCCGGCGACCCGAAGTACGGCGATTTCGCGCTGAACCGGCAGCTCTCCCGCGGCGAGGCCCTTGCGGGCCTGCGCTTCGACCGCATGTTCCTGCATGCGCGCGGGCTGTCCTTCGACCACCCCGCCAGCGGCGAGCGCATGACCCTGAACGCGCCGCTGCCGCCGGAGTGCGAGACACTCCTGGCCCGACTCGAGAATCCATGAGCGCGCCGGGCCGCTCCCAAGCGCTCATACCGGAGTGCGCAGCACGAAGGGTAGTCCAGTGAGCGCGCCGGGCCGCTCCCAAGCGCTCATTCCGGAGCCCCTGTGGGGCGAAGGTACCCCATTGAGCGCGCCGGGCCGCTCCCAAGCGCTCATACCGGAGTGCGCAGCACGAAGGGTAGTCCAGTGACCTCCAGACCCCGCCGCTTCGATCTCGTCGTCTTCGACTGGGACGGCACGCTGTTCGACTCCACCGGCCTGATCGTCCGCTGCATCCAGGCCGCGTGCGCCGACATCGGCGCGACCGTGCCCAGCGATGCCGATGCGGCGTACGTGATCGGCCTGGGCCTGCACGACGCGCTGCGCCATGCCGTGCCCGGGCTGCCCCTCGAGCGCTACCCCGAGCTGGGCAACCGCTATCGCCACCACTACTTCGCGCGCCAGCACGAGCTGGTGCTGTTCGACGGCACGCTGGAGATGCTGAGCGCGCTCAAGGCGCGCAACCATTGGCTCGCCGTGGCCACCGGCAAGGGCAGGCGCGGGCTCGACGAGGCGCTGGCGCACTCGCAGCTGCACGGGATGTTCGACGGCACCCGCACGGCCGACGAGACGGCACCCAAGCCCAGCCCGCAGATGCTGCTCGAGCTGATGCGCGAGTTCGGCGTCGACCCCGCGCGCACGCTGATGATCGGCGACACCACGCACGACCTGCAGCTCGCCCTCAACGCCGGCACGGCCCGCGTCGGCGTGAGCTATGGCGCGCACGAGCCCGAGGCTTTCGACGCCTTCGAGCCGCTGTTCGTCGCCCATTCGACTCGCGAGCTCCACCGCTGGCTGGACGACAACGCATGACGGCGGACGAGCACGCCGCCGCGGCGCAGCCCGAAGACCTGTGCGCGTCGGAGGAACTGGCCGAGCGTGGCACGGCCTGGGTCTGGGACGTGCTCGAGCACGGCCAGCCGGCGCGCGCGTTCGCACTGCGCTTCGACGGGCGGGTCGTCGGCTACCTGAACCGCTGTGCCCACGTGCCCGCCGAGATGGACTGGCAGCCCGGCGAGTTCCTCGACGCCGACCGGCGCTGGATCCTGTGCTCGATCCACGGCGCCGCCTACGAGCCGGCCGACGGTCGCTGCGTCGGCGGGCCGTGCGGCCGCGGCCGCCTCGTGGCGCTGGACCTGCGCGAAGCCGACGGCCGGGTGGCTTGGTATCCTTCCGCTGAAATCCGCCCGGTGCCCTTCGACGATCCGGCCGACCAGAGACCCCGATGAACGCCCCTGACGAACCGAACGCAGCCGACGGCCCCGCCGCATCCACCACACCCGCCGCGCCGGTGTCCCCCGAGCCGGCTCCTGCCCCTGGCCGGGCGTCGCCCCTGCCTGCGGAGGGCAGCCTCGAGCGCATCGCCCGCGAAATGCTGCTGCAGCAGCGCAGCGAGCGCCGCTGGCGGATCTTCTTTCGGCTGGCGTGGTTGGGGCTGGCCATCGCGGTGGCTTTCGCGCTCTTCGCCGACCGGCTCGGCCCTGCCGCGCCGAGTACGCCGCACACCGCGCTGATCGAGGTGCGCGGCCCGATCGCGGCGGATACCGAGGCCAGCGCCGAGGCGCTGGTCTCCGCCCTGCGCAGCGCCTTCGAGGACGAGGGCGCCGTCGCGGTGGTGCTGCGCATCAACTCGCCGGGGGGCAGCCCCGTGCAGAGCGGCATCGTCAACGACGAGATCCGGCGCCTGAAGGCCAAGCACGGCAAGAAGGTCTACGCGGTGGTCGAGGAGATGTGCGCCTCGGGCGCCTACTACATCGCCGTGGCGGCCGACGAGATCTACGTCGACAAGGCCAGCCTCGTGGGCTCGATCGGCGTGCTGATGGACGGCTTCGGCTTCACCGGCCTGATGGAAAAGCTCGGCGTCGAGCGCCGGCTGCTGACCGCCGGCGAGAACAAGGGCATGCTCGACCCCTTCTCGCCGCAGAACGAGCAGCAGGTCGCCTACGCCAAGGCGATGATCGACCAGGTGCACCAGCAGTTCATCCGCGTCGTCAAGGAAGGCCGGGGTGCCCGCCTGAAGGAGACGCCCCAGACCTTCTCGGGCCTGTTCTGGAACGGCGAGGAGGCGGTGAAGATGGGCCTGGCCGACCACCTCGGCAACCTCGACCACGTGGCCCGCGAGGTCATCAAGGCCGAAGAGATCATCGACTACACGCCGCACGACAACGTCGCCGAGCGGCTGGCCAAGCGCTTCGGTGCCGGCGTCGGGGCGGGCGTGGTCGAGGCGCTGGGCCGCATGCCCCAGCTGCGCTGAGCGTGGCGCTGCCCGACACCCTGGCCGTCCTGCCCCAGTACCTGCTGCCCAAGCAGGCACTCACCAGTGCTGCCGGCGCGCTGGCGCAGTCGCGCGGCGGCGCGCTGACGACGGCCGTGATCCGCTGGTTCATCGGCCGCTACGGCGTGAACATGGCCGAGGCCGCCGAATCCGACCCGGCCGCCTACCCGACCTTCAACCAGTTCTTCACCCGCGCGCTGAAGGCGGGTGCGCGGCCGCTGGCGGCTGCCGACCTCGTCTGCCCCGTCGACGGCGCGATCAGCCAGTTCGGCCGCGTCGACGCCGACCGCATCTTCCAGGCCAAGGGCCACCACTACACGACGACCGCGCTGGTCGGCGGCGACGCCGCGCTGGCGCGCCGCTTCGAGGGCGGCCACTTCGCGACGCTGTACCTCAGCCCGCGCGACTACCACCGTATCCACATGCCCGAGGCCGGCCGGCTCGAGCGCATGATCCACGTGCCCGGCGCGCTGTTCTCGGTCAATCCAACGACCGCACGCGGCGTGCCCGGCCTGTTCGCCCGCAACGAGCGCGTGGTCTGCGTCTTCGAGGGCGCGCAGGGCCCGTTTGTGCTGGTGCTGGTGGGCGCCACCATCGTCGGCAGCATGGCCACCACCTGGCACGGCACGGTCAACCCGCCGCGGCCCGGCCGCCTGCGCGAGTGGGGCTACGCGGGGCAGGGCATCGAGCTGGCGCAGGGCGCCGAGATGGGGCGCTTCCTGCTCGGCTCCACCGTGGTGATGCTGTGGCCTGCAGGCCCGCTGGCGTTCAACCCGGCCTGGCGGCCGGGCGGGCCGATCCGCATGGGCGAGGAGATGGCCGCGCGTACCGGCTGAACTTCCCGCCGGGCGATCAGTTGCCGTAGATCAGTTGCCGTAGTCCACGGGCTCGCAGTAGCGCGGATTCCCGTGCAGTGCCCAGTAGTCGCGGCGCAACTGCTCCGCGATCGGGCCGAACTGCCCCGGTTCGCGCCCGGCCACCGGCACGCCGTCGACCCTGGCCACGGGGATGATGCCCCCGCCGCTGCTGGTCAGGAAGACCTCGTCGGCGGCGCGCAGCTCGTCCACGCCGAGGTTGCGCACCTCGTACTCCAGCGAGGCGTTGCGCGCCAGCTCGAGCGCGGTCTTGCGCGAGATGCCTTCCAGCACGCCCGACGCGGGCGTCACCAGCAGCGGCCGGCCCTCGCGCCGCAGCACGGCGAAGACGTTGAAGCCCGGGCCCTCGGTCACGTGGCCCGCGCCGTCGGTCAGCACCACCGTCTCGCCGCCGCGGTCGTAGGCCTCGAACAGGCCCATCACGAAGTCGAGCCAGTGGTAGTTCTTCACCCGCGGATCGACGCTGGCGCGCGGGATGCGCTGCGGCGTGCCAACGATCAGGTCGATGCCGGCGCGCTGCTTGTCGGGGTCGGCGATCCAGACGAAGGGGATTGCGAAGGCCATGAAGCGGTTGCTGCAGGTGCGCGGGTCGCGCGAGCCCGGCGCCGGGCGGCCGCGCGTGCACAGCACCTCGACGTAGGCGTCGCGCAGCCCGGAGCGGCGCACGCACTCGTGCATCACCTCGCGCATGCGCTGGCGGCTGACACCCGGGTCCAGGCGCAGCGCGGCCAGGCTGGCCTCGAAGCGGTCGAGGTGGTCGTCGAGGCGGAAGAAGCGCCCCTGCCAGACGTGGGCGACGTCGTAGGTGGCGTCGGAGTGGAGGAAGCCCCAGTCGAAGATCGAGATCTTCGCGTCCTCGGGGGCGACGAACTCGCCGTCGATGAATGCGCAGCCTTGCATGGTCGGCCGATGATACGGTCGGCCCCGTGGGGCCGGCGACAATGCCGGGCTGCACCCGAGCCGACTGCCCTTCGATGTCCCCTGCCGCTGCCCAGCGCACCGCCCGCGTGCTGCTGTGGGTCGTTCCCTTCCTCTGGTCGTCCAACTACGTGATCGCACGCCTCGCCGAAGGCGTGATCGCGCCGCACCAGCTGGCGCTCGGCCGCTGGGTGCTGGCCGCGGCGCTGATGCTGCCCTTCGTCTGGCGCGGCCTGGTGAAGGACGGCGCGCCCTGGCGCTCCGAGTGGCGGCAGCTGCTGGTGCTAGGCGCGCTGGGCATGTGGGTCTGCGGCGCCTTCGTCTACCTGGGCGGCAAGACCACCACCACCACCAACATCGGCCTGATCTACGCCGCCACGCCGATCGCGATCGTCTACGCGGCGACGAAGCTGCTGCACGAGCCGATGTCGCGCGCGCAGGTGGGTGGCGTGTGGCTCGCGCTGGCCGGCGTGCTGCTGGTCATCGCCAAGGGCGACGTGGACAACCTGCTGGCGGTGCGCTTCACCGCCGGCGACCTGTGGATCGTGGCGGCGGCCGTCGGCTGGGCCGCCTACTCGGTGCTGCTGCGACGCTGGCCGAGCCGGCTCGGGCCGGCGGAGCGCCTGGTGGCCATCGCGGCCGGCGGCATCCTCGTGCTGCTGCCGTTCACCGCCGCCGAGGCGCTGCTGACGGCCACGCCGCCGTGGTCGTGGCAGGCCACCGGCCTGGTGGTGCTGGCGGCGCTGGTGCCCGGCGTGATCTCCTACACCTCGTACTCGTTCATGCAGCGCGAACTGGGCGCGTCGCGCACGGCGCTGGTGATGTACCTGGCGCCGGTCTCCGGTTCGCTGGGCGCCTGGCTGATCCTCGGCGAGGTGCCCGGCTGGTACCACGCCGTCGGCGCCGCGCTGATCCTGCCCAGCATCTGGCTCGCGACGCGGCGCTGAGCGCGGCCGATCCGGGTCGCGCGGGTGACGGCGCCGCGGCGAAACTGGCCCGACAATCCCCTCCCATGGGAACCGTCACCTTCGTGCGCCATGGCCAGGCCTCGTTCGGTAGCGCCGACTACGACCACTTGAGCCCGCTGGGCGAGCGCCAGTGCGAGGCGCTGGGGGAATACTTCGCCCAGCGCGGCCGTCGCTTCGACGCCGTGATGCGTGGCGCACTGCGGCGCCACCGGCAGTCGCTCGAGGCGATCTCGCGCGGGCTGCCTGGCCTGCCGGAAGCGATCGAATGGCCGGGCCTGAACGAATACGACGGCGAGGCCCTGGTGCGCGCTCTCCTGGGCGAGCTGCCGAAGGTGGACACGCGTGAGGGCTACAAGAAGCACTTCCGCGTGCTGCGCGAGGCGCTGGGTGCATGGATGGAAGGTCGGATCGCGCCCGCGGGCATGCCGAGCTGGCCGGGCTTCGTGGAGGGTGTGACCTCCGCACTGGAACACATCCGCACCCACCATGAGGGCGACGTGCTCGTGGTTTCCAGCGGCGGGCCGATTTCGACGGCCGTGGCGCACGTGCTGGGCGCGCCCGGCGCGGCGATGATCGAGCTCAACATGCGGCTGCGCAACAGCGCGCTGACCGAGTTCGTCAGCACGCGCGCGGGCCACGCGCTGTCGGGCTTCAACGCGGTGCCGCACCTCGACCTGCCCGGCCGGGACGAGTGGATCACCTGGGCGTGATCCACCGGCCGTAGGGCCGCCTCAGCGATAGACGAGGTCGCGCAGCGTCAGCGAGATCGCGGGCACGTAGGTGATCACCATCAGGCAGGTCAGCACGACCGCGACGAAGGGCAGCAGTTGCCCGATGATGCGGTCGAGCGAGATCTTCGCCACCGTG
>JBILNT010000016.1:0-35630 GCA_044374875.1 Rubrivivax sp.
CCGTGCTTCGGAGAGCTCAGGGTGGTCGCTCAGTGGCTCAGGGTGCGAGCCAGGCTGAGGCAGGTTGCTAATCAGGAGTCTAGTTGCTCGGGATATGAGCACTGGCCGGAACTCTTACGTCTTCGACCTTCAACCCGAAGACAGTCTAGTTGCTCGGGATATGAGCACTGGCCGGAACCCGATGCACGGGGCTAGGCGGATGGATCAGAGTCTAGTTGCTCGGGATATGAGCACTGGCCGGAACTACGGCTCCTGCACTTGGAGCCAGCCTGAGAGTCTAGTTGCTCGGGATATGAGCACTGGCCGGAACCCGACTTCATCATGCCGGCGGATCACCCGGAGTCTAGTTGCTCGGGATATGAGCACTGGCCGGAACACTGCACGGCAGCTCATTCGTATCACAGCATGAGCCGATGAGATGGCACATTCCGGGTGATGTCGGGCGCTTGCTCGATGTTCGACCAGCAAAGGGAGAGAAGACCATGTCATTGCCCAGATTAGCGATGCTCTTGGCGTCGGCTTTGTTCCTCGCCGGCTGCGCCAGCGGCTACTCGCAGTTTTACAGGCCCGCCCCGGGCATGTCGGCGGAAGGGGTCGCCGCAATGCGGGCGGCGCCGCCCACGGGGCAACCCATCATCGAGCGCGCGGCGCCTCCGGGCCAAGCCGGGGATGCCGTGCTCGATGCCTACGTGAAGCGCGGCTACGTGCTCATTGGCAGTTCGCAGTTCAACAGCGGAATGGCAGAGCCGGACGAAGCCGCCATAGAGCAGGGCCGCAAGATCGGGGCCGACCTCGTGCTCATACTCGACCCCCGCTACACGGGCTCGACGACCAGCGCCGTGCCACTGACGCTACCCACCACCACCACCGCCCACTCCACCGGTACGGCCACGGCCTACGGGCCGCGCGGGGTGGTCAACGCCTACGGCAGCGGCACAACCACGATCTACGGCACCTCGACCACCATGATCCCCATCACGGTGCACCGCAGCGACTACGCTGCCGGCTACTTCGTGAAGCGCAAGTGGGGCTTCGGCGCGGTGTGGCGTGAGTTGAGCGATCAGGAGCGTCAGGAACTGCAGTCCAACAAGGGAATCGCCGTGCGGCTCGTCGTGAACGACTCGCCCGCGTTCCACGCCGACATCCTCCCCGGCGACATCATCCTCGCCGTCGACGGTGAACCCGTGCTGGGCCGCGAGTCCATCTCCGGCCTGGTGAGTGGGCGTGCGGGTCAGCGGGTCATGGTGTCGCTGCTCCGGCGCGGCAGCCGCATCGAGAAGGCCGTTCAACTGGCGAAGTGAGACACCCCGGCGCACATCCAGGCGTGCAGCTCGCCTGGGACGCCGGCCCTTTGACGAGTGCATGCCCGGTGGCATCGGGCTGCCACAGCCCCGCGGCGCTGGTTCGCCGCATTGCCCTCGGGCCGGCCTCGTTGAAGCACGAACTTCATGGCGATCATGACGACCACGACCGCGGTTCTCCGGGGCGTCTTGCCCCGGCCTCGTCGAAGCGACTACCTGACCCTGCGCGTGAGTCCCTACGGCGGGTCGACCAGGGCCAAGAGGCACACCCGGGCGAATATCGCCGTCTGGTCAGCAGTGTGGCACGGCGTCATTCGGCCGATACCGCCAAGATGGCCTTCGGGTTGGACTTGGCAATGGCCAGCAGCGTTCGGGCGGCACCGCTGGGCTGCTTGCGCCCCTGCTCCCAGCCCTGCAAGGTTCTGACCGATACACCGAGCAGCCGTGCAAATTGGGACTGCGACAGCCCCGTGGCCTGGCGAGCCTCGGTCGCGGACGACAGCACAACCTGCCCCTTGCCGGCCTTCATGTCCTTCAAGGACTGAAGGATCTCGGCACCAATATCCCGCCCGGCCTCATGCTTGGCCAGTTGGGCGGGGGTCAGCTTCCTGGGCTTCGAGGACACGTCGGATCTCCTTCAGCGTTGCCAGAGAAATGTTGGCGGACTTCGACTTCGCGTACAGGGTCAGCAAGTACACCTCACCCGCCAGGTTTCGGGTCAGGTACACCACCCTGACCCCACCGGACTTGCCTGTACCCTCGCGGGCCCACCGAACCTTTCGAACCCCGCCCGAGCCCCGGATCACGACTCCGACGTCCGGGTTGGCAGCGATGAACGCAGCGAACTCGGCGCGCTCTTCTTCATCCCAGTACAGAGGCCAGAGCTTCTGGAAGATGGGACTCTCGACAACGGTGAGCATGTCAAAATATACGCCCCAGGCGTATATTCGATCAAGTGCCCACTGCCCGCGGTGGCGTACTGTTCGGCCAGGAAGGCCTGGATCTCGCGCACCGTCATGCCGCGCGCGTACAGCGCCACGACCTGATCGTCGAACCCCTCGAAGCGCCGCATGTGCTTGGGAATGAGCCTTGAGGTCTCGTTCCTTGCAGGACGCCCGGCCAGCCGGTGAGAGCGGGGGCCGTGCAACAAACGGTATCTGACCCCACACCGAACGACACCCGACCCCACACCGCCCGCCGCTACATTCCAGCTCATGCCAACCCCGCCGCCCGACTGGCGAGCCGGCCTTGCCGGGGACGAAGCCGCGCGCCGCCTTGCCGCCGAGGGCCCGAACGCGCTGCCCGGCAGCGAACGGCAGCCACTGTGGGCGATCGTGGGTGCCGTCGTCGGCGAGCCGATGTTCCTGATGCTGCTGGCCGCCGGGGCGGTGTACCTGGCGCTGGGTGACCGCGCCGAGGCGGCGTTCCTGCTGGGCTTCGTGTTCGTGGTCATCGGCATCACGCTGGCGCAGGAACGCCGCACGCGCCGCGCGCTGGAGGCGCTGCGCGATCTTTCGGCGCCGCGCGCGCTGGTGCTGCGCGGCGGCGCCGAGCAGCGCATTCCCGGGCGCGAGGTGGTGCGCGGCGACGTGCTGGTGCTGCACGAGGGCGACCGCGTGGCCGCCGATGCGCTGCTGTTCGAGGGGCAGCTGACGCTAGACGAATCGCTGCTCACGGGCGAGTCGGTGCCGGTGGCCAAGGCGTCGGCCGGCGCCGGTGCCTTCTCGCGTGCGCTCGACGTGCCGGGCGCGGAAGGCAGCGCTTCGGTGTTCGCCGGCACGGTGGTGACGCGCGGGGTGGGGCTGGCGCTGGTGAAGGCCACGGGTGCCGCCACCGCCACCGGGCGCATCGGCGGCGCTCTGGCGGCCACGCGCGAGCCGCCCTCCGGGCTGCAGCGCGCTTCGCGGGCGCTGGTGCGGCGGCTCACCATCGCGGGCCTGGCGCTGGCCGCGGCGCTGGTGCTGCTGCTGGCGTGGCGGGGCGGCCGGCCGCTGCTGGAAAGCCTGCTGGCCGGCATCGCGCTGGCGATGGCCATCCTGCCCGAGGAGATCCCGGTGATCCTCACGGTGTTCCTGGCGCTGGGGGCGTGGCGCATGTCGCACCGCCAGGTGCTGACGCGGCGCATCGCCGCGGTCGAGGCGCTGGGCGCGATCACGGTGCTGGCGGTGGACAAGACCGGCACGCTGACGATGAACCGGATGACGGTGGCCGAGCTGCGCACGCCCGACGGCGCGGCCTTCGCGGGCAACGCGGCCGGCCCGCTGCCCGAGGCCTTCCACACGCTGGCCGAGTTCGCGGTGCTGGCCACGCCGGCCGATCCCTTCGACCCGATGGAGAAGGCCATCCAGGCCTTCGGCCGCGAGCGGCTGCAGGGCACCGGGCACCTGCACCCCGACAACGCGCCCGAGTTCCGCTTCGATCTGTCGCCCGAGATCGTGGCGATGACGCTGGTGTACCCCGAAGGCGAGCCGAGCCGCCACCTGCTGGCCACCAAGGGCGCGCCCGAGGCGGTGGCCGACCTCTGCCACCTGCCCGAAGCCGGCCGCGAGGCGGTGCGGCGCGAGGTGGCTGCAATGGCCGGGCGCGGGCTGCGGGTGCTGGGGGTGGCGCGCGGGCGCTGGGCCGGCAGCACGCTGCCGGTTTCGCACCACGAGCCCGACTTCGAGTTCCTGGGCCTGCTGGGCCTGCACGACCCGCCGCGCCCCGAGGTGCCGGCGGCGCTGGCCGAGTGCCGCGGCGCGGGCGTGCGCGTGGTGATGATGACCGGCGACCACCCGCAGACGGCCGCCGCCATTGCACGCCAGGTGGGGCTGGGCGACAGCCCCGAGGTGCTGACCGGCGCCGAGCTGGCGGCGCTGGACGACGAGGCGCTGCGCGTGCGCCTGCGCGAGGTGAGCATCTGCGCGCGGCTGCAGCCCGAGCACAAGCTGCGCCTGGTGCGCGCGCTGCAGGCCGACCGGCAGGTGGTGGCGATGACGGGCGACGGCGTGAACGACGCCCCGGCGCTGAAGGCTGCCGACGTGGGCGTGGCGATGGGCGGGCGCGGCACCGACGTGGCCCGCGAGGCCGCGGCCCTGGTGCTGCTGGACGACAGCTTCGCCAGCATCGTGGCGGCGGTGCGCCAGGGCCGGCGCATCCACGACAACATCGCGCGGGCCGCGCGCTTCGTGTTCGCGGTGCACCTGCCGGTGATCGCGCTGGCGCTGGTGCCGGCGCTGCTGCAGTGGCCGGCGCTGCTGCTGCCGCTGCACATCGTGCTGCTGGAGCTGCTGATCGACCCGGCCTGCTCGATCGTGTTCGAGGCCGAACCCGAGGCCCCTGACCTGATGACGCGGCCGCCGCGCGCGCCCGAGGCCTCGCCCTTCGACGCGGCGAACATCGCCGACGGGCTGGCGCAGGGCGCCGGCGTGGCGGTGGCGCTGCTGGGCGGGCAGGCGCTGCTGCTGTGGCAGGGCGCAGCGGCCGACGCGGTGCGGCTGGCGGTGTTCGGCGCGCTGCTGCTGGCGCTGCTGCTGCTGGTGCAGGCCAACCGCGAGCGGCATGCCGGCGCCAACCGCTGGGTGCCGCGGCTGGCGGCGGCGGTGGGCCTGCTGCTGGCGCTGGCGACCACGCTGCCGGCGCTGCGAGAGCTGCTGCAGCTGCAGTGGAGCGGGCCGGTGCAGCTGGCGGCGGCGGCCGCGATGCTGCTGCCCGCGGCGGCCTGGCTGTTCGCGCTGCGCGTCTGGCGCCGGCGCCGCGGCCCCGGCGGGCGCCACGACGGCGGGCGGGTTGGCGGCGGCGTGGCATCCTCCGGCTGAAGCCGCCGCACCCCGCCACGCCCACGCCCACGCCCACGCACATGACCGCCCACGACGTCTCCGCCTGGACCCACGAGCACGCCTTCCACGCCGGCAACGAGGCGGCCGAGCGCGGCACGCGCATGGTGATGTGGATCACGCTGGTGGCGATGGTGGTGGAGATCACCGCCGGCTGGTGGTTCAACTCGATGGCGCTGCTGGCCGACGGCTGGCACATGAGTTCGCACGCGGTGGCCATCGGGGTGGCGGCCTTCGCCTACGCGGCCTCGCGCCGGCTGGCGGCCGACCGCCGCTTCGCCTTCGGCACCTGGAAGATCGAGGTGCTGGCGGCCTTTGCCAGCGCCATCTTCCTGCTCGGCGTGGCGGCGATGATGGTGCTGGGTTCGGTGGAGCGGCTCCTGGAGCCGCAGCCGATCCGCTACCGCGAGGCCATCGCGGTGGCGGTGCTGGGGCTGGCGGTGAACCTGGTGTGCGCGCTGGTGCTGGCGCGGGCGCACGGCCACGGTCATGGGCACGATCACGGGCATGGGCATGGGCATTCCCACGGTCATGGCCACGGTCATGGCCACGCCCACGCCGGCGCGTCCGGACATGACCACCATCATCACCATCACGACCTCAACCTGCGCTCGGCCTACCTGCACGTGCTGGCCGACGCCGCCACCTCGGTGCTGGCCATCGTGGCGCTGCTCGGCGGCTGGCTGCTGGGCTGGGGCTGGCTCGACCCGGTGATGGGCGTGGTGGGCGCGGTGCTGGTGGGCGCGTGGGCGCGCGGCCTGCTGCGCGAGACCTCGCGCGTGCTGCTCGACCGCGAGATGGACCACCCCGTGGTCGACGAGATCCGCGAGGCCGCCGAGGCCGGCACCGATCACGTGACGGACCTGCACGTCTGGCGCGTGGGCCGCACGGCCTACGCCTGTGCCCTGACGGTGGTGACGCACGACCCGCAGCTCACGGCCGACGGCGTGCGCCGCCGCCTGGCGGTGCACGGCGAAGTGGTGCACGCGACGATCGAGCTGCACCGCTGCCGCGAGGGGGGCGAGCCCGCACCGGCCTGAGGAGCGGCGCACCGGACAGCGATCCGGACAACGACCCGGGGGGGACGACCCGCGCGAGGGCCGGCGCACGCAGGCCAGCCCGGCCTTCAGACCCCGAGCAGTGCGGCCAGCAGGCGCACCGTGGCCCAGGTCACGCCCGGGCGTTGCCGAGCATCGAGCCGCGGCAGCCCGCGCTGCCACAGTGACAGGGGAACTCGTCGCTGGCGGCGTCGGGGGCATCGAGCGCGTAGTCGATGAACAGCTCGTCGCCGGCGCGCACCCGCCGCAGGGTCTCGACGACGATCTGCAGCCGGCCATCCTCGCCCGCGACCTCCCAGGCGCCGCAGTTGGGCGCGCACGAGTGGTTGAGGTGGCGAAGCGCGTTGCCGCCGACACGGCCGTCGATGACGCTGCCGTCCGAGAGGCCGAAGACGTAGGTCAGCTCGCGGTTCCAGTCGCGCCGCGCCACCTGGCGCGGGCTCAGGCGCCGGCCGCCGTAGACGCCGAGCGATTGCCCGCGCGCCAGGTCGCGGCGGGCGAAGACGCCGCGGCCGTGGACGGGGCTGTCGCGAACTTCGACGAGATCGGTGACATCGGGCGCGGTGAGGGTGGCGGCAGGCATGGAACAGCTTTGGCGGCAGCGGGCACGGGCCGGCGCATTGTCGCCCGAGGCAGCGGGCGGCTGCCGGGATAATCGACTCCATGTCGTCCAAGCAACGCGTCGTCGTCGGCCTGAGCGGCGGCGTCGACTCCGCCGTCAGCGCCTGGCTGCTCCAGCAGCAGGGCCACGAGGTGGTCGGCATCTTCATGAAGAACTGGGAGGACGACGACGACGACGAGTACTGCTCGTCGAACATCGACTTCGTCGACGCCGCCGCGGTGGCCGACGTGATCGGCATCGAGATCGAGCACGTCAACTTCGCCGCCGAGTACAGGGACCGTGTCTTCGCCGAGTTCCTGCGCGAATACCAGGCCGGCCGCACGCCCAACCCCGACGTGCTGTGCAACGCCGAGATCAAGTTCAAGGCCTTCCTCGACCACGCGATGCGGCTGGGCGCGCAGAAGATCGCCACCGGCCACTATGCCCGCGTGCGCGAAGTGCAGGGCGGCCGCTTCGAGCTGCTCAAGGGCCTGGACCCGGCCAAGGACCAGAGCTACTTCCTGCACCGGCTGAGCCAGGCCCAGCTCTCGCGCACGCTGTTCCCGGTGGGCGAGCTGCGCAAGACCGAGGTGCGGCGCATCGCCGCCGAGATCGGGCTGCCGAACGCGAGGAAGAAGGACTCGACCGGCATCTGCTTCATCGGCGAGCGGCCGTTCCGCGAGTTCCTCAACCGCTACCTCAGCCACGAGCCGGGCCCCATGCTCGACGAGCGCGGCCGCGAGGTGGGCCGCCACGTCGGCCTGTCGTTCTACACGCTGGGCCAGCGCCAGGGGCTGGGCATTGGCGGCGTGAAAGCGGGCGGGGGCGAGCACCAGCCCTGGTACGTGGCCGGCAAGGACCTGCAGCGCAACGTGCTGCACGTGGTGCAGGGGCACGACCACCCCAGGCTGCTCTCGCGCACGCTCGAGGCCGACGACTGCAACTGGGTGGCCGGCGTGCCGCCGGCCGAGGGCCCGCTGGCGGCGATGACGCGCTACCGCCAGCCCGACGCGCCCTGCCACTTCGCGCCGCGGGCCGATGGCCGGTTCGCGCTGGCCTTCGCGCAGCCGCAGTGGGCCGTCACGCCGGGCCAGTCGGCCGTGCTGTACGACGGCGAGGTGTGCCTGGGCGGCGGCGTGATCGCCTCGGCCGCGCACTGAAGCCGCGCGGGCGCCTCGGCGTCAGTGATCCTCGATGCGGGTGCGCGAATCCTCGGCCAGCTCGCCGGTGTCGGGGTCGATCCACTCGGCCAGCCCGAGTTCACGCTCGGCTTCGTCGAGGGTCTCGCCGCATTCCAGCGCGTCCTCGGCGGCGGCGTTCATCGCCGCGATGGCGTCCTCGGCGTTCACGTAGGGGCCGAACTGCTGGCGCCCGTCGGGGGTCAGCCAGTACCAGCCGTCGGGGTGTTGCACCAGCGATTCGAGGTCAGGCGGTACCAGCCTGACGGCCGCCAGGTCCTCGGGCTCGTCGGCGGCAGGGGGCGGCGGCGACTTCATGGGCGGGCTCCATCCGGTTCGGATGGTTCATTCTGGGCCGTCCAGGCCGCGCCGGGCTTGCACCGAGGCATGCCGACTTGTCAGGAGTTGTGTCAGGAATCGTGGCAGCGCACGGCGGGCCGGCGTGGTTCAATCGCCCCTGCCGCGGTGGCCTCCACCCTGCCGCAGCCTGCCTTCACCCACCCCCGAACGCCGATGGGTCTGCGCACCGCCGCCGTCTCGCCGCTGTGAGGACCACGACGCATGACGCCCTATTCCGACGCCGCGCTAGAAGCCATGCTGGCCGACCTGGAGTCGGACCGCGTGGAACGCAAGGAGTCGTTCCGCGGGCAGGCCCCGAACACCGTGCGCGAGGCGGTGTGCGCCTTCGCCAATGACCTGGCCGGGCATGGCCGGGCCGGCGTGGTGTTCGTGGGCGCGCGCGACGACGGCACCGCCGCCGCGCTGGAGGTGAGCGACGAGCTGCTGCGGCAGCTGGCCGACATCAAGACCGACGGCAACATCGCACCGCCCCCCGCGCTGCTGGTGGAAAAGCGCCGGCTGGGCGGGCACGACATGGCCGTGTTGACGGTGTGGCCCAGCGACAGCCCGCCGGTGCGCTGCAAGGGCCGCATTCACGTGCGCTGGGGCCCCCGCCGTGGCCTGGCCAGCGCGCAGGACGAGCGCATCCTCAACGAGCGGCGGCGACACCATGACCGCCCCTACGACGTGCAACCCGTGGCCGGGGCCACGCTCGAAGAACTCGACCGCCTGCGTTTCGAGCAGGAGTACCTGCCCTCGCTGGTGGCGCCCGACGTGCTGGCGGCCAACGAGCGCAGCCTGGCGCAGCGGCTTGCGGCCACGAAGATGATCGCCGCGGAGGCCTCCCCCACCCCCACGGTGCTGGGGCTGCTGGTGGTGGGCAAGGCCCCGGCCGAGTGGCTGCCGGGGGCCTACACACAATTCCTGCGCATCGCAGGCGGTGACCTGAGCGCGCCGACGGTGGACGAGGAGCCCATCCACGGCACCGTGACCGACCAGCTGCGCAGACTGGAGGAGAAGCTCGACGCGCACAACCTGCGCAGCGTGCGTTTCGCCGACCGCCGCCTCGAGGCCCGGGTCGAGGAGTACCCGGCCGACGCGCTGCGGCAACTGGTGCGCAACGCGCTGATGCACCGCAGCTACGAGGCCACGAACGCCCCCGTGCGCGTGTACTGGTTCGACGACCGCATCGAGATTCACAACCCGGGCGGGCCGTTCGGCAGCGTCACGCCCGAGAACTTCGGCCAGCCCGGGATCACCGACTACCGCAACCCCAATCTGGCCGAGGCGCTGCGCGCGCTGGGCTACGTGCAGCGGTTCGGCGCAGGCATCGCGATTGCACGCAAGGCGCTGGGAGCGCGCCTGCGCTTCGAGGTGCAGCCGGGCCACGTGGCCGCGATCGTGCTGCGAGAGGCGCCATGATCAGCATCGCCTTCTTCAACAACAAGGGCGGGGTGGGCAAGACTTCGCTGGTGTATCACTGCGCCTGGATGTTGGCCGAGCTGGGCCTGCGCCCGCTGGCAGTGGACCTGGACCCTCAATCCAACCTCTCGATCATGGCGCTGGACGAGGACGCGCTGGAAATGCTGTGGCCCGACGGCCCCCACCGCGACACGCTCTTCGGCGCGGTGGGCCCGCTGTTCGCAGGCACCGGAGACGTGCAGCCGGCGCACGTGGAGCTGCTGTCGGGCGAGTTGGGCTTGCTGGTGGGTGACCTGGCGCTCTCGCGCATCGAGGACGACCTCTCCACCGAATGGCCACGCTGCCTGGAAGGCCGCGAGCGCGCCTTCCGCGTGACGACGGCATTCTGGCGCGTGCTGCGCGAGGCCGCGGCGCAGCACCGGGCCGACGTGGTGCTGATCGACGTGGGCCCCAACCTGGGCGCCATCAACCGGGCAGCGCTGGTGGCGGCCAGCCACGTGGTGGTGCCCGTGGCCCCCGACCTGTTCTCGCTGCAGGGGCTGAAGAACCTGGGGCCGACGTTGCGGCAGTGGCGCGACACCTGGCGGCAGTCCCTCGGGAAGGTGCCGCCCGGCCTGGGCGAGATGCCTCCGGGCCACATGGCACCCATGGGCTACGTGCTGATGCAGCACGCCGAGCGACTGGGACGACCGACGCGCGCCTACGCGAAGTGGCAGCACCGGCTGCCCACGGCGTACCGGGAGAGCGTGCTCGGCCAGGAGGTGCCCGCGGCGGCGCCCCCGCACGACCCGCATCAGATCCAGCGCATCAAGCACTACCGCAGCCTGATGCCGATGGCGATGGAAGCGCGCAAACCGATGTTCGCGCTCAAGCCCTCCGAAGGCGCCATAGGCGCCCACCAGGCCAGCGTTCAGCAGTGCAGGGAGGATTTCCGGCGACTGGCGCAGGAGCTGATGCAGCGCGCCGGCATCGAGGGGCGGGGCATGGCATGAGGCAGAGACTCGACACCGCCTGCCAGCGCCGTCGCACGGGCCGGCAGACTAAGGGCCGGCTGCGCGGGGCGCATCTCACTTTCCGCGACCCGCCCCGCCACCGACGAGGAAGAACATGGAAGTCAAGCTCGACAAGCGTTACCCGATCGCCGCCAGCGTCGACCAGTGCTGGGCGGTGCTCTCGGATGTCCGCGCCACCGCCGGCTGCATGCCGGGCGCGCAGATCACCGAGCAGGTCGACGAGACGCACTTCAAGGGCACGGTGCGCAGCAAGGTGGGCCCGGCGGTGATGACCTTCGGCGGCGAGATCGAGGTGCTGGGCATCGATGCGGCCGCGCGTTCGCTGGACATGACCGGCAAGGGCGCCGACAAGGCCGGCTCGTCGGCGCAGATGAACCTGCGCGCGCAGCTCGAGCCCGGTGAGGCGCCGGGCTCGGCGGTGCTGGCGGGCACGGCGACGATCACCGTCAGCGGCAAGCTGGCGCAGTTCGGCAGCCGGCTGCTGGTGCCGGTGTCCGACGCGATGCTGGCGCAGTTTGCCGACAACTTCCGCGCCGCCGCGGCGGCGGTGCCGGCCCCCGCGGCGGCCGAGGTGGTGCACGCGGCGCAGGCGGCCGCCGAGGCAGGGGCCGAGCCCGCCGCAGCGGCCACGGTCATGGTGCCGGCGCTGGCTGCACCCACCGGCGTGGCGCCCGCCGCGGCACCGGCGCCGCGGCCCGTCAGGGAGCTCAACGCGCTGGCGCTGATCTGGATCGTGATCAAGCGCTGGTTCGCCGGCCTGTTCGGGCGCAGGGCGTCCTGACGACGGGAGCGCGCGCAATGGCACCCGACGCCGAAGGAGGCGGCCCGGGCAGCCCGCTGGGGGTGGGCGCCGTGCTGCTGGCGGCAGGCAGCGGCTCGCGCATCGGCACGCGGCCCAAGAGCCTGCTCGAGCTTGGCGGGGTGCCGCTGATCCGCCGGCAGCTCGGCGCGCTGTCGGGCGCGGGCGTGGACGAGGTGGTCGTCGTGCTGGGCCACCACGCCGAAGCGATCGCGCCGGCGCTTCAGGCCCTCGCGGTGACGATCGTGCGCAACCCCCGCCCCGACGACGGGCAGGTCTCGTCGCAGCGCATCGGGCTGGCCGCGCTGACCGGCAGGCTCGACGCCGTGATCGTCGCGCTGGCCGACCAGCCGCTCGTCGAGGCGCAGGACATCGGCGCGCTGATCGGCGCATGGACGAGTCGGCCCGGGGGCACGCAGGTGGTCTACCCGGAAGTGGGTGGCGAACGCGGGAACCCGGTGATCTTCTCGAGCGAAGTACGCCGGCAGATCCTGGCGGCAGGCGCGCAGGTGGGCTGCCGGCAGTGGCAGGCGGCCCACCCCGAGGCGGTGGCGCCCTTCGCCACCGGCAACCGGCGCTACACGCTGGACATCGACACGCAGGAGGATCTGGAACGCTTAGCGCGCGAGACGGGCCAGGTGCTGCGCTGGCCGGCCACCCCGTGAAGCGGCGGGCGGCCGGCGCCGGCCGCCCCCGGCCTGAATGGCCCCGGCACCCCGTCGCACGGGGGTATATTGGTCGCGTCGCGGCCCCGTGCCGCGCCCAGGGGGCAGCCCGATGCGCCAACTCAGCGGACACGATGCGTCGTTTCTCTACGCAGACTCGTCGCACGCCAACGCCAACGTCACGCTGATCCACATCTACGACCAGTCGACGGCGCCCGGCGGCGTGGTGCGCTTCAAGAGCATCCTCGCCCACATCGAGCGCCGGCTCGACCGCTCGCCGGTGTTCCGGCAGCGCCTGATGCGCGTGCCGCTCGACCTCGACAACCCGTACTGGGTCGACGACGAGCACTTCGACCTCGAGTACCACGTGCGCCACATCGCGCTGCCCAAGCCGGGCGACTGGCGGCAGTTCTGCATCCAGGCCTCGCGCATCCACGCCCGGCCGCTGGACATGAGCCGGCCGCTGTGGGAGGCGTACGTGATCGAGGGGCTGGACAGCTTCCTCGACCTGCCGGCGGGCAGCTTCGCGCTGCTGACGAAGACGCACCTCGCGGCGCTGGACCTGGAGCAGGGCAACGAGCTGACGATGCTGCTGCACGACCTCTCGCCCGAGCCGGGGCCGGCCGCGCCGCCGGCGCCGTGGTTCCCGGAACGCCCCCCGCGCTCGCTGCCGGTGGTGGGGCGCGGCATGCTGCGCTCGATCAAGGCCACGGCGCAGCTGGCCACGCCGCTGGCCCGCGCGCTGCGCGACGCCGTGCCGGCGGCCGCCGCCGTGGCGGGCGACCTGCTGCGCGCCGAGGGCCCGCCGGTCACGCGCTTCAACGCGGTGGTGTCGCCGCACCGCGTGTTCGAGACGCGGCGCTTCACGCTCGACGAGTTCCGCGCCATCCGCGCCGCGGTGCCCGGCTCGAACGTGCACGACGCCGTGCTGGCGGTGTGCGGCGGGGCGCTGCGGCGCTACCTCGAGCACCACGGCGAGCTGCCCGAGGCGAGCCTGACCGCGCTGACGCCGATCTCGGTGACGAGCGACGCCGACGAGGGTGCCGGGAGCCCGGGCCGCGGCCTGGCCTGGCTGCACGTGCCGCTGGGCACGCAGCTGGCCGACCCGCTGGAGCGGCTGCGCTCGATCCACGCGCACACCGCGTCCAGCGACGTGATCCGGCGCGCGGTGGGCGCGCGCGAGATCGCCGACGTCGCGCGCCTGGGCCCCGCCGCGGCGCTGGCGCTGGCCAGCAAGTTCATCGCCGGCGCCACGCGCGCGCTCGGCCGCCGCGCGCCACCCGCGCACTGCGCCATCACGAACGTGCCGGGGCCGGCCATGCCGCTGTACCTGTGCGGCGCGCGGATGAGCTACTTCTCCGCCATCATGCCGATCGCCGACGGGCTGGGGCTGTCGGTGGCGGTGACCAGCTACGACGGCCGGATCATCGTCTCGCCCACGTCGTGCCGCGAGCTGATGCCCGACCCGGAGTTCTTCGCGCAGTGCGTGCGCGACAGCTTCCAGGAGCTGCTGGCCGCGGCGCAGGGGGTGCCCGTGGCGAGCCAGAAGGCGCGACGGCGCGCGAGCGTCACGGTAAAGCCGGCGGCGGCGGCCGACCGCACCCCTGCACCGAAGGCCGCACGGACGGCACCTCGCCGCGCGAGCGCGCGCACCGCAGGCCCGGCGCGCTGACGCCAGCCGGGGCTCCCGCCTGCGTCCGACCGGCCCGCGCCACCCGAAAGGCGGCAGGCCGTCTAGGCCGCCAAGCCCGTCAGCATCCGGTACACGCCGCCGCTCCAGCCTTCGGGCCTGAAGGGCTGCCACGCGCCTTCGGGCTGGGCGAGGCGGTCGGCCACGATCCACAGCACCATCGCGTTGAAGCCCAGGCCGACGTGGCTGCCGGCGACGCGCACGTTCTCGTGCAGCGCCGGGTCGCCCTCGATGGTGGCTTCCTGCGGCGGCACGACGCCGTCGCCCAGCGAGTACAGGCAGCTCACCGGCACCGGCAGCGACTGGCGCTCGCGCAGCTTCTTCGCCGCCGGCTGCATGGTGTGCGCGCTGGGCCCCAGCGGGTGGGCGATCAGCCGGTACAGCGCCTTGACCAGCGGCGGCGAGCGGCTGCCCTCGGGGTCGACGCTCACCGGGCTGCCGAGCGTGATGACCTGGCGCACGCACTCAGGCGCCTGGTGCGCGCCGTAGAGCGCGAACACGCCGCCCAGGCTCCAGCCGACGAGGCTGACCTTGCGGCCGCTGGCATGGTGCATGTAGCGGATCTTGCGCTCCAGCGCCTCGGCGTGGCGGCGCTGGAAGCCGACGTTGCGGCCGAAGCCCCAGGTCTGGACGTCGTAGCCGCGGTGGCGCAGGAAGACCTTCAGCGCCACCAGCGTGCCCTCGTCGGCCATGAAGCCGGGCAGCAGCAGCACCGGGTGGCCGTCGCCGTGCGGTGCCGTCATCAGGCAGGGCACCGTCCAGGGCAGCGCCGCCATCTCGAGCAGCGCGCGCCACTCGGTGAGCTGGTGCAGGAGCTGGGGTTCGCCCTGGTGCGGGTATCGGGTGGCCATGAAGCGTGGGGGCGGCCGTTCGTGCCGCGTGGGCATTCTCCCCCGCGCGGGGTGGAGTCGGGGCTCTAATGCGCGACTCGGCGGGGCCGCGCGGCTTGATCTGGGTCACGCTGCCGTGGATCTGCCCGACCAGAATGGTCCCGGCCGCACCTGCAACGGGCGGCCGGGAGACCCATCGATGAAACCGCTCAGCGGGCTGGACGGCACCTTCCTCCACCTCGAGACGGCCGAGACGCCGATGCACGTGGCCTCGCTGCACCTGTTCGAGGTGCCCGGGGTCGCCAGCGTCGACGGGCGCAGCGACGGCCGGGCCTTCTTCGAGCGCATCCGCCGGGGGATGGCGCGCAGGATGGCGCTGGCACCGGTGTTCCAGCGCCGGCTGGCGCCGATGCCGGTGCAGTTCGCCAACCCGGTGTGGGTGCACGACGACGCCGTCGACCTCGACCACCACGTGCAGTACCTGCGGCTGGCGGCACCGGGCACGCAGCGCGAGCTCGACGACACCGTGGCCCACCTGCACGCCGGGCTGCTGGACCGCAGCCGCCCGCTGTGGCGGCTGTGGGTGATCGACGGCCTGGCCGACGGCCACGTGGCCTACTACATCCAGGTGCACCATGCCGTGCTGGACGGCCAGGCCGGCGTGCTGCTGGCGCAGGCGCTGTTCGACCTCGCGGCCGACGCGAAGCCGCCGCGGCCGGTCGGCACGGCACGCGCGCCCAAGGCCGCCGCGCCCGGCTGGGCGGCGCTCGCCGCGGCGGCGCTGCGCCACGACGCGGCGCAGTACGTGAAGCTCGTGCGCCACCTGCCCGACGTGGCGCGCACGCTCGCCTCGCTGGCGGGCGTGGGCGGTGCGGGTGGCGCCCCGGGCATGGGGCAGAACCTCGCCTTCGGCCCGAAGACGGCGCTCAACGTGCCTATCGATGCACGGCGCGGCTTCGCCACCGCCGGCGTGCCGATGGCCACGCTCGAGGGAATCGCCAGGGCCCACGAGGCCACGGTCAACGACGTGGTGCTGGCGCTGGCCAGCGGCACGCTCAGGCGCTGGCTCCGCGCGCACGGCGGCGTGCCGCGCAAGCCGCTGATCGCGGCCATGCCGATCTCGCTGCGCAGCGCCGGCAACACCGAATACACCACCCAGGCCACGATGAGCCTGGTGAACCTGCACACGCACGTGGCCGACCCGGCGAAGCGGCTGCGCGCCATCCGCGACGCCGCGGCGGCCGTCAAGGCCGTGGCCCGGCGCGCGCGCGGCGTGGTGCCGACCGACTTCCCGACCATCGGCACGCCCTGGCTGCTGCAGGCGCTGGCGCAGCTCTACGCGCGCTCGGGCGTGACCAGGCTCGTGCCGCCGATCGCCAACCTCGTGATCTCGAACGTGCCCGGGCCCAGGCAGCCGCTCTACGCCGTCGGCGCACGCATGGCGACGTACTGGCCGCTGTCGATCGTCGAGCACGGCCTGGGGCTGAACCTGACCGTGATGAGCTACGCCGGCACGATGGGCTTCGGCTTCGTCACCGCGCGAGCGGCCGTGCCCGACGCGCACGCGCTGGTCGAGTCCTTCGACGCGGCGCTGGCCGAGCTGAAGGGAACGAAACGCCGGCCGCCGGGCCGCCCGAAGGCCGCCGCAGGCGGCAGAATCCGCCCCGGCGACGCCGAGATGGCCACGCCTGCACGGCAACGCACCCGCCGCCTCCAGGAGAGCGCTTGAACCCCGAGATCGTCGTCACCCACCGCCCCGAGGCTTCGCGCTTCGAGGCCCGCCTGGGCGACGAGGTCGCGGTCTGCGCCTACCGGCGCCAGGACGGCACGCTGCTGATGACGCACACCGAGGTGCCGCCGGCCTTCGAGGGGCGCGGCATCGCCGCCGCCCTGGTGCGCGAAGCACTCGCCTGGGCGCGTGCCCAGGGCCTGAAGGTGCGGCCGCTGTGCAGCTACGTGGCGGTGTACATGCGCCGCCATCCCGAGACGCAGGACCTGCTGGCCCGATGACGGGGGTCCGAAGGCGCCCACCGGCGCCGCAGGCGATCACGAAGCCCACGAAGGACGAACCGATGCCCTCCACGCTCACGACCCGCCGCGCCCTCCTCGCGCTGGCCGCGGCCCTGGCCGCCGCCGGCCCCGCCGCCGCGCAGGCCCCGTTCCCGAACAAGCCGGTGAAGATCATCGTCGGCTTCCCGGCCGGCGGCCCGCTCGACGCCCACGCCCGGCTGCTCGCCGACCGCCTGGGGCAGCTGCTCGGCCAGCCGATCGTCGTCGACTACAAGGCCGGCGCGGGCGGCACCGTCGGTGCCGACTTCGTCGCCAAGAGCGACCCCGACGGCTACACGCTGCTGCTGGCCAACACCGGCACGATGGTGATCAACCCCGCCATCTACCCGCGCAACCCCTACCAGACGCTTCGCGACTTCGTGCCCGTGGCGCGTACCGCGATGCAGCCGCTGGCGATGGTGGTGCACCCCTCGGTGCCGGCGAACAACCTGCAGGAGTTCATCGCGCTGGCGAAGAAGAACCCGGGCCGGCTGAACTACGGCTCGGCCGGCAACGGTGGCATCAGCCACCTCGTGCCCGAGATGTTCAAGAACGCCACCGGCACCTACATCGTCCACATCCCCTACCGGGGCAGCGCGCCCGCCTTCACCGACCTGATGGCCGGGCAGGTGCAGATGATGGCCGAGTCGATCCCGCAGGCCTCGCAGTACGTGAAGGCGGGCAAGCTCAAGGCGCTGGCCGTGACCAGCCGCGAGCGCAACCCGGCGCTGCCCGACACGCCGACCATGATCGAGGCCGGGCTCAAGGGCTTCGAGGTCGTGGGCTTCTACGGCATCCTGGCGCCGGCGAACACGCCCAGGCCGGTCGTCGAGCGCCTGTCGGGCGCCTTCAAGGCCACGCTGGAGACGCCCGAGATCCGCAGCAAGATGGTGTCGCAGGGGGCCGACCCGGCCTACCTGGGCGCCGACGACTTCGCCAGGTTCCTGGCCGCCGAGATGCCCAAGTGGGCCAAGGCGGTGAAGGACTCGGGCGCGAAGCTGGACTGACGGCCGGGCCAGGGCCGGAACGGGGAGGTGCGATGCACGCAGACCGGCCGGCCCGCAAGGAAGACCGGGCACCCGACGAGGCCCCCTGGTGGAGCGCGGAGCTCGCCGCGCTGGGTGCGCAGCTGGGCAGCGGTGCCCAGGGGCTCGACGCCGCGGAGGCCACGGCGCGGCTGGCGCGCGACGGCGCCAACGAGATGCGCACCGAGCAGCGCGAGAGGCGGCTGCGCCTGCTGGCCCGGCAGTGGGCCAGCCCGCTGGTGCTGGTGCTGGCCGGCGGCGCGGCGGTGTCGCTGTTCCTCGGCGACATCGTCGACGCGCTGGCCATCCTCGTCATCGTGCTGGGCAGCACCGGCCTGGGCTACCTGCAGGAGGCCCGCGCGTCGGAGGCGATGGCGCGACTGCGCAGCCGCCTCGCGCTGACGGCCCGCGTGCGCCGCGGCGGGGTCTTCGTGCAGGTGCCTGCGCGCGAGCTCGTCGAGGGCGACGTCATCGAGCTGTCGGCCGGCGCGCTGGTGCCCGCCGACGGCCGCGTGCTCGAGGCGCGCGACTTCCTCGTCACCGAGGCCAGCCTGACCGGCGAGTCGATGCCCGTCGAGAAGCGCCCCGGGACCGCGCCCGCCGACGCGCCCCTGGCCGCGCGGCGAGGTTGCGTCTTCCTCGGCAGCTCGGTGCGCAGCGGAAGCGCCACCGTGATGGTCACGCGCACCGGCGCGCGCACCGTGATGGGCGGCATCGGCGCGCGGCTGCAACAGCCGCCGCCGGAGACCGAGTTCGCCCGCGGCGTGCGCCGCTTCGGCGAATTGCTGCTGCGGGTGATGCTGCTGGTGGTGCTGCTGGTGATCGCCGCCAACCAGGCGCTGGGCCGCCCGTTCATCGATTCGCTGCTCTTCGCGGTGGCGCTGGCGGTGGGGCTGTCGCCCGAGCTGCTGCCGGCGGTGGTGAGCGTTTCACTGGCCCGGGGCGCACGCCGGCTCGCCGAGTCGGGCGTGCTGGTGCGGCGCGCCGAGGCGATCGAGGATCTCGGCGGCATGGACGTGCTGTGCACCGACAAGACGGGCACGCTCACCGTCGGCTCGATGTCGCTTGCCGACGCCTTCGATCTCGCCGGACGGCCGAGCGCCGAGGTGCTGCGGCTCGCCTGGCTCAACGCGCGCTTCGAGACCGGCATCGACAACCCGCTCGACGCGGCACTCGTGGCGGCAGGCCGCGACGCCGGGCTCGACGCCGCCGGCTGGACCAAGCTCGACGAGATCCCCTACGACTTCGTGCGCAAGCGCCTGACGATCGTGCTGGCCGACGGCGATGCGCAGCCGCTGATGATCACCAAGGGCGCCGTCGCCCAGGTGATCGCGGTCTGCGACGCGGTGGACGAAGGCGGCAGTGCGCAGCCGCTGGACGACGCGGCACGCGCGCGCCTCGAGGACTTCGTGCGCGAGCAGGGCGAGCGCGGGGTGCGCGTGCTGGCGCTGGCCAGCGCCCGCGTCGCGCCGCGCGCCGACTTCACCTCGGCCGACGAGCGCGCGCTGGTGCTGCGCGGCTTCCTGTGCTTTGCCGACCCGCCCCGGCACGACGCCGAGGAGACCGTGCGCGACCTGGCCTCGCGCGGCATCGCCGTGAAGATCGTCACCGGCGACAACCGCCACGTCGCCGCCCACGTCGCCCGCGAGGTGGGGCTGGACGGCGGCGCGCTGCTGACCGGCCCCGAACTGGCGACCATGCACGACGAGGCGCTGTGGCACCTGGCCGAGCGCACCGACGTCTTCGTCGAGCTCGACCCGGCACAGAAGGAGCGCATCGTGCGCGCCCTGCAGCACCGCGGCCACGCCGTGGGCTACCTCGGCGACGGCATCAACGACGCACCGGCGCTGCACGCGGCCGACGTCGGGATCTCGGTCGACGGCGCAGTCGATGTCGCCCGCGAGAGCGCGGACATCGTGCTGCTGCAACCCGACCTGGGCGTGCTCAGGCGCGGTGTCGAGCAGGGGCGCCGCACCTTCGCGAACACGCTGAAGTACATCCAGATCACCATCAGCGCCAACTTCGGCAACATGATCAGCATGGCGCTGGCGACGCCGCTCCTGCCGTTCATGCCCTTGACGGCCACGCAGATCCTGCTCAACAACTTCCTCTCCGACCTGCCGTCGATGGCCATCTCGGCCGACCGCGTGGACAGCGGCGCGCTCGACCGCGCGCAGCGCTGGGACGTCGCGGCCGTGCGGCGGTTCATGATCGTCTTCGGGCTCGTGAGCTCGGTGTTCGACCTGCTCGCGTTCTGGGTGCTGCTGCGGGTGTTCGGGGCCGACGAGAAGACATTCCACACGGCGTGGTTCATCGTCTCGGTGCTGACCGAGCTGGCGGTGGTGATGGTGCTGCGCACGACGCAGGCGGCGTGGCGCAGCCGGCCGGCACCGCTGCTGGCCGCCCTGACCGTGGCGGTGGCCGCGGCGGCCCTGGCGCTGCCCTGGCTGGCGCCGCTGGCCACGCCGCTCGGGCTGGTGCCACTGCCCGCGCCGCTGCTCGCCGGCCTGCTGGGCATCGTGGGGGCCTACGTCGTGACCACCGAGGTCGTCAAGCGCTGGCTGGCCGCGCGCTGAGCACGCGCGGCTGGCACGACAATCCACGCTCCGGCCAGACCTCGAGACACCATGGACCTCTCCCGCTTCCCCCGCCGCCGCTACACCGAAGGCGCCACGCCGATCGAGCCGATGCCGCGCTTCAGCGCCGCGCTGGCCGCCACCTGCCCCGGCGGCCGCGGGCCCGAGGTGTGGATCAAGCGCGACGACCTGCTGGGCCTCTCGCCCGGCGGCAACAAGACGCGCAAGCTCGAGTTCCTGGTCGCCGAGGCGCTGGCCCAGGGCGCCGACACGCTCGTCACCTGCGGCGCGCCGCAATCCAACCACTGCCGCATCACGCTGGCCGCGGCCGTGAAGGAAGGGCTGAAGTGCCGCTTCGTGATCGAGGAGCGCGTGCCGGACAGCTACGACGACCACGCCGGCGGCAACCACTTCATGTTCCGACTGATGGGCGTGGAGGACATCACCGTCGTGCCCGCCGGCACCGACATGGCCGCGGCGATGGCCCGGGTGGCCGCCGACCTGGCGGCCGTGGGCCGCAAGGGCTACGTCATCGCTGGCGGCGGCTCGAACGCCCTGGGCGGCCTGGGCTACGTGGCCTGTGCGCAGGAGATGCAGCAGCAGTTCTTCGAGCAGGGGCTGGCATTCGATCACCTCGTGGTGGGCTCGGGCAGCTCGGGCACGCACGGCGGGCTGGTGGCGGGATTCCTGGGCAACCGCATCGCGCTGCCCATCACCGGCATCGGCGTCAGCCGCGACCCTGCGCAGCAGGCGCCGCTGGTGCTCAAGGAGGCGCAGGCCGTGAGCGACCTGCTGGGCCTTGGCATGCAGGTGCCGGCCGAGGCGGTGCGCTGCGTGGGCGGCTACTGGCAGCCCAAATACTCGGTGCCCAACGCCCGCATGGTCGAGGCCGTGCAGATGCTGGCGCGCACCGAGGCCATCCTCCTCGACCCGGTCTACACCGGCAAGGTGATGGCGGGCCTGATCGGCCTGGCGCGCGAGGGCGCGTTCGGGCCCGGCGAGAAGGTGCTGTTCCTGCACACCGGCGGCATGCCCTCGCTGTTCGCCTGGCAGGACGTGGTGCTCGGCCGCGCGGAGGTGGCGCCCTGAGCGCCGGCGGCCGATACCCTCAGCCCTGCGCCTGCAGCGCGCGCTCGAGGGCCTCCGTCGCCCACTGGTTCAGGCTCTTGCCCATGGCCTGCGCGTTGACGAGTGCACGGCTGTGCACCTCGGGGGGCACCCGCAGGAGCAGCCTGCCCGAAGCGGGCTTCTCGGGCGCGATGCCCTGCTCCCGGCAGTCGGCCAGGTAGTCGTTCATCGCCGCGGCGAACTCCCGCCGCAGTTCGGCCACCGTGCGGCCGTGAAAGCTGATGATGCCGCGCAGCCCGAGCACGCGGCCGACGAGGATGTCGTCCCGCTCGTCGTACTCGATGCGGGCGGTGTAGCCCTGGAAGTTCATCGTGTTCATGGTCGGAATCCCGCTCGCTCCAGAAACTCGCGCGCCTCCTCGACCTGGTAGCGCCGTGCCTCCCTGCCCGGGTGCGGGCGGTGGCAGCGCCACTCGTGGCCGGCCAGCACCAGCTTGACACGCGACCCCTCGCGCTCGTGAACGGTGCCCCCGAGCGCACGCACGAGCGCCTCGATGTCGGCGAACACGACGGCAGGCGAGGTGGGCCGCGCATAGATGGCCGCCAGGGTCTTGCGATGCTTGGCGTTCACGGATCGATGCTAGCGCCAAACGATAGCGTCCGCAACACCAAGGGCCGGGCCGCCCGGCACTGCAAGCGCATTCACCGAAGCGAACTTGAAGCTGCCGGCGCCGGCTGCATCTACGATCACGGCCATGGCCCACGCTTCCCCCCGGCCCCCCGACGCCGACACCCACCTCGCGCAGCTGCCCAACGGCGTGCGCGTGGTCACGCTGCGCCTGCCGCACGCGGCCACGGCGTGCGCGAGCGTGTTCGTGCGCACCGGCAGCGCGCATGAGCCCAAGGCGCTCGCGGGCATCAGCCACGTCATCGAGCACATGGCCTTCAAGGGCACCGCCGCGCGCGACGCCCGGCGCATCAATCTCGACGCCGAGCGGCTGGGCGCCGAAGTCAACGCCCACACCGACAAGGACCACACGGCCTACCAGATGCGCGGCCTGGCGGCCGACGTGCCGGCGCTGCTGGCGATGCTGGGCGACATCGTGCTGCACTCCGTGTTCCCCGAGGCCGAGCTCGAGCGCGAACGGCAGGTGATCCTGCAGGAGTTCGCCGAGGTCGAGGACGACCCGATGGCCACGGCCTACCAGCTCTTCGACCGCGCCTGCTGGGGGCTGCACCCGGCGGCGCAGCCGGTGATCGGGCAGCGGCGCGTCATCGAACGCCTGGAGCGCCAGCAGCTGCTGGGCTACGTGCAGCGCCAGTACCGCGGCGAGAACATCGTCGTCGGCGTGGCCGGCGACGTCGACCCCGACGAGGTCGTGCGGGCGGCCGCCGCGGCCTTCGGCGATGCACCCGCCGGCCCACCCAACCTCGTCGCGCCGCCGGCCTGGCTGGGCGGCGTGCGCTCGCGCCGCATCGACGGCATCGGGCAGGCCCACCTGCTGCTGGGCTTCGGCCTGCCGGCCCTGGGCGCCGACGACGCCGCGGCCGAGGTGGCCGCCGCCGTGTTCGGCGAAGGCATGAGCTCGCCGCTGCTCGACCGCCTGCGCGAGCAGCAGGGGCTGGTCTATCACGCCACCGCGGCGGCCGACCTGTTCGACCACGGCGGTCAGTTCGTCGTCGAGGCCTCCTCGGCGCCCGACAAGCTCGGGCAGCTCGTCGAGGAAGTGGCCGCGCTGGTGGCCACGCACGCCGGCGGCATCGACCCGGTGGACCTCGAGCGTGCGCGCCGGCAGGTGCGGGTGCGCCGGCTGCAGACGCTCGAGCGCCCGATGCGGCGGCTGGAGGAGATCGCGCTCGACCTGTTCGCGCACGGCCGGCTGCGCCCCAGCAGCGAACTCATCGAGCAGGCTGCGGAGGTGGACCGCGAGCGCGTGCGCACGACCTTCGAGCGCATGGTGGCCGAAGGCCCGGCGGTGGCGCTGGTGGGGCAGCTCGGGCGCGCCGCCGGCGAACGTGCCCGCGAGGCGCTGTCCGCGCGGCTGGGCCGCGTGGCGGGGGCCACCGCCGATACGGCCGAGGCTTGAAGCCACCGCCGGCAGCGCACCTGGATCCTTCGCTGCTGGTGATCGCGGCGGGGGTGGCGGCGGCGCTGCACGTCGGCAAGCTGCCCCCGGCCATCGGCGCGCTGCGCGAGGCGCTGGGCCTGACGCTGGTCGAGGCCGGCTTCCTGCTGTCGCTGGTGCAGCTGGCCGGGGCCGCGCTGGGCCTGGCCTTCGGGGCGCTGGCCGACGGGCTGGGCCTCAAGCGCAGCATCGTCGGCGGGCTGGCGCTGCTGGCCGCCGCCAGCGCCGCAGGCGGCTTCGCGCGCGACGCCGCCTCGCTGATGCTGCTGCGCGCCGCCGAGGGCCTGGGCTTCCTGCTGGTGGCGCTGCCGGCGCCGGCCCTGCTCAGGCGCCTGGTGGCGCCAGAGCGGCTGGCACGCCGGATGGGGGTCTGGGGCGCCTACATGCCCCTGGCCACCGCGCTGGCGCTGCTGGCCGGGCCACCGTGGATCGCAACGCTCGGCTGGGCGTCGTGGTGGTGGCTGCTGGCGGGCATCTCGGCACTGGCGGCGCTGGCCGTCGGGCGGCTCGTGCGCGCCGACCCCGGGCCGCGGCCCGGCGCGTCTGCAGCAGCCTCGCCGCTGCGCGCCCGGCTGGCGCTCACGCTCTCGACGCCTGGGCCCTGGGCCGTGGCGCTGGCCTTCGCGATGTACTCGGCGCAGTGGCTGGCCGTGATCGGCTTCCTGCCGGCGCTGGCCGCGCAGGCCGGGCTCGGCGCGCTGGCCACCGGCCTGCTGGCGGCCCTGGTGGCCGCGGTCAACATCGTGGGCAACGTCGGCGCCGGCCGGCTGCTGCACCGCGGGGTGCCGGCACCGGCGCTGCTGGCCACGGGCTTCTCGGCGATGGCGCTGGCCACGCTGGCCGCCTTCGCCGGGGCCGGGGACGGCGGGCTGCCGCTGGCCGCGCGCTACGGCGCGCTGCTGGCGTTCTCGGCGCTGGGCGGGCTGATCCCGGCAACGCTGTTCTCGCTGGCCGTGCGCGTGGCACCCGGCGAGTCGACCGTGGCCACCACGGTGGGCTGGATGCAGCAGTGGTCGTCGCTGGGCCAGCTCGGCGGCCCGCCACTGGTGGCCGCGGTGGCCAGCCTGGCCGGCGGCTGGCACCTCACCTGGACGGCCACGGGCGCGCTGTCTCTGGCCGGGCTGGCGCTGGCCGCATGGCTAGGCCGGCTTGCCGCGGCACCGGCGCCGCCCGGGCGGCCCGGCTGACGCGCCGGCGCCGGCGTCCGCGTGCCTCAGGGCGGCGGCGCGCCCAGCCGCCCGGCCACGCGCGCGGCCGAGCGCACGGCGCTCTCCAGCAAAGGGATGCCGGCCTCGGCCCACGAACCGCAGAACCACACGCGGCGGCCCGGCTCGTCGTGCAGCGCCTCCAGGCGCAGCAGCGCTCGCTGGCTGGTGTCGTCGACCACCGGGCGTTCGAACGCGGCGCGGCCGATCACCAGGCCCGGGTGCGGTTCGCGCAGCGGGTGCACCGTCTGGAACAGCGGCGGGGCATGGCGCAGGCGCGGCTGCACGGCGTTGATCCAGATCGTCGACTCGGCCACGTCGTGCGCGGGGTCGAGCCAGACATCGACCGGCGACCAGTCGGCGCGGCGCGGCGGCAGCAGGCGCTCGTCACGGTGCGTCACGACGTCGACCGCGCCGTAGCGGAAGCCTTCGAGCACCGCCGCCTCGGCGGGCGTGGCGTCGGCGAGCAGGCCGCGCGCGTGGTTCGCCTGGGCGGCGAAGACGAGGTGGTCGAACTGCTCGGTGGCGCCGCTGTCGTGGCGCAGTTCCACGCCGTTCGCGGCACGGCGAACCGAGGCCACGCGGGCGTTGCAGCGCAGGTCGGCGATGCCTGCGAGCAGCCGGCGCTCGACGTCGTCGGCCCCGTGCAACGCACGGCGCACGCTTTCGCGCGCCACGCCGCGGGCGAGGTAGTCGACGATCACCGCGGCGGGGAACTGCCGCGCCTGGGTGAAGGTGCAGGTGCAGACGGTGGCCACCGCCGGCAGCAGGAAGCCACGCACGAACGGGTCGGGCAGGCGTTCGCGCTCGATGTACTCGCCGATCGTGAGGCCTTCGAGCGCTCCGGCGTCGAAGGCCCGCCGCGCGCGGCGCCCGAAGCGCAGCAGCGCGCCGACTATGCGTGGCACGGCCGGGCCGAGCAGCCAGTCCTGCGGCGCCAGCACGCCCACCGCCTGGTCGGCGATGCGCAGGTTGCGATAGCGGAAGAAGGGCCGCTCGGCGCTGCTGCCGAAGAGCCGGCCGTGGAAGCTCGCGGCGTAGCTCACCGGCTCGCTGGGCACTTGCAGCGCGCGGTACAGGCGCCCGAGCGTGGGGTAGTAACCGGGGTAGAAGACGCGCAGCGGCACGTCGACGCGGTGCACCTCCCCGCGCCACGAGACGGCCACCGAGCGCGCCGTGAAACCCGGCCGCGGCAGCCGCTCGAACAGGGTGACGCGGTGCCGTCGGCCCAGCCACCACGCGGCCGCCAGCCCGGCCAGGCCGGCGCCGACCACGGCGATGCGCTGCGGGGGGAGGTCGCGTTCGAGCGAGTGGGCGTGGGTCAGGGGCATCACGGGCGCCGATCGTAGCCGTCAGCCCTTCGTGCGGCCGAGCACCTCGGCCTCGGGCCGCGCCAGCAGCGCTGCCAGCAACGGCGGCTGGAAGCGCCGCTGCACCGTGATGGCGTAGAAGTTCTCGTGCAGGTCGGGCACCACGCCGTACTCGACGAGGCGGCCACTGCGCAACTCGTCCTGCACGACGACGGTGGGCAGCAGCGCCACGCTGTCGGAGTCGCGCGCCAGCAGGCGCAGCAGCGCCATGTCGTCGACCTCGGCGCGCAGGCGGTAGCGGATGCCGCGCTGCTCGCACATCAGGTCGAAGCCCGTGCGGATCTCGCTGTCGCGCCCGGGGAGCAGCAAGGGCACGTCGGCCAGGTCCTCGGGAAAGCGGAAGGCCGGCCGCTCGCCACGCGGCTGGCCCACCAGGCTGACCGGCTGTCGGGCGATGCGCCGGCAGCGCCAGGGGTCGTCGGTGCTGGCGTGCACGCGCTGGTTCGACAGCACCAGGTCCAGCGTGTGCACGCGCAGGCGCGGCAGCAGCTCGGCCAGCCCGCCGGACTGCAACACCAGCTCGACGTCGGCGCGCGCCAGCAGCGGGCGCAGCAGGTTCTCCTGGAAGTTGCGCGAGAGCGTGGCCACGGCGCCGATGCGCAGCACCTGACGCTCCTCGCGCCGGCCCTCGCGCAGCAGCGCCACCAGCTCCTGCCCGCTGGCGAAGATGGACTCGGCGTAGCCCAGTGCCAGCCGCCCGGCCTCGGTGAGCTGCAGGCTGCGGCCGCTGCGCACGAAGAGGGCCTGCCCGAGCTGCTCCTCGAGCTGGCGGATCTGCGCCGACAAGGCCGACTGGGACACGTTCAGCCGCGCCGCCGCGCGCGTCAGGTGCCCCTCCTTGGCCACGGCCCAGAAGTAGTGGAGGTGGTGGTAGTTGAGCCGGGACACGCCGCGCGCGTTCTGCAAAACAGCAGGTTCAGTGCTGACCGATGCATTCTAGAGATGCACGGCAGCCTGCCATCGCCGCGCCGCCCTCAGCCGAGCAGCCAGAGGTCCAGCAACACCCGCCGCGCCTCGCGGCGCCCGCGGGCGATGGCCAGGCTGCGGTTCAGGTGCGCCCAGCGCTCGCTGCCCGTGGTCATGCGCACGACGGTGCGGAACCAGTAGAGCCCGGGCGCCACGTCCTCGCCGGCGGCCAGGCGTGCCATCACCTCGGGCGGGCCGTGGCGCATGCCGCTGCTGCGCACTTCCACCAGCGCGCCGTCGGCCGTCTCGATCACGTAGTGCGCGTCGATCTCGAGCACGCCGTCGGCCCGCGCGAGCTGCCAGTCGACGCCGCCGCTGCGCACGCGCCCGGCCAGCCCGGGGCCGGTGACCGTGCCGCCGGCGAGCGGCACGTAGCGGCGCTCGCCGGCGGGCGCCGGCCCCAGGCTGACCACCGGCTCGACGTCGATGCTGATGCGTGCGAAGGGCAACAGCGCGGGCGGCGCGGGGAAGTCGTCCTGCGGGTCGGATTCGCGGTTCATGGCGATGAGGGCGATGAGGGCGGCGGGGGCACGCCGGGCGGCGCGCCCAGTGCGGTGTCGAACAGGGCACCCAGGTCCACGCGCGCGCCCAGGCGCACGCACAGCAGGAAGGTGCCGACGAACTTGCGGTAGAGGAAGACGAGGTCGGGCGGCGGCGTGCGCGCGAAGCCTTCGCCGAAGAACTGCGAGCGCCCCTGGCTGAAGACGCGCGCCACCAGGTCGGTGCGGGCGAAGTCGTAGGGCCCGCGATGGCGCAGCGGCTCGGCCCCGGCCTCGAGCAGGCGCATCACGCCGGCCGTCTGGGCGGGCGGGTCGGCGGCGTCGATGAAGCCGATGACGCGCGCGGCGGCCTCGATCTGCCGGCTGTCGCCGTCGCGCAGCGCACGGCCGAACTCGCGCATCTGCACCACCCGCGCCTCGGCGACTTCCTCGGTGGCGCCGAAGTCGATCAGGGCGACATGGCCGGTCGCCGCATCGACCAGGTAGTTGGCGAAGTTGGGGTCGGTCTGCACGAGGCGCATCTCGAAGAGCTCGCGCAGTGCCAGCCGGCACAGCGCGGTGGCCACGGCGTCACGGCGCGCCGGGGCGAGGTCGCTGCGCGCGGCCAGGCGATCGACCGGCTCGCCCGGCACGAAGCGCGTGGCCAGGATCTGCGGCGTGCTGAACTCGGCATCGACCTCGGGCACCACCAGCAGCGGGTCGTCGCCGAGCTGCTGCCGGTAGGCCTGGAGCGCGCGCGCCTCGGCCACGTAGTCGGTCTCGCGATGGAGCTGCTGGCGCACGCGCTCGAGCAGCGGCGCCGGGTCCAGCGTCGGCGGCAGCAGGCCGGGCGTGCGCGCCAGCAGGGCGAGGTTGGCGATGTCGGCGTCGATGCTGCGGCGCACGCCGGGGTGCTGGATCTTCAGCGCCAGCACGCGGCCGTCGTGCGTCTCGGCGCGGTGCACCTGCCCGATCGAGGCCGAGGCCACCGGCGCGAAGCTGAAGCGGCGGAAGCGCCGGTGCCAGTCGGCCCCGTAGGCCGCGGCGAGCGTCTCCACGAGCTGGGTGGCGGGCATGGCGTGCGCCCCGTCGCGCAGCCGGCCGAGCAGCTCGGCGAAGGCCGGCGGCAGCACGCCGTGGCCGTCCATCGACATCAGCTGGCCGACCTTCATCACCGCGCCGCGCATGGTCGCCAGGCTCTCGGCCAGGCGCTCGGCGTTGGCGGGGGTCAGCACGAGGGAGGCGAGGTCGGCGCGCTCGCCGCGCACCATGCGCGAGAGCCCTTCGGCCGCCGCCCCGGCTGCGATGCCGCCGACCGTACGGCCCAGGTGCCACAGGCGCCGCCCGCGCGAGTCGGGCACGCGCGTGGTGGGCAGGACACGGTTCGGGCCGGAGGCGGGGTCGTCCGGCGGCGGCGCTTCGGGCATGGGGCCACTGTAACGGCGGCCGCCAGGCGCCGCCGGATCGCTGGGCGATGCGGGGTTTGCGTATGCTGCAGGCCCTGCGGCCGCCCCGCCCCCCAAGCCAACCCGAGCCCGACCGATCGCATGGAACCCACTCTCGCCCTGCTCGCCGCGGCCGCCGCCGCCGTCGTCGCCGCGCTGGCCGGCTGGTTCGCTGCCCGGAGCCGCACGCAGGTCGCGGCCGAGGCCGCCGCCGCCGCCGCGCGCGCCGCGCTCCAGGTCGAGCTGGCCACGATCAGCGAGCGCCTGCGCGCTTCCGAAGCCGAGGCGCGGCAGGCGCGCGACGAGCTCCGCGCCGCGGAGCACGAGGCCGCGCAGCGACGCGACGCGCTGGACAGCGCCACCAACGAGCTGGCCCGGCTGCAGGAGCGCGCCTCGCGCGTGGCCGTGCTCGAGGACTCGCTGCGCGAAGCCGGGCAGCGCGCCGACGCGCTGGCGCAGCAGCTGGCTTTGCTGCGCGCCGACGCCAGCGAGGAGAGCGCACGGCTGCGCGCGCAACTCGACGCGCAGACCCGCAGCAGCGAGTCCCTGGCCACCGAGCTTGGCAGCGCCCGGGCCCGCCTGGCCGAACTGGAGGACCTGCGCGCCAGCCAGGGCACGCAGATCGGCGAGCTGCAGGCCGGCGCCCGTGCACAGGCCGAAGACAGCACCCGCCTGCGCCGCGAGCTGGAAGACGCGCAGGCCCGGCTGCACGAGGCCACCCGGCGCGCCACCGCGCTGAACGAGCAGCTCATCGAGCTGCAGACCCGCACCGACAAGGAGCGCCAGGGCTTCCAGGAGCAGCTGCAGCTGCTGCAGGACGCGAGGACGGCGCTGGCCGACCAGTTCCGCAACCTGGCCAACGAGATCCTCGAGGAGAAGTCCAGGCGCTTCGCCGAGCAGAACCAGACCAACCTGGGCGCGCTGCTCGAGCCGCTGAAGACCCGGCTCACCGAGTTCCAGGGCAAGGTCGAGGAGGTCTACGTCCAGGAGAGCAAGGACCGCACCGCGCTGCAGGAGCAGGTCAGGCACCTGATGTCGCTGAACCGCGAGCTCAGCGACGACGCGAAGAACCTGACGCTGGCGCTCAAGGGCTCGGCCAAGGCGCAGGGCAACTGGGGCGAGCTGATCCTCGAGCGCGTGCTCGAGGCCTCGGGGCTGCGCAAGGGCATCGAGTACATCGTGCAGGACACGCAGCAGCGCGAGGACGGCAGCCGCGTGATCCCCGACGTCGTCATCCAGCTGCCCGAGGACCGCAAGCTGGTGGTCGACGCCAAGGTCTCGCTGCTGGCCTACGAGCGGCATGTGGCCGCCGGCACCGACGGCGAACGCGCCGCGGCGCTGAAGGCGCACCTGGACTCGGTGCGCGCGCACATCCGCGGCCTGTCGGAGAAGCGCTACCACGAGCTCTACGGCCTGAAGAGCCTGGACTTCGTGCTCGCCTTCGTGCCCATCGAGCCCGCCTTCATGCTGGCGGTGACGAACGACAACACCCTGTTCAACGACGCCTGGGAGCGCAACGTGCTGCTGGTCAGCCCGTCGACGCTGCTCTTCGTGGTGCGCACGGTGGCGCACCTGTGGCGCCAGGAGGCGCAGAGCCGCAACGCGCAGGAGATCGCCAGGCGCGGCGCAGAGCTCTACGACAAGCTGTGCGGCTTCGTCGACGACCTCGAGAAGGTGGGCGAACGGCTGAGGCAGGCGCAGGACGCCTTCAACGGCGCGCACAACAAGCTCTCGGCGGGCCGGGGCAACGTGATCCGGCAGGCCGAGATGCTGCGCGAGCTGGGCGTGAAACCCTCGAAGGGCCTGCCCGCGGCACTGGTCGAGGCGGCGCAGGAGCCCGCGCTGCCGGCGCTGCCCGGCGCGGCGCCGGGCAGCGTGTGAGGCCCCGGCGCTGCCGCCCCGTCAGCCAGACAGCCAGGCCGCGTACTGGTAGTACAGCGGCAGGCCCACCAGCAGGTTGAACGGCAGCGTGACGCCTAGAGACGACGTGAGGTAGATGCCCGGGTTGGCCTCGGGCAGCGACGCGCGGCAGGCGGCCGGGGCGTCGATGAACGAAGCGCTCGCGCAGATCGCCCCGAAGACGAACGCACCGCCGGTGCCCAGCCCGACCATGTGCGCCAGCGTCACGCCGACCAGGCCGTTGACGACCGGCATCGCCACGCCGAAACCGCCCATGAAGGTGCCGACTTCGCGGAACGCACGGATCTGCCGCGCCGCCGTGATGCCCATCTCGAGCAGGAACAGCATCAGCATGCCGCGGAACAGCTCGCCGTAGAAGGGCTCGATCTGCTGCCACTGGCGGTCGGTCGACACCGCGCCGATGGTCATCCCGCCCAGCAGCAGCAGGATGCCGCGACCGCGGATCACGCTGAGCACCAGTTCGCCGGTGTTCACCCCACCACCGGCGCGCCCCATCGCGAAGCGTGCCAGCGCCAGCGAGTAGACGACCCCGAACTCCATCAGCGCGACCATCGCCGCCATGTAGCCTTCCGCGGGCGTGCCCATCGCATTGGCGAAGGCCACCGCGGAGAAGAAGGTTGCCGTGGAGACCGAGCCGTAGTGCGCCGCGATCGCCGCCGCGTTCGAGATGTCGAAGCCGCCGAGCCGGCGCGTGACGACGTAGACCACGCTGGGGATCGCGAACGTCATCAGCAGCGTCACGGCCACCAGGGGCAGCACGTCCGAGACCTCGGCCCTGGCCAGTTCGCGCCCGCCCGTCAGGCCCAGCGAGAACAGCAGGTAGATCGACAGCAGCTTGATCACCGCCTCTGGCAGCTCGAGCTCGCTCCTGACGAAGCCGGCGATGGCGCCGAGCAGGAAGGCCAGCACGATGGGTTGCAGCAGGTTGGTGAGCAGCAGGTCGATTCCGGGCATGGCAGGACGCGTCGGTCAGGGCGCGCCTTCGCGCGCGGCCCCGTGGTGGGGTCTGGGACGCGATCCTAGGAAGCCCGGATGCGAGCGTCCAATTCAATGTTTGAGCCAAATCGTTCGATCAAAGCGAACGAAACAGGCCAGCCCGCCGGGGCTGGCGCACGGGAGGGCTGCTGCCGCAGGCGGCCGCCCGGGCCGCCGGCCCAGGGTCAGCGGCCGGCCTGCGGCGCGGCCGGGCCGGCCCGCAGCAGGCCGCGCAAGGCGTCGATGCCGACCGGGGGCTGCGGCACCCAGGGCACGAGGTAGGTGCGCGCGGCCAAGCCGCCGGTGACCCTGGCGATCTGCGCGGACTCGCCGGCCGCACGCGCCGTGAGCAACGGGTCGCGGGTGCCCGATGCGGCCAGGCTGCGATTGACCACCCAGGCAAAGGGTTCGATGCGCGCGCGGCGCAGGTCGTCCTGCAGGGCGGCGGCCTCCGACACCGGCGTGACCTCGGGCAGCGTGACCAGCACGATCCGCGTGTAGGCGGGGTCCTGCAGCCGCATCAGCGGGGTGACGACCCGCGCGTTCGCGGCGGCCTCGAACGCCCGCGTCATCTGCCGGTGGTAGGCGCCCGTGGCATCCATCAGCAGCAGCGTGTGACCCGTGGGGGCGGTGTCGAGCACGACGAAGGCGCTGCGAGCCTCGCTCACGATGTGCGCGAAGGCGTGGAAGACGGCCACTTCCTCGGTGCACGGCGAGCGCAGGTCCTCGAGCAGCAGGGCCCGGCCGGCCTCGTCGAGGTCGCGCCCCCGGCTGGCCATGACCTTGTCGATGTAGCGCTGCGTCTCGGCGGCCGGGTCGATGCGGCCCACCCGCAGCCCCGGCACGCTGCCCTCCAGCGTGCCCGCCAGGTGGGCGGCGGGGTCGGTGGTGGATAGGTGGACCGACTTGCCGCGCCCGGCCAGCGCCACGGCCAGGGCGGCGGCGATCGTCGTCTTGCCGACGCCCCCCTTGCCCATCACCATCACCAGGCCCCGATCGGACCGGGCCAGCTCGTCGACGAGCGCGTCCAGGGATGCCGCACCGGCGGGCCAGGCGGCCGGCGCGCCGGCCGCGGCCGGGACGGCGGCGTCGTCGCGCAGCAGCCGGCGCAGCGCCGGCAGGCCCACCATGTCGAAGGGCCGCAGCGGCACGCGGTCCTGCGGCAGCGCGGCCAGCGCCGGCGGCATCTCGCCCAGGGCCTGCTCGCCGAGGCGCCGCAGGGCCTCGGCGACGGGATCGCCCGGCACCGAGGCGCGGAAGACCGCGTTGACCACCAGCCGCTGGTTGACCAGGCCCAGGGCCGACAGTTCGGCCTGCGTGCGCGCGGCCTCGCGCAGGGCCGTGCGCTCCGGGCGCGACACCAGCACGATGGCGGTTCGCGCCGGGTCGGCCAGCGCCTGCAGCCCGGCGCGGAAGCGCTCCTCCTGCATCTTCAGCCCCGAGTGCGGGCCGAGACAGGACGCGCCGCGGTCGTGGCCTTCCAGGAAGCCCGTCCACGCCCTGGGCAGGCTGAGCAGCCGCAGGGTGTGGCCGGTGGGCGCGGTGTCGAAGACGACGTGGTCATGGCCGTCGGCATCGCCGGCCAGCAGGCCGATGAACTCGTCGAACGCGGCGATCTCCGTGGTGCAGGCACCCGAGAGCTGCTCGCGCACCGTGCCGCGCTCGGCGTCGCTGCTGTGCGCGGGCATCTGGTCGATGACCCGCCGGCGGTAGGTCTCGGCGGCAGCCTCGGGGTCGATGTTCATCGCCTCGAGGCCCGGGGCGCCGGGAACCGGGGTCGGCCGGTCGGACAGCGCCACGCCGAGCATCTCGTCCAGGTTGGACGCCGGATCGGTGCTCACCAGCAGGACGCGCCTGCCCGCGTCGGCCAGCGCGAGCGCGCAGGCGCAGGACAGCGAGGTCTTGCCCACGCCGCCCTTGCCGGTGAAGAACAGGAAGCGGGGCGGATGCCGAAGCAGCGAGTCGAGCGCGTTCGAGGCCATGGGCGGACTATCGTCGCGGCGACGCGGGAGTTCAAGCGAACGAGCGTTCAGCTTTCACGGCGCACCGGCGCGGCCGTGGCACCCCGACGCATCCAGCTCACGGCCCCCGCGGCCGGACGTCGCCCCGTTCGGGCCCGCGACGGTGGCGCGGGCCGCGATGCGGGCGCGATGCAGGCGCGTTCCGCGCCGATCTTCACCTCGTGCCCAGCGCCGACTGCGGCAGGCCGAAGACCTTGTCGAAGGCCCAGGTGTAGCCGATGGCGTAGACGAAGAAGAAACCGAGCAGCCCCACGTTCGCCAGGAAGGCGGCGAGCAGCGTGGTCTCGAGCCACAGCGCCATCACCGGCACGAGGATGAGCGTGAGCCCGCCCTCGAAGCCCGTTCCGTGCGCGAGCCGCCGGGCAAGGCTGCGGCCCTTGGTCGCCTGCCGGGACTCCCAGCGCTCGAACAGCGCGTTGAAGACGTAGTTCCAGCACAGCGCGATGGCCGACAGCACGACCGCGAGCAGGAACGTGGAGCTGGCGGGCTTGTCGAACGCGAATCCCAGCACAGGCCCGACGAACGCGATGGCCCCGACTTCATACAGCACCGCTTGAAGCACGCGGCGGGTTCTTGGTGTCATGCGGTGGTTGGCGCGGGGATGGATCCGGGGACAAGGCGCGTGACCCCTCGCGAGGGCGGCGAGGTTCCGGCGCGTCACTCGGAACCCGTTTCCCCCGTTGGACCGCGCCGCAGTCACGGCCCCGTCACTCTAGCCGAACCGGGCGGCGCTGATCTGGAGGCGGCACATGGGGCTGACAGGTGCCACCACCGATCAGCTGGTCACCCGGATCGTGGAGCTGCTGAGCCATGGCGAACCCGCAGGCCTGTTTCGAGATTGGCACGCAGATGGTCGCGCGCCAGAGACGCGGGGCCAGCCGCGGCGCGTCTTCCAGCAGCGCCCTGACGATGATGGCGGCGGCAACATCGTTTCGGGCCCGGTCCCACCAGACTCCCAGGGCGGGCGTGACCAGCGCGCGCGACTCGCGTTCGCCCGCCCGCTGCAGGATCGTGTGCATGGCTTGCTGCAGGTCGTCCTCGGCGGCGCGGTCCGCCAGGCCACGCGGGACTTGCACGGCCACTGCGTCATGGCCCGCAGGCATCTCGTCGTCGGCCGCGCCGATGACGAGCGCCTGAGCGCCTTTGGCGCGATCGGCAACGCGCGCCACTTGAACTTCGATCTTCACTGCGCCCTCAACTGGCTGCGCGGACCGGGGCGGGCAATTGATCCCACCGACGACCTTCGTCTGCTGCAAGGCCGTCGAGAGGTTCAGCCACTCCGCGACGATGCCCCGGTCAACGACTGCTCCCGCTGGCGGCGAACTGGTTCTTGCGACCCTGAGCCGTCATCGGCCGCCTTGATTTCGTGGCGGTAAAGCCGCCTTACCCACGCACCTCACGGGTGGGTTCACGACGCGGCCTGCGGCAGCATTCCTGGAGCTGGACATGTTCCCTGCAGCGGACTTGACAACTGTTGTCAAGCCAACCAAGATGCCTGCATGAGCCGCCAGACCATGAGCCTCGCCTTGCCGGAGTCGATGCGAGAGTACATCGACAACCGGGTCGCCGCCGGCAACTACGGCAACACCAGCGAGTACATCCGCGATCTGGTCCGCCGAGATCAGGAAGAGCAGGCCAAGAAGCGGCTTCGCGATCTCATCGAAGAAGGGCTGGCATCTGGGCCTGGTCGGCCTC